>JBBAUC010000033.1:0-20591 GCA_040398485.1 Roseomonas sp. | reverse complement strand
CGCACCCCCTGCGCCAGCGCATTCACGCCAAGCACAATCGCCATCAGCACAATCCCGAGCGCGAGCGCCAACGGCAAATCGCCCTTGCTTGTTTCAAGCGCAATTGCGGTGGTCATCACGCGGGTGAAGCCTTCAATATTGCCGCCCACCACCATCACCGCGCCCACTTCCGCCGCTGCCCGACCAAACCCCGCCAGCAGCACCGTCAGCAGCAGAAAGCGCCCATCCCACAACAGCGTCGGCACCGCGCGCCACGGCCCGGCCCCGAAGGACCGGAGCTGTTCCGCATATTCTTCCCACATGCCTTCCAGCACTTGCCGCGTCAGCGCCGCCAGAATGGGCGTGATCAGCACGGCCTGAGCGATGATCATGGCTGTCGGCGTGAACAACATCCCGAAGGAACCGAGCGGCCCGGACCGCGATAGCAGCAGATAGATCAGCAACCCCACCACCACCGGCGGTAGCCCCATCAGCGCATTGGTCAGCGTGATCACGCCCCCCCGCCCCGGAAACCGCGCCACCGCCAAAAGCGCCCCGAGCGGCAGGCCAATCAGTGCCGCCAAGAACAGCGCGGAAAGGCTAACGCGTAAAGACAGCGCCACAATGGCCAGCACCGCCGGGTCCAGGGAAAGGATCAAGCCAAAAGCAGTTGTGAATGCGCTGGCAAGGTCCTGCACCCCATCCTCCCGGTATCAGGCTTAAATGCGGATCGGTGAAACCTGCGTCAATTCGCCGTGTCACTTGACTAAGTGCCGGTATTTGCCGAAATTCGCCAGCAAATGCCGGATGTGTTGACTCTTAAGGAAGCCGCGCGCTTCCTCCGCCTTTCCGAACGATCGCTTTATGAGCTTGCGCGCGCACAAAAGCTGCCGGCGGCGCAGCTTGGCGGGAAATGGCTTTTCCCGCGCCGGCAGCTTGAACGCTGGCTCGCCGCCCAGGCCGATGCCGGCGCGGCGCAACGCCTGGACCCACCCCCCATCCTGGCCGGCAGCCATGACCCTTTGCTCGATTGGGCGGCGCGGCAATCCGGCTGTGGGCTGGCTTTGCGCGGCGGCGGCAGCCTGGATGGGCTGATCGCGCTGGCCGCCGGCGAGGCATTGGTCGCCGCCAGCCATTTGCTCGACCCCGATAGCAACAGCTTCAACGAACCGGCGGCACGTGAGTTCCTGGCCGGGCGCGGCTTTGTCGGCATTATTTGGGCCTGGCGAGAGCAAGGCTTGATCCTGCCCCAAGGCAACCCTGGCGTGCTGACAGGTATCGCGGATTTGGCGCGCCCAGGCCTGCGCGTGGCGGGGCGCCAGCCGCGCGCTGGCAGCCATGTGTTGCTGACGCATTTGCTTTCAGAAGCGGGGCTGCGCCTTGATCAGATAGGCTTCCTGCCAAGCCCCGCCCTTTCCGAAGATGAGGTCGCGGCCAGCATCGCCGAAGGCCGCGCCGATGTCGGCTTTGGCATTCGCGCCGAAGCCGCGGCGCGTGGCCTCACTTTCCTGCCGCTATTCCGCGAGCGTTTTGACCTGGTGATGGACCGCCGGCATTTCTTCAGCGATCCCGTGCAGAAATTACTGGCCTTCACGCGGGGCGAGGTCTTCGCCACCCGCGCCGCGCGCCTTGGCGGTTATGACCTTTCCGCGCTTGGTTACGTTGCCTTCAATGCCTGACTTAACGCTTATTCCAGCGTAATCCCGGCATAGCCCTGCGCCGCCATATCATTCGCCCAGGCGCGATAGCTTGGCGCGCTGCCAGTATACCGCGCGACGATGCGCTTTTGCTTGCCCGCAACATTCAGATTGACGCCAGTCATCCAGGAATCAACTTCCATGGAAAGCAGGCCCTTGGCCAATTCCATGACGTGATCCATCCATTTTTCCATCGCCGCTTCGGTCGCTTCCACGCGCGTAATGTGCTTGGTTTGCGCATAAGCCAGCAGATCGCTCACCCATTCCACATTGAATTCAATGGAACGCGGAATATTCCCAAGCGCGGTATGGGGGCCCAGCAGCATGAACATATTCGGCATGCCCTTTTGCATCATGCCAACCAGCGATGTCGCGCCATCCTGCCATATTTCCTTCAGCGTCACGCCATCCGCGCCCTGGAATTCAATCCGGTCGAAAGCGCCGCGCAGCGCGTCAAAGCCCGTGGCATAAACGATGATATCGAATTCATATTCGGCTTCGCTTGTCTTGATGCCAGTTGGCGTAATGCGCTCGATCGGTGTTGTCTTGCTGTCTACCAGCGTCACATTCTGCTGGTTGTAGCATTCGAAATAGAAGGTTTCCAAAGGCACGCGCCTGGTTCCAAAACCGTGATTTGTTGGAATCAGCATCTCCGCCACTTTCGGGTCCTTCACGCGCTGACGGATTTTATTCGCGACAAAACGCGACACTTCCTCATTCGCCGCGCGATTGGTCAGCAAATCCTTGAAATTGCCAACCCAAATCCCGAAGCCCTTTTCGGAATAGAGCTTTTCCAGAAAGGCCTCACGTTCCGCGGCCGAGACATCGAAGGTATTGCGCGGATCAGGCGTGTGCAGAAAGCAGGAAAAGGTTTCCTCGCAACGCTTGAAAATCTGATCATAGCGGCTGCGGATTTCCGCCATTTCCTCAGCGCTGATCTTGCCATTATGCAAAGGCGCGCACCAATTGGGTGTGCGCTGGAAGACCACAAGCTGCTTGGCGGTTTTCGCCACTTCCTGAATGGTCTGCACGCCGGAAGCGCCCGTGCCAATCACCGCCACGCGCTTGCCGGTGAAATCCACCTTTTCCTTGGGCCAAAGCCCGGTGTGGAAGGATTGCCCCTTGAAATCGGCAATGCCCGGAAATTGCGGCATGGTCGGTGCGGAAAGTGCGCCAATCGCGGTGATCAGGAAGCGCGTTTTATGCGTGCTGCCATCTTCCAATGTCACGGTCCAACTGCGTGCCGCCTCATCCCAGCGCGCCGCCTTCACGCGTGCCTGGAATTGGATATCGCGGCGCAAATCATATTTATCGGCGACCAGGTTCAAATAGCGTTCGGTTTCCGGTTGCGGCGCGAAATGTTCGGTCCAATGCCATTCCTTCAGCAAATCCTTGTCGAAGGAATAGCCATAGGAATAGCTTTCAGAATCGAAGCGACAGCCGGGATAGCGGTTCCAATACCAGGTGCCGCCCACCCCTGTGCCGGCTTCAAACACCCGCGCCTTCATGCCCAATTGGCGCAGCCGGATAAGCTGATAGAGCCCGGACATGCCCGCACCAATGACAATGGCATCGTAATCGAGCCCCTTGTCGCTGCCCGCCGCCCTTGTCGCTTCCATGACTGCGCTCATGTCGTTAACTCCCACCCTTCTGCCAGGTCATACTGGCCCTTGAGCCGCTATATTCACGCAAATACGCAAAAAACCAAACGGTGATAAGTCTGCCTTATGTGTCAGGCGGCGATTTGATCCGGATCAGAATTTGCGCGGGGACAAGGCTGAGCCCGCGCAAAACTGCCCGGCATTCACGCGGCCAGCCGCGCCCGTGCATCCGCGCGCAGCATATCCGCACCCTTTTCCGCGATCATGATCGTCGGTGCATTGGTATTGGTGGAGGTCACGGCTGGCATGATCGAGGCATCAATCACGCGCAGCCCTTCAAGCCCATGCACGCGCAGCCTTTCATCCACCACCGACATCACATCCGGCCCCATGCGGCAGGAACAGGAAGCGTGGAACACCGTGCTGCCAATCTGGCGCGCGTAATGCAGCCATTCCTCATCTGTCTGCACTTCCGGCCCTGGCATGGATTCCGCCACCATGAAGCGTTGTAGCGCGGGTTTGCTGAACCATTCACGCATGGCGCGAAGCCCCGCAACAATACTGCGCTGGTCACGGTCTTCTGCCAAATAATTTGGGTTGATGGTCGGCTGTTCGCGCGGATCAGCACTGCGGGCTGCAATGAAGCCGCGGCTTTCCGGGCGCATCTGCCAAACGCCGGCGGTCATACCGGGCTTGGTATCCAAAACCCGTGTCGCACCCGGAGCATAGCTCGCGGAAGCAAACAGCGCCTGCATATCGGGCGTCGCACTTTCCGGCAAAGCCTTGAAGGAAGCCGCAAGAAGCGATGCCGCATAGGTCAGCACCCCTCGCCCCAAGACAGCAAATTTCAGCACCTCACCGGCCAGGCGCAGGCCGCGCGTGCGTTCATTCAGCGTCGCCACATCCTTCACCACGGCTTGCACGCGCACCAGGAAATGGTCTTGAAAATTCCGCCCGACACCGCGCAATTCATGCAGCACAGGAATGCCAAGACCGGCCAGATGTTCCGCATCCCCCACACCAGAAAGTTGCAGGATATGGGGCGAGCCAATGGCACCGGCGGAGAGAATAACCTCCACCGCTGCATCCGCGCGTTCAGCAACACCACCGCGCGAATACTCGACGCCCACCGCGCGCTTGCCTTCGAAGACTACGCGATGCACTAACGCATTGGTTACCACGCGCAGATTGGGCCGCCCCATGGCGGGGCGCAGATAGGATCGCGCCGCACTCGCACGGAACCGCCCACCGCGCGTCTGCTGCACCCAGCCGATATGATCACCAAGCCCGTGCGGCAGATCATTCAAATCATCGCGGAAATCCCAACCCATTTGCTGGCCCGCTTCAATCGCCGCCTGACAAAGCTCCGGCTGGTCACGCGACGGCGAGGTATAGAGAAAACCATCCTTGCCATGCGCCGCCTTATCCGGCCCCTGCCATTTCTCGGATTTGTTGAAGTAGGGCAGCACATCGCCTGAAGACCAGCCGCGATTTCCAAGCTGCGACCAGTGATCATAATCTTCCGGCTGAGACCGGATATAGATCATACCATTGATCGAACTTGATCCACCCAAAACGCGGCCGCGCGGATAATTGATTTCGCGCCCATTCAACCCGGAACTGCGATCCGCCTTGAAGCCCCAAGTCAGCGTCGGGTGATCGAGTAACTTCATATAGCCGGCGGGGATATGGATCAGCGGGTTCCAATCCTTGCCCCCCGCTTCAATCAGCAGCACCTGGTTGCCAGGGTCTTCGGAAAGGCGATTGGCCAGCACGCAGCCAGCCGAACCACCACCAACAATAACGTAATCAGCTTTCATCGCGCTTCCCCTTTGCCAAACATGATAGGCGAAGTGCGCGTATTTCAAAGCCCCCTTTTGGGCTTGCATCGGGCCCTGATCCTGGCAAGCTTCCGGCAAGCACCGCAGACAAGGCGTGGCGATGCAGAAGGAAGCCAAGATGCGCAAATGGTTCATGCTGACCCTGACGGCTTTGGCCTTGTTGGTCACATCCCCAGCAAGCCAGGCCCAGAATTGGCCCGCTCAGCCTATCACGCTCATCAATGGCTTTCCGCCAGGTGGCGGCGCTGATATCCTGGCACGCCTATTTGCTGAAAGGCTCCGTGATGCGCTGGGCCAGCCGGTCACGGTGGAAAACCGCACCGGCGCCAATGGGTTGATCGCTGCTGGCACTGTCGCCGCCGCGCGGCCAGATGGCTATACGCTACTGCTGCAAACCATGAGCATTGCCGCGACATCACCCATCATGCCGGGTGTCACGCTGAACTTCAATCCAGACCGAGACCTTGCGCAAAGTGTCATCATCGCGGGCTTGGATAATCTGCTTTATGTCTCAGCCAAAACACCCTTCACCACGGTGCAGCAGGTGATTGATTACGCCCGCGCCAATCCCGATAAGCTGACCTATGGGTCTTCCGGCGTTGGCAGTTCCTATCAGCTTTGGGCCGCGCAATTCACGAATATGGCCGGCATTCGCATGGTGCATGTCCCCTTTCGCGGCGGCCCGCCCGCCATTGCGGAAATCATCGCCGGGCGCGTGGATATGATGTTCGGCAATCTGGCGGAAATCCTGCCCCATATCCGCTCCGGCGCGGTGCGGGCGATTGCTTTTACCAGCGTCCCGCCCTCACCCGTGCTGCCGGGCGTGCCCACCATTGCCGCTTCCGGTCTGCCAGAATTTGCCGCTGATAATTGGTTCGGCATCGCCGCCCCAGGCGCCACACCGCGCCCCATTCTTGAAAGACTGAACGCTGAGGTGAATCGCGCCCTGCAAAATCCCGAAGTGGCGCAGCGCCTGATTTCACTCGGCTACCAGCCGCGCGGAGGCACGATTGAAGAAATGGTCGCGACCATCCAACGCGATCGCGCCAAATGGAAGACGGTTATCGAAGCCAATAATATACGCGCGGAATAGGAAAAACGCTTCAATCGAAGGGCAATTCCCACCCGAGCCACTCACACACCGCGCGGCCCATCACCCATTCAAGGTCTTCGCCCTTCAGCCAGGGCAATTCCTCGGTGAAGAAGGTCACGCATTGGCGGTAGCTGCACGGCATCCGGGTGATATCCGTGCCCCAGAAAAAGCGCTTCGGCCCAAAGGCATCAAAAATCCGCTGCAAGCCATCATGGATATTGCGGTAAGGATAACCCTGCGTCGAATAATGCGGCGCACCTGTTGCTTTCACCGCGACATTGGGCAGCTTCGCCAGTGCCACCAATTCGTCAAGCTTGGCAAAGGCCGCTTCATCCTGCCCGGTCCGCACCAGGCCACAATGATCCAGGATCATTTTGAGGTTTGGATGCGCCTCAGCGATTTGGCGAAACTCCTTCAGGAACAACCCACCCATGCAGGAAATCGGCAATCCTTCCTGCTCCGCCGCCGGCCACAACCAATCCAACGTGCCATCGCGCAACCACACCTGTTCTTCCGGGTGCAGTAAGGCCCATCGGAGGCCAAGCATGCCTGGCTGATTCTTCCAGCCACGGATCAGATGCCGCAATTCCGGCCGCGTTGGTGGGAATTGGCCCATGACCGCAAAGCGTTCCGGATATTTGCGCGCGGCTTCCACCGCCATGGCGTTTGAGTCCGGGTCCCAGCTTGACGGCGGATGGATCACCGCCGCATGCACGCCCGCTTCGTCCATTTCACGCAAAGCTTCCTCTACCGTGAAGGAAGACACCTTACGATGCAGACCTGAAGGCGTGCCCTTGGACCAGATATGGATCTGCGCATCAACGATTTTCATGTCACATGCCCCATTATTGCGCGATAAAGCCGCCATCAATCACCAATTCCGTACCTGTGATGAAGGATGCCTCATCGGAAGCGAGGAACAAAACACCATAGGCAACCTCAATCGCCTCCCCCAAGCGGCGCAGCGGTGTCAGTGGAATCTTTGCCGACCGCCCCGGCCCATTCGTACCCCCGAGCATTGGCGGCAGATAACCGGGATGCACAGAATTGACGCGCACCCCCTGCGGCCCCCAGCGCACCGCAGCATTTTTCGTGAGCAACCGCACCGCGCCCTTGGAAGCGGAATAGCCCGGATGCCCTTCCGCACTACTCACGAATCCCATGATGGAGGAGATATTGACGATGGAACCCTTCCCCTGCCCCGCCATCACCTGGCCCGCCAAAGTAGTCCCCAAAAACACGCCCGTCGCATTGATGGACATGAGCTGATTCCAGCCCTCCAGTGATAGCATATCGCCAACGGAGCTACCGCTGATGCCAGCGTTATTCACCAGAATATCAATGCGCCCGTAATCGGACAGCGCCCTTTCAATCAGCCGCTTCCAATCCGCTTCCTGCGCCACATCAATGGCGACAAAGCTCGCGCGCCCCTGGCTTGCGGTGATATCAGCCGCCAGCGCTTCACCCAAATCAGCGCGACGATCAGCGATGATCACAATGGCGCCTTCCTTGGCGAATAGCCGCGCCTCGGCTTCGCCCATGCCATGCGCGCCGCCTGTAATGATCGCAACCTTATCTTTGAGCCGCATCCCCGTTTCCCTCCCTAACCCCGTTGATACCAGGCCTTGCTCCGCATCACGATCGCGACCACGGAAAGCATGACCGGCACTTCCACCAGCACGCCAACCACGGTGGCCAAGGCCGCACCCGAATCAAACCCAAAAAGGCTGATCGCCACCGCCACCGCCAATTCGAAGAAATTGCTCGCGCCAATTAGCGCCGATGGCCCAGCCACGGCATGGGCTGAACCACATTGCCAGTTCAGCCAATACGCCAGCCCCGCATTGAAATAGACCTGAATGATGATCGGCACCGCCAGCAGCGCAATCACCAAGGGCTGCGCGATGATCTGCGGCCCCTGAAAACCGAACAGCAGCACCAGCGTCAGCAACAGCGCCGAAAGCGAAACCGGCCCAAGCCGCCGTAATACCTGCGCCAGCGCTGCTTCTCCACCCCGCGCCAGCAAGCGTCGGCGCCAAAGCTGTGCCAGGATCACCGGCAACAAGATATAGAGCAACACAGAAAGAAACAGCGTATCCCAAGGCACGATGATCGCGGAAAGCCCAAGCAGAAATCCAACCAGCGGCGCGAAGGCGATGATCATGATCGCATCATTCAACGCCACCTGGCTCAGCGTGAAATTCGGCTCCCCTTCCGAAAGATTGGACCAGACGAAGACCATCGCCGTGCAGGGCGCCGCGGCCAGCAAAATTAAGCCCGCGATATAGCTTTCAATCTGCGCTTCCGGCAGCCAGGGCCGGAACAGCCAGCCGATAAAGAACCACCCCAGCAGCGCCATGCTGAAAGGTTTCACCAGCCAATTCACGCCAACCGTCACCAGAATTCCACGCCAATGCTTGCCCACTTCCGCAATGGCGCCGAAATCTACGCGCAGCAGCATTGGGATAATCATCAGCCAGATCAGTACCGCGACCGGCAGATTGACCTTGGCGAGGTTAGCCTCACCCAGAATGCGAAACGGCCCAGGCATCACCGCGCCAAGCCCAATGCCCACCACGATGCATAAAGCAACCCAAAGGCTCAGATAGCGTTCAAAGAAGCCAAGCCCCGCTTTTGCCTTATCCATTTCAACCAAACCTACCCCGCGCTCTTCACAGGGTTGGGCGATTGCATCGAAACGCCCGCCCATTCCTCATAAAGCTGCGCGACGGAGGTCATATCCGCATCAGGGCCGAAGCGATTCTTCGCAATATTCAGCATTTCACGCGCCAACGCCGCCATGGGGGCGGAAAGCCCAAACGCCGCAAATTCCGCCACCGCCAAAGACAAATCCTTGGAGACAATGGCATTGCTCGCACCGCCCGAAAACTGCCCCGTCAAAACGGCGCGCGGGAATTTCGTCACAGTTGAGCTATTCCGCCCCGTGCTGGCATTGATCACATCGCACATCAGGGCTGTATCAATGCCCGCCTTGGCACCAAGCGCAAATGCCTCAGACGTCAGCACCATGCCCGCAAGCGAGAGCAGATTATTCGCAAGCTTCATGGTTTGGCTCAGCCCCGGCGTGTCACCAATGGTGAAAACCGTGCGCCCCACTACCTGCAACAGCGGCATCACTTGCTGCAACGCTTCCGGTGCGCCGGACGCGATCACCGCAAGCGCGCCGGTTTCCGCCCCCGGCACGCCACCGCTGATGGGTGAATCAATCAGCGCAATGCCTTTTTCAGCAAGCCCCGCAGCAATGCGCTGCATGGCCGCGCTGCCGATGGTGGACATTTCGATATAGGTGCGCACCGCGCCAGGTATTCCGGCAATGCCCTCAGCGCCCAAAGCCACGCGTTCAGAGGTTTCAGCACTCGGCAGGCAGGCGAACACCACGCTGCATTGCGCAGCGACTGCAGCGACCGAGCCCATGGCCTCCGCCCCCGCTTCCGCCGCGCGCTGCATGGCTTCAGCGCGGGGATCAAAGACCAGAATGCGCTTGCCCGGATTGCGCTGCGCCCAATCCGCCATGCGCGTCGCTATCGGGCCACCCATGGCGCCCAGACCCAGAAAACCGATGCGTTCCATTTCCATGGCGCTGCCTTCCTCCCGCAGTTGAAGGCGCACTCTTCACCGGATTGCGCGTAGTGAATAGCCTCGGCCGGGCTTCCGCCCTACCACCAACCGCGCAACGGCCACAAAGGATCGCGGCCCTTCAACGCCGCCCGCCAGATAGGCGCGGTGCGCGATATCCTTGATTGGCGGAATGCGTAATGACGGCAAGGCGGCGATGAAGGCGCCGGCAATGCCCTGCCCACCGGCGACCCAGGGGTCCCACCAATCCTCAAAATCCGTGAAATCCTGCCGAATGGTGATTTCGCTTTCCGTCACCTGTTCAATGCCTGCCGCGTCAAACAAAGCGTGAACTGTGCAGGCCGGAAACGCTGCGACCGCCCCGTAGGCTGCGAGACAGGGGCGATAGGTCTCGGTGGCCAGGCGTATACCCCGCCAGATCCGGTCTGCGCGCGCCACATCAGTTAATATGAGGCGCGGCTACGACGTTCCAGGGGTGACATGGACGCCACGCACTTAAAAATTGCTATTCTTTGGCAACACTCCCTTTTACCTAAATCCCTCTTGACTAATCGTTGTTGAAAGAGCTTAGTTAACAACGCTTCAGCGATTGAGAGCTGAGTACGCGAAAGCTAGTCGTGGAAACGGCTTGCCGTCTACGTTGTCTTGTAGGGGAGATGACAATGCGCAAAAGGACAAACACCTTCGTCGGAGCGATAGCGCTCGTAGCCGCTCTCTTCGCCGGCAGCACCGCATCAAACGCGCAGACGCCGACACCACGCCCACTATGTCCCTTTCAGGTTGGAACTCCATCCTTACCAAATTTGTTTTCCACAGGAAATGAGACACCGGGGCAACAAGTAGCGAACTGCATTGCTTGGCAACAGTTCATCTATCTGAACTGGCAAGCAAAACCTGGTGGCGTGGTGCCCGATACTTCCGTGCGGCTTAGCCAATTTGGAGTTCAACCATTGGCTCAGCCGCCTGTGTGGCAGACCTACTTGCCGGCGACCACAGTGATGTCGGGCAACGTAAGCGGCCCGGGGAACACGGGCAATCGCCCGCCGCTGGTGCTGCAAGCCATTAACAAATATGGGTTCAGCGGTATCAATCAGGCAAGCGGTGCTGTGTGGCTGACCAGCCAAGCCGGAAACCTCACCTACTATGATGTGCGCATGAACCCCAACGAGGTGGATTTCATCCAACGCGCCCTGCCCGGTCAGCCGTTAAACGGTATGGCCGCGCAGTTCAACTGCGCCACCCTAGCGCCAAGCGGATCGCAAGCAGGGTTCCGCCTACCGATGGGTTATGGCAACGACACGGACTGCTTGGGCAATCGCATGGTCTTTGGCGATGGCACTGGCACAATCGAATTGAAGGCGGCGTGGTTGATCCTGCCGCCAAACGATCCAAACAACAACCGTTACCTGACGGCCCAAGCGCAAGTGACTGATCCGAATGGCGTGACCTCGACGCGGACTGTCGGTCTTGTTGGGCTGCACATCATCCGCCGCTTGCCTGGTGCCTCCCAAATGGTTTGGTCGACATTTGAGCACGTAGACAATTCCCCCAACTATAATCTCGCAACCCGGTTGGCGAGCGATCCGCGCCCCGCGACTGGCGCGCCGCGCAACGCCCGCTCTAGCTACACCTACTTCAACCCGACCTGCACGGAGACGAGTGATCTTCACTACAAGTGCCAGGTCAACATCGCCCCGACCGCTGCCTGCACTGCACCCAACACGCCGGCCGGGTGTGCTCCCTACACCGCGCCGCAGCAGATCGGCCGCACCACGCCGTTGGACAATTATGCGAACGCGGTGAACGCATGGGTCTGGCGCCAGCTGCCGCAGGCATCCGTGTTCCAGTACTACCGGCTGATCGATGTGCAGTGGCCGACTTTCCCGAAGCCCCCACAGCTCACGGCAGGCCAATTGGTACCTCACGCCCAGAACAACCAACCACCAATCCCCAACAATATGGTGCCCAACCTTGTTAGCTTAGCTCCAAACACTCGGGTGATCGCGAACACCACTATGGAAACCTATGCGCAGCGGGGCTCGCCGGCCGCGCAAGGGGGTCCCGCCACATGCATGGACTGCCACGCGTCTGCCAACATCGCAACACGTACGACAGACCAGCAGCACGGGGCGGCCCTTCAGCGTGCGATTCGTCGTCCGCCACCGCTACAGCCGAAAGACTACCTCTCGAGCTACTCGTTCATCTTCTCCCAACAGACAGTGCTACCCTAATTCCCCAGTAGTCCTAGTGGTCCCATCGCCGCTGTCGGTTCCCGACAGCGGCGTAAATGGGCCAACAAAGTATGCGGCTAGCGGTGGGCATGGGCATTGTTTTGTCACCGCACGCAGCAGGCGCGCGCAGCCGGCTTGCGCAGCGCCAAGGCATCCGCCAGCTTGCGGGACCATCCGCCCATGCTGCGTTCATAAGCCGCGCCACTCGTTGCGGCGTAGCCGGATATGCGCGCTAATCCTCATACCTGTAGCGGAAGTTGCAGTGGCTCGCCCCACTCATAATGGTTTGCGTGCGTTCCAGCTTTAGCTTGGGGTCGTAGCCCTCACAAAACGCCCCATCGCGATTGCAGGACAGGATCGCGCCAAGCTCCGCCAGCCCCATGGCGCGATAAATCTCCGCATAGCGGCAGCGCGTGACGTTGAAATCATAATGCTTGGCGTCCTTGCGCAGCGTTTCGATCTGCAGCGCATCCCCCTTGGTCCATAGCGGCTGGAGGGAGATGAAATGCTCCAATGATGGCTTCCCCTCCGGCCCTTGCTTGGCCATCTCGGCGGCGGTTTCCTTGGAAAGCTTGATGATGGCGGCGGATAGGATGGATTTCGCCTTCTCCTCCCCAAGTTGCGCCTTCATTTCCTCATAAATGCCCTTGGCGAAGGCGGCTTCGATCCGCCGCTGTTCAAGAATCCCTAATGCTTCTTCTGCCATATCCGCCCCCTGGGTTCCGTGGGCAGCTTAGCGGGGCTGGGGCGCGGGATAAGCCCAAAAAATAACATAAAGACATCTTTATATGCTTCTTTCCCTCTAGCCCCACCCCGCGCCACGTGTTACCCGCCCCCCATCAAACGGAGAATTTGCCATGGCCACCGCCGATTACATCGTGAAAGACCTTTCCCTCGCCGCCTGGGGGCGGAAGGAAATTGCCATGGCCGAGGACGAAATGCCCGGCCTGATGGCGGTGCGCGCTGAATATGGCGCTTCCCGGCCGCTCAAGGGTGCGCGCATCGCGGGCTGCCTGCACATGACCATCCAAACGGCGGTGCTGATTGAAACCCTGAAGCACCTTGGCGCCGATGTGCGCTGGTCTTCCTGCAATATCTTCTCAACCCAGGATCACGCCGCTGCCGCCATCGCAGCGACCGGCACGCCGGTTTTCGCCGTGAAGGGCGAAACCCTCCCGGAATATTGGGAATATGTGCAGCGTACCCTGGAATGGGCCGATGGCGGGGAGCCTAACGTGCTGCTCGATGATGGCGGCGACATGACCCTGCTGGTGCATTACGGGCTACGCGCCGAACAGGGCGATACCGCGTTCCTGGACAAGGCCACGAATGAGGAAGAAGAAGTCTTCTTCGCCCTCATCAAAAAATGCCTGAAGACCAAGCCGGGCTGGTTCGCCAAGCTTGCTGCTGCCATCAAGGGTGTTTCGGAAGAAACCACCACGGGCGTGCATCGGCTTTACATCATGGCCAAGGAAGGGCGCCTGCTGTTCCCGGCGATCAATGTGAATGACAGCGTGACGAAGTCGAAATTCGACAATCTCTATGGCTGCCGTGAATCATTGGTGGATGCGATCCGTCGCGGCACCGATGTGATGATGGCCGGCAAGGTCGCCATGGTTTGCGGCTTTGGTGATGTGGGCAAGGGTTCTGCCGCGTCGCTCCGCAATGCCGGTTGCCGCGTGATGGTGAGCGAAGTGGACCCCATCTGCGCCCTGCAAGCCGCCATGGAAGGCTATCAGGTCGTCACCATGGAACAAGCCGCGCCGATGGCCGATATCTTCGTGACCGCGACTGGCAATGTGGATGTGATCACGGTTGATCACATGCGCGCCATGAAGCACCGCGCCATTGTCTGCAATATCGGGCATTTCGATTCCGAAATTCAGGTGGCCGGGCTGCGGAATATGAAGTGGGATAATGTGAAGCCGCAGGTGGATGAAATCGAATTCCCTGACCAGAAGCGCATCATCCTACTGTCCGAAGGCCGCCTGGTGAACCTTGGCAATGCCACGGGCCATCCTTCCTTCGTGATGTCGGCTTCCTTCACCAACCAGGTACTCGCGCAGATCGAACTCTGGACCAATACGTCCAAGTATGAGCGCAAGGTCTACACCCTGCCGAAGCATTTGGATGAGAAGGTGGCGGCGCTGCATCTGGCCAAGGTTGGTGCGACGCTCACGCAACTCACCGCGCAGCAGGCCGGCTATATCGGTGTGGATTCCCAGGGTCCCTTCAAGGCCGAACAATACCGTTACTGAAAATCCATACGCCGGGGCGTGGACAGGCGCCGCGCCCCGGCGCAAGCATCTATGCGCGTTTGGTCGCATTTTCCGAGTCGCCAAGTGTTCCACTTGGCTTGAAAATGCTCCATCGCGAATCGGGCAGCCAGCCCGCGCCGGATATGGATGAAGCGCATGGACCTGAGCGCCCTTTTCTCTGCCCTTCTGATGGGCATTGTCGAAGGCTTCACCGAATTCCTGCCCATTTCCTCGACCGGGCATTTGATTCTGCTTGGCGAATTGATCGGCTTTGAAGGCCCGCCCGGTAAGGTTTTTGAAATCTCCATTCAACTCGGCGCAATCCTCGCGGTGTGCTGGATTTATCGCGGCCTGATCCTGGATTTGCTGCGCGGCATGTGGCGCCCGGGGCGGGAACGCTATTACGTTATCAATCTGATGCTCGCCTTTCTGCCAGCGGCGATCATTGGTTTGCTGTTTCACAAAACCATCACCACGCTGCTGTTCAATCCTTGGGTGGTCTCCGTGGCACTCATCCTGGGCGGCATCGCCATTATCGCGATCGAACGCTTCCGCCCGGCCCCCAGCATCCATAGCGTGCCGGAAATCGGCCCGCTCGCCGCTGTACTGGTCGGGCTTGGCCAGGCTTTGGCCATGATCCCCGGCACATCACGGTCTGCTGCCACCATCATCACCGCGCTACTGATCGGGGTGGAACGGCGCACCGCAGCCGAATTCTCCTTTGTGCTCGCCATCCCAACCATGTTCGCTGCCAGCTTCTACAGCTTGTGGAAAGTGCGGAGCGAAATTGACCCCAGCGCCTTCGGCCAGATTGGCGTGGGTTTCATTGCCGCCTTTGTGGTCGCCTTCTTCACCGTGCGCGCCGTATTGGCACTGATCGGGCGCATTGGCTTCACGCCCTTTGGCTATTATCGCATCGCGCTCGGTACATTGATGCTGGCGGTGCTTGCCTTCCGCTGAGATCACCGCCATGCGCCCCGCCTATAGCTTCGCCTATGGTTCCAATACGGATGCGGCGGATTGGCGGGATTGGTGCGCGCGCCATGGGCATGATCCATCAGCGCTGCGCCCTGTGGGAACGGGGCTCATGCCCGATGCCCAGCTTCGGTTCGATTTCTTCGGCAAGGGAAGGGGCGGCGGGGTGCTCAATTTCCAGCCCCGGCTTGGCGGTTATGTTGAAGGCGTGCTGCTGGAAGTGACCGAACCCGCCTGGCGCGCGCTGGATCAGAAGGAAGGCGTGCCGCAAGCCTATCAGCCGCGCCTGCGCCAGATCATCACCGCCACAGGCAATGCCGAAGCCGCCATCGCCTATCAGGTGCGCCCGGAACGCTGCGAAAATTTCGCCACGCCATCAGCCAAGTATGTAGAGATTGTCTGCCGGGGCTTTGCCACGCATGGGCTGGATACAGCGCCCGTTGCGGCAGCCGCGCGCAATGGCGAAGGCTGCCATGTACTCTCAGATGTCTTCGTCTATGGCACGCTGATGCAAGGCGGCTTCTGGCATGGGCCGGCGCAGGCGGCCGGCATCACAGCCATCACGCCGGCACATGCACAAGGGCGGCTGCATGATCTGGGCGATTACCCGGCCCTCACCCTTGCTGACAGGGCACTGGTGCAAGGCGAAATCCTGACCTTCAAGGATATCGCCGCCGCCCTGCCCATTTTGGATGAGATCGAAGACGCCGCGCCGGAGGGCGCCGATACCGGAATGTATCGCCGCACCATCATCACTGCCACGGATACCATGGGCCAACAGCGACGCGCCTGGGCTTATGTGATGAGCCCAGAAAAATTACGCGATGCGCCAATCATCACAATAGGGGATTGGCGCAGGCGCTAAGCTTCAGTGTTCTTCGTCGCGATCCGTGCCGACTTCGATATCTTCCGCGATATCCTCGGCATCATCCTCCAGCTCCTCGGCGTCTTCGATCGCCTCATCGCCTTCGATATCTTCCACTTCGATATCATCGGGCTCTGCCGCTGGGGTGCCGGGGGCCTTCTTCAGCCGCTCATCGGGTATATTCGCCGCACCGCGCCGCACGCGCGGTTGATCGGCCGGCTGTTCGACACCGCATTTCGGGCAATGCGCCGGGCTACGCGTCATGTCGTAGAACTTCGCGCCGCAACCTACGCAGGTCCGCTTCAGGCCGAGTTCGGGCTTTGCCATGGAAACGCCTCATGAAGACCGCAGGGCGCGGCATAGGGTTTGGGCACGCCACGGGTAGACAGATAGAATCAGCCAAACCGCGACGCGACCCGGAAAATAGGGTGGCGCGCATTGCCACGCCCGGCCCTGCCATGTCAAACGGCCCCCATGTCCACCGCCGCCCCCCGCCCCTTCCGCGCCAGCAAACCCACCGCCCCGCTCTCCGGCCAAGCCGGCGTGGCGGGCGATAAATCCATCAGCCACCGTGCGCTCATGTTTGGCGCGCTGGCGGTGGGCACAACCGATATCACCGGCCTGCTGGAAGGCGAGGATGTGCTGCGCACCGCCGCCGCCATGCGGGCACTCGGCGCCGAGGTGGAGCAGCTTGCCCCCGGCCAATGGCGGGTTTCGGGCCGCGGCGTGGGCGGCCTGACCGAACCGGCCGATGTGCTGGATATGGGCAATTCCGGCACCGCGGCGCGGCTATTGCTGGGCTTGCTCTCCGGCCATCCGTTGTTCGCGGTGATGACGGGCGATGCCTCGCTCCGCCGCCGCCCCATGAAGCGGGTGACAGACCCGCTTTCGGCCACTGGTGCGCAATTCTGGACCCGTGAGGGGGGCCGCCTGCCGCTGGCCGTGCGCGGCGCGCAGGACCCTCTGCCGCTTGATTACCGCCTGCCTGTGGCCTCCGCTCAGGTCAAAAGCGCCTGCCTGCTGGCGGGGCTTTGTGCGCCGGGCATCACCCGCGTGGTGGAACCGGAACCCACGCGCGACCATACGGAAAACATGCTGCGCCATTTCGGCGCCATGGTGGCGGTGGAAGACACAGAAGAAGGCCGCGTCATCCGCCTGGATGGCCAGCCGGAATTAAAGGCCGCGCCCATCAGCGTGCCGGGGGATCCATCCTCTGCTTCCTTCCCGCTGGTCGCCGCACTTTTGGTGCCCGGGTCACACATCAGCCTCACGCAAATCGGGCTCAATCCTTTGCGCACCGGGCTTTTCACCACGCTCAGGGAAATGGGTGCCGCGCTCAAGATCGAAAACGCCCGGATTGAAGGCGGTGAGGCTGTGGGCGATATCATCGGCGAATACACCGCACTCAAGGCTGTGGATGTGCCGCCTGGCCGCGCCCCTTCCATGATTGACGAATACCCCATCCTGGCCGTGGCGGCTTCCTTCGCACGGGGCACCACGCGCATGCGTGGCCTTGCTGAATTGCGCGTGAAGGAAAGCGACCGGCTGGCCGCAACCGCTGCGCTGCTGGAAGCCAATGGCGCCAAGGTCAGCATTGAAGGCGATGATCTGCTGGTCCATGGCACGGGCGCACCGCCCGCCGGCGGCGGGCTGGTGACCACGCATATGGATCACCGCATCGCCATGGCCGCCCTGGTGATGGGTTTCGCCACGCAAAACCCCGTCACGGTAGATGACGCCAGCTTCATTGATACCTCCTTCCCTGGCTTTGCCGCGCTGATGAACCGCCTGGCCGGGTCGGACGCGATCCGCGCCGCATGAGGCTGCCTGCCGGCACGGTGATTGCCGGTGCCCCCGGCACCGTGATTGCAGTCGACGGCCCCGCCGCCGCGGGCAAGGGCACGCTGGCCCGACGCCTGGCTGCCGAGCTTGGCCTGCCTTACCTCGATACCGGCCTGCTCTACCGCGCGGTCGGAAGGCGGGTGCTGGATCGCGGCATAGACCCCCAGGACGCCCGCGTGGCGGAAGCAGAAGCCCGCGCACTCACGCCCGAAGACCTCGCACGAGGCGATTTGCGCGGTTCCTTGGCAGACATGGCCGCCAGCAAGGTCGCCGCCATCCCCGCCGTGCGCGCGGCCCTGCTTGATTTCCAGCGCCGCTTTGGCGCTGCCCAAGGTGCTGTGCTGGATGGGCGGGATATCGGCACCGTGGTTTTCCCCGAGGCTCAGGTGAAGCTTTTCATCACCGCGAGTGTCGCCGAACGCGCCCGCCGGCGTTTTCTGGAACTCGCCGCCCGCGGTGTCGCCGCCGACCCCGCCCAGGTGGAAGCTGAAATCCGCGACCGCGACGCGCAAGACGCCAATCGCCCCGTGGCGCCGCTGAAACCCGCCCCGGATGCCATCGAAATAGACACAACCGCGCTGAATGCTGACCAAGCCTTCAACGCTGCCCTCGCATTGATCCACAAAAGGCTTGAATCCGCTTGACGCGCCAAGCTGTCAGGCTCTAAGCACCCGCATCCTGCTTCGGTGCAAATCGGCGCAGCGCCCGTCACTGGGCCGGCAAAGGGCGGACCGTTATCCCGCCCACCACATCTGGGCCTGCCAGCGCAAAGCGCCGGGGCCAAGCCGTGCTTCCCCCAAGGGTGGAAGGGCGCAGACAAAATGGCCGCAGCTGCGGCCCGTACAGGACACATAAACTTCATGGCTACTGCCACCAGCCTCGCCTATGCCGGCGAGGAGGATTTTGCTGCACTTCTCGATGCCACGCTTGGCCCGGATACGGGTTTTGCCGGCTCTGTCGTCACCGGACGCGTATTGCGCATTGATGGCGATTTCGCGGTTCTAGATGTCGGCCTGAAAAGCGAAGGTCGCGTCCCGCTCAAGGAATTTGCCGCCCCGGGCCAGAAGGCCGAAGTGAAGTCAGGCGATGTCTATGAGCTTTTCGTTGAGCGTTATGAAGATCGCGATGGTTCCATCGTGTTGTCGCGCGAAAAGGCGCGGCGCGAGGAAGCCTGGACGACTCTCGAAAAATCCCACCAGGCCGGCATTCGCGTGAATGGCGTGATCTTCGGCCGTGTGAAGGGTGGCTTCACCGTTGATCTTGGCGGGGCGGTTGCCTTCTTGCCCGGCTCTCAGGTGGATATCCGCCCGGTACGTGATGTGATGCCGCTGATGGGCAATGCGCAGCCCTTCCAGATCCTGAAAATGGATCGCGCGCGGGGCAATATCGTTGTCTCCCGCCGCGCCGTGCTGGAAGAAACCCGCGCCGAACAGCGGAGCGAGCTGATCCAGGGCCTCAAGGAAGGCATGATCCTGGATGGTGTTGTGAAGAACATCACCGATTACGGCGCCTTCGTGGATTTGGGCGGCGTGGATGGCCTGCTGCATGTCACCGACATCGCCTGGCGGCGCATCAACCACCCGTCCGAAGCGCTGACCATCGGCATGCCGGTGAAGGTGCAGGTGATCCGCTTCAATCAGGATACGCAGCGCATCAGCCTTGGCATGAAGCAGCTGATGTCCGATCCTTGGGATGGTGTGGCGCTCAAATATCCGGTTGCCGCGAAATTCTCTGGCCGCGTGACCAACATCACCGATTACGGCGCCTTTGTGGAGCTGGAAGCCGGCGTTGAAGGCCTGGTCCATGTGTCCGAAATGTCCTGGACCAAAAAGAACGCGCATCCCGGCAAGATTGTCGCCACCTCAGAACAGGTGGATGTGATCATCCTGGATGTGGATGAACCGAAGCGCCGCATTTCCTTGGGCCTCAAGCAGGCGCAGGGCAACCCGTGGGAGCTGTTCGTGGAAGCGCATCCGGTGGGTTCCACCATCGAAGGCGAAATCCGCAACATCACCGAATTCGGCCTGTTCATCGGTGTCGGCGCGGAAATCGACGGCATGGTTCACATGTCCGACATTTCCTGGGACGAAGCCGGCGAAGCCGCGATGCAGCATTATAGCAAGGGCCAAATGGTCAAGGCGAAGGTGCTGGATGTGGATGTGGAAAAGGAACGCATCTCGCTTGGCATCAAGCAGCTTCAGGCCGACCCGGCCGCCGAAGTGCTCGACCGCGTGCGCAAGGGTGATATCGTCACCTGTATCGTTACCAAGGTCGAACAGAACGGCATTGAAGTGAAGGTGGATGAAGTGCTTACCGGCTTCATTCGTCGCGCTGAATTGGCCCGTGACCGTGGCGACCAGCGTCCCGACAAATTCGCCATTGGCGAAAAGGTGGATGCGAGGGTCACCGCGGTTGACCGCGCCGCGCGCCGCCTGACGCTGACCATCAAGGGCAAGGAAGTGGAAGAGGAACGCGAAGCCATGCGCGAATATGGCTCGGCCGATTCTGGTGCCTCGCTCGGCGATATCCTGGGCGCCGCGATCCGTCGCCGCCGGGAAACTGCCGGGGAAGAGTAATCCCTGGGGTCACGACTGACAGACTATCAGCCCCGG
>JBBAUC010000032.1:0-20723 GCA_040398485.1 Roseomonas sp. | reverse complement strand
CAGGCCGCATCAGCCATGTACCAGCCGGCGCGGGCAACAATGCCATCCGCACAAACAGCACCTTGCGCCAGCATCTCGGGCGAGGGGTGCATATTCGCAACCACCTCTGGCCCCGCATCGGCAAGCGCTGCCCAATCCCGCGCGGCTTCCGCCAGGAAGGCCAGATAATCCGCGCTATGGATGGCGTGCAGCGCGGCAAGCGGCACGGCTTCTGGCACGCTGGGCGCAAGCCCAAGCCGATGCAGCGCCGCTTCCAGCGCAGCCGCGCGGGCGGGGATTTCGAAATTCGCGCGCGTACGGCCGCGAATCAGGAAGAAAGCCGGTTGATGCCCGGCATGTTCCGGATGGGCGAAGGTTTTCATGGGCAAAGGCTAACCAGTTTTTTCCCCGCTGCGAAGGCACCGCGCTTGCTGCGCTCGGCCTGGCTGGGTAGCGTCGCCAAGCTTCACGGCAAGGACCCTGGCAATATGCAAGCTCTCGACCCCGGCGCACGGCGCGCCATTCTGGAAGCGGTGGATGAGCTGCGCGCGGAAAGCATCTCCATGCTCTCGCGCTTGGTGCGTTGCCCCTCAACCCTTGGCAATGAGGCATCGGCCTTGAATGAAATGGCACGGATTTATGAGGGGCTTGGCCTGACACCCCAGCGCATTCCAACCGTGCCGGCCGCGCTTGAAGGCCATCCTGGTTTCTCGCCACCGCTGATTCCCTTTGAGGGGCGCGACAATGTTGTTGCGGTCTTCACACCGCTCGGAGCGAAGGGACGCAGCCTGACCCTGCAAGGCCATGTTGATGTGGTGCCGGAAGGGGCCGCCGATATGTGGGAAACCCCGCCCTATGAGCCTGCCATTCGCGATGGCCGCATGTATGGCCGCGGCGCGGGTGATATGAAGGCCGGGATTATCTCTTACGTCACGGCTTTTCGCGCCTTGAAGCGCGCTGGCTTGCAACCGGCAGCCCAGGTGCAGATGCATTCCGTGATTGAAGAAGAATGCACCGGCAATGGAGCCTTGGCTGCGATGCTCGCCTTGCCGCGCACGGATGCCGTGATCATCCCCGAACCGGGGCCTGGTCTGCCCGCCATGTATAGTGCGGAAGTGGGTGTGATTTGGGCCTGGGTCACCGTCTCCGGCCGTCCCGCCCATGTGCGCGATATGCAGGCCGGGGTGAATGCCATTGAAGCGGCCAGCACCATCGCCGCGCATTTCAAGGAATATGAATCCCAGATGAACCGGGCCGAGAATATCCACGCGTCCTTCCATGGCGTGAACCATCCGGTGAATGTGAATCTCGGCACGATTGAAGGCGGCGAATGGAATTCATCCGTGCCCACACGCGCGCGGATCGGCCTGCGCGTGGGTGTCATGATGGGCAATAGCGCCGCCGCAGTGAAAGCCGATATTGAACGCCTGGTGGCGAAGGCGGCGCAGGATGAAAAGCTGCGCGGTGCCAAGGTGAAGTTGGAATTCAAGGGTTTTATGGCAGAGCCCTGCGTCTTTGATATGCAAGCGCCGATTGTGAAACTGGCCAAGCGGCATTTCACCGATGTCTCTGGCGGCGCCTTGCGCGATTACCCCTCGGCGGGCCTTACGGATGGGCGGCATTTCGTGCTGCATCAGTCAACGCCCGTCGCCTGTTTCGGCCCCGATGCGCAGGATATTCACGGCATTGATGAAAGCGTCGGCCTGGATTCCATGCATGACATTACCCGCACCATTGCGCTGACCATGGCCGAATGGTGCGGCGTGGAGAAAGCACCATGAGCACAACAAACCTGCCCCTTTCCGGCGCCCGGCTTTGGGATAGCCTGATGGAACTCGCCAAGATTGGCGGCACGCCGAAGGGCGGCTGCAATCGGCAGACTCTGACCGATCTCGATTCCGAAGGCCGCCATTTGCTGCGCCGCTGGGGTGAGGCGATTGGCTGCACGCTTACCGTGGATCGCCTAGGCAATATGGTGCTGCGCCGCGAAGGGCGCGACCCGAAGCGCAAGCCAGTTGCTATGGGTAGCCATTTGGATACGCAACCAACCGGCGGAAAGTTTGATGGCCCGCTTGGTGTGCTGGCCGGGCTTGAAGTGCTGCGCGCCTTGCATGAAGCAGGGATCGAGACCGAAGCGCCTTTAGTGCTGATCAATTGGACCAATGAGGAAGGTGCGCGCTTTTCACCCCCCATGATGGGCAGCGGTGCGGCGATGGGGATTTTCGCTGAAGCGGATGTGCTGGCGCTCCGCGATAGTGACGGCAAGGCGTTTGGCGATGAACTGACGCGCATCGGCTGGCGGGGAGATTCTGACCCCGCTGGCTTGGCTAATCTTGCTGCCTATTTCGAATTGCATATCGAACAGGGTGCGCTGTTGGAGAATGCCGGTAAGGATATTGGCGTGGTGACGCATGCCCTGGCGCAAGCCTGGTATGAGGTGACGATTGAAGGCGCTGAATCCCATGGCGGTTCCCCCATGGCCGGGCGGCGCGATGCCATGATGGCTGCGGCACCGCTGATGGCAGCGATTGAGGATATCGCGCTGCGTGCTGTTAGCCCAGCCGGCGAACCAGGCCGCGCCACGGTCGGGCGCCTCACGGTCTATCCCGATAGTCGTAATATCGCGCCATCGCGCATCTGGTTCAGCATTGATACGCGGCATGGTGACCCGGCATTGCTCGCACGCATGGGGGCGGAGATTCGCGCCAAGGCAGCGGAACTATCTGCTGCGCGAGGTGTGACCATTACCGTCGCTGATTTCTGGCAATCGCCGCTCACACCTTTTGATACTGCGCTGGTTGGGCGGGTGCGTGATGCGGCATCGCGGCTTGGCTTGCCGCATATGGATATGCCAACCGGCATCGGGCATGATGCAGTTTATGTCGCGCGGCGCGTGCCGGCGGCGATGATTTTCTGCCCCTGCCATGGCGGCATCAGCCATAATGAAGCGGAAAGCATCACGCCCGCCTGGGCCGAGGCAGGCTTGCGCGTGCTGGCTGATGCGGTTTTGGCGACCGCTGGTATTGCAAAGGAAAAGTAAGATGACACGCATCGCCATTGGCGGCTTTTTGCATGAAAGCCATTCCTTCGCGCCATTGCCGACCGGCTGGCAGGAATTCGTGAAACCCGGCGGCTTTCCGCCGCTGCAACGCCCGGCTGGATTGATCGAGGCCATGCGCCCAACCAGCGCGCCAATCGCTGGCGCCATCATGGTGGCGGAAGAAGCGGGCGTTGCACTCGCCCCCTTGGTCTGGTGCTTTGCCAATCCTGCCGGGCCAGTGACGGCCGAGGCATTTGAACGCATCGCTGGCCTGCTGATCGGCAGCCTTTCCGATGCGATGGAAGCCGGCCCGATTGATGGCGTTTATCTTGATTTGCACGGCGCCATGGTGGCGGTGGGTTACGACGATGCGGAAGCCGAAGTGCTGCGCCGCGTGCGCGCCGTGGTGGGGCCTGATTTGCCCATCGCCGTCAGCCTTGATCCGCACGCGAACAAGACTGCGGAGATGGTCGCCCTTTCCGACGTGCTGGTGCCGTTTCGCACCTATCCGCATGTGGATATGAAGCCGGCCGGCGCGCAGGCCACGCGCTTGCTGCTGCGCATGATCAAGGAAACCCGCAAACCGGCGAAACTATTTCGTGATTTGGATTTCTGGACGCCCTTGCCCGGCCAATGCACCATGGTCGCGCCCATGGCCGATGTCATGGCGGAACGGGCAAAGCTGGGTGCGGCGCCGGGCATTTGGGAATTGGGCTTTTGCTTCGGCTTTCCTTATGCGGATTTCCCCGGCTGCGGCATGGCGATAGCGGCTTATGCCGATACACTTGATCAAGCCGGCGCGGCAGCGGAAGCGCTGGCCGCTTTCATCACCAGCAAAGAACCGGAATTCGCGCTGGGTGTCGCAACCGCTGCCGAAGGTGTGGCGCGTGCCATCAGCGCGCGTGGCGCCAAGGGCCCTGTGGTGCTGGCCGATACGCAGGATAATCCCGGCGGTGGCGGCCATGGCGACACCACCGGGCTGCTCGCGGAATTGATCCGGCAAAACGCGCAAGGTGCCGTGCTGGCACCGATGAATGATGCCGAAGCCGCGGCTGCCTGCCATGCGGCGGGGGAAGGTGCGCTGATCACGCTCGATCTTGGAGGCAAGAGCGATGGCGTGCCGTTGCGGGTGGAAGCGGTGGTCGAAAAACTCTCTGACGGGTGCTTCACACTCAGTGGCCCGATGGGCAAGGGCAATCCCGCCGATCTTGGGCTTTCAGCGCTGATCCGTGTAGCGCCTGGCGTGCGCGTGGTGGTAGTGAGCCGCAAGATGCAGGGCCATGATCAGGAATTATTCCGCCAGGTGGGCGTGGAACCTGCGGAACAGGCGATTATCGCGGTGAAATCCAGCGTGCATTTCCGCGCGCATTTCCAGCCAATTGCATCCGAGGTGATTGTGGTGACCGCGCCCGGCCCGGTGGTGGCGGACCCGGCGATATTGCCCTTTACCAATCTGCGCCCAGGCTTGCGGCTCCGCCCCGGCGATAATCGCGCCTGGGGGTGATTTAGCCGCTGACGATCAAGCCGCGCACCGCATCGGGAAAGGGCAGGGGCGCCACCGCACCATAACCGGTGGTGGAAAGCGCGGCGGCCGCATTGGCGTAACGCGCGGCTTCCAGCGGTGCATCACCCGCCAGCAACCGCGCGAGGAAATTGCCGGCAAAGCAATCCCCCGCGCCGGTGGCATCCAGCGCCGCCACTTTGCAAGCGGGGATGCGGCTGCGGCTTTCGCGCGTGGCAAGGATGGCGCCTTCAGGCCCGCATTTCAGCACCACCAAGGGCGCGAGGCGCAGGTAGAAATCACAGATCGCATCGAGGTTTTGCAGACCGGTCAGCGCCACCGCATCGTCCAAGGATGGCAGCGCGATATCAGCCAAGGCGATGGCGGCATGGATCACGGAAGCCGCCCGCGCCGCCGGCCAAAGCCTGAGACGCAGATTGGTGTCATAGGAAATCCGGGTGCCAGCAGCGCGCGCGATTTCCATGGCGCGGAAAGCGGCATCGCAGGCGGTGGTCGAAATCGCCTGGCTGATGCCCGAAAGATGAAGGAATTTCGCGCGAAGAATGGCCGCTTCCGGCACATCTTCTGAGCGATAAAGCGCCGCCGCGCTGCCGCTGCGATAAAAGCTGAAATGATGGCCGCGCGCATCATGCGTCACGAAGTAAATCCCCGTCGGTGCGGCGGGATTGCGGATGACGTTGGATGTATCCACACCTTCCTTTGCCCAAAGCGCCATGAAGCTCTCGCCCGGCCCATCCTGTCCAAGCGCGGTCAGCATCCCAACCGAAGCCCCCGCACGTGCGGCGGCGATGGCAGCGTTGGAGGTATCTCCGCCATGGCCTTCCAGAAAATAGCGCCGCCCATCCGCGCCCGGCTTCTGGGCGTTGAATTCCAGCATGGGTTCGCCGAAGCAAAGGATATCAGCCATGCCCAATGCTTGGCCGATGAAAGGAAGGATTTCAAGCGCGCCGCAAGACGGACTATAGAACCCCCATGATCCGCCTGACCGAATTGCGCCTGCCGCTGCACCATCCGGAAGACGCCTTGCGCACCGCCGTGCTGGCGCGGCTTGGCATTACCGATGCGGCGCTGCAGGCGATGCATGTGTTCCGTCGCGGCTATGATGCGCGCAAGCCCCATGCGATCATGCTGGTCTATACGCTGGATGTCGAAGTCGCTGATGAGGCCGCGGTGCTCGCGCGCCATGCAGGGGATCAGCGGATCCGCCCGGCGCCGGATACGGAATATCGCTTCGTCGCCCGCGCGCCGGAAGGCATTCGTCGGCCGGTGGTGGTGGGCACCGGGCCTTGCGGCTTCATGGCGGCGCTATTGCTCGCACAAATGGGCTTCCGCCCGTTAGTCCTGGAACGCGGCAAGGTGGTGCGCGAACGCACCAAGGATACTTGGGGGCTTTGGCGGCGTGGCGTGCTGAACCCCGAAAGTAATGTGCAATATGGCGAAGGCGGCGCCGGTACCTTTTCCGATGGCAAGCTCTATAGCCAAATCCGCGACCCACGCCATTACGGGCGCAAGGTGCTCGCTGAATTCGTCAAGGCCGGCGCGCCTGAGGAGATTTTGTACGTCTCCAAACCGCATATCGGTACGTTTCGGCTGGTTTCTATGGTGGAACATATCCGCGCAGAGATCGAAGCCTTGGGCGGCGAATACCGCTTCGGCGCGCGGGTGGATGATGTGCTGATTGAAACCGCCGCTGATGGGCAGCGCCACCTGCGTGGTCTTGTTTTGGCGGATGGCGAAGTGATTGAGGCGGATCATGTGATCCTCGCCCTTGGTCATAGCGCGCGCGATAGTTTCGCCATGTTGCATGCGCGCGGGGTTGCCATGCAGGCCAAGCCCTTTTCCATCGGCGTGCGCATTGAACACCCGCAAGGCATGATTGACCAAGCGCGTTTCGGCCCAAACGCCGGCAACCCGCTGCTGGGTGCCGCCGATTACAAGCTGGTGCATCACGCGGAAAATGGCCGCGCCGTCTATAGTTTCTGCATGTGTCCGGGCGGTACGGTGGTGGCCGCCACCAGTGAGGCCGAGCGCGTGGTCACCAATGGTATGAGCCAATACTCGCGCGCCGAACGCAATGCCAATGCCGGCATTGTGGTCGGCATTTCGCCCGAGGATTATCCGGGCGATGTCTTGGCCGGATTGGCCTATCAACGCCACTGGGAAAGTGCCGCCTTCATCGCCGGCGGTAGCGATTATCGCGCGCCCGCGCAGCTTGTCGGCGATTTTCTGGCCGGGCGCCCCAGCACGGGGCTGGGTGAGGTACTGCCCAGCTATAAGCCCGGCGTGACACCCACAGATTTGGCCCAATGCCTGCCTGATTTCGCATTGGAGGCAATGCGCGAAGCTTTGCTGGCTTTCGATAAGCAAGTGCCAGGCTTCGCACGCCCCGATGCGCTGATGACCGGCGTGGAAACCCGCACCAGCAGCCCCATTCGCATCCCGCGCGGCCTCGATTTTCAAAGCGTGAATACGGCAGGGCTTTTCCCAGCCGGTGAGGGTGCTGGTTATGCCGGCGGTATCCTGAGCGCTGGCGTGGATGGCATTCGCGTTGCTGAGGCGCTGGCGCTGACCCTCACCGGCCAGCCCATTCCGCGGGATATGAGCCGGGGTGCGGAATCCAGCATGACATACGGTTGAGGCTTGCGGTAACGCGCAAGCCTTGCAAGGCTTCCTGATCAAGTATGAACAGGAGGAAACATCATGCGCGTAGCAAACAAGGTGGCACTGATTACGGGTGCCGCATCCGGCATGGGGGCTGCCACCGCACGGCTTTTGGCGCGCGAAGGTGCCAAGGTTGTCGTGGCCGATATGATGGAAGCCGAAGGCCGCGCCGTGGTGGCGGAAATCGCCAAGGCCGGCGGGTCTGCAAGCTACATCAACCTGGATGTCGCGGATGAAGCGCAATGGGAAGCAGCGATTGCTGCCGTGATGGCCGCGCATGGGCGGCTTGATGTGCTGGTGAATAATGCCGGCATTTCCGGCAGCAATACCAATAACCTTTATGATACCGCACTGTGGGATCGCATCATGGCCGTCAATGCGCGCGGTGTTTTCCTTGGCGTGAAGCACGGCGTTGCCGCCATGCGGAAATCGGGTGGTGGGTCCATCATCAACCTATCCTCGATCTCAGGCGTGGTCGGGCAGGATCGTATTCATTGCGCCTATAACGCTTCCAAGGCAGCGGTGCGGTTACTGACGAAATCCATTGCCGTGCAGGAAGGCGCTTCTGGCATTCGCTTGAACACGGTGCATCCCGGCCTTATGCCACCCATGCGCACCAGCGGTGCCACCGCCGATCCCGTCTTCCGCGCCAAAATGCTGGGCCATGTGCCGATGGGCCGCACTGGTGAGGTGGATGAGGTTGCCTACGCCATCCTGTTCCTGGCATCGGGCGAATCATCCTATATGACCGGATCGGAGATGCATGTGGATGGCGGCTATCTCGCTTCCTGATCGGCCTAGGCGGAGGCCGCGTTTGAGGCGGCTTCTGCCAAGGCAACAATGCGTTCCATATTCGGCACCAAATCCATGGCGATGAAGGTGCCATCAACATAGGCTAAATTCTCGCCCTTCGCGGCAGCTTCCTTAAAAGCTGCAATATAGCGCTTGGCCTTTGCCACTTCCTCGGCGCCTGGGGTGAAGGCGTCATTCACTGGCGCGATCTGGTCCGGGTGGAACACCACCTTGCCGCAAAAGCCCAATTCCCGCGCCGCTTCCGCATCGTGCCGCGTGGCAGCAACATCGCGCAGATCGGCAAGATAGGGCGCATCCAAAGCCTGCGCGCCGATTGCACCAGCGGCCGCAACCAGCATTTGGCGCGGAAATTCCAAAACGCGCGGCGTGATGCGCCCGCCCGTTTGCATGGTGTAATCGCCAGGCCCAAGAAAAAACGCGGCCAGGCGCGGTGACACATCCGCAATTTGCAACGCATTCAAAATGCCGCGCGGTGTTTCAAGCGTGGCGATCACGGCGATATCCCGCCCAGGTGCTGCTGCATCCAACGCAGCATCCAGTTTTTGCAAATCCTCTGCCCGCTCCACCTTTGGCAGCATGACCGCGTCAATGCTCGCCCAGGGCAGCGCCGCCATATCCGCTATAAAATCTGCGGACCCTATGGCGTTCAAGCGTATCGCCCTTTCGCGTCGACCAAAGGAAAGTTCAGTAAGCGCTTGCGCCACCACCGCCCGCGCTTCCACCTTGCGCGCCCGCGGCACGGCATCTTCCAGATCGAAGATCAGGCTATCGGCGGCAAGCCCCACCGCCTTGGCAAGCCGTTCTGGCCGATGCCCTGGCGTGATCATCACGGAACGTCGCATGCGCCACTTGGACATGGTGCGCTGCCTGCCTCAGATTACTTGTGCGGCTGTCAGGCGCTCAATCTCCGCATCATTCAGGCCGAGCCATTGGCGATAGACCTCATTATTATGTTCGCCCATGCTGGGGCCAAGCCAGCGCACTTCACCTGGTGTGTCTGAAAGCCGCGGCACCAGATTGGGGATGGCCAATTCACCAACGCGCGGGTCCTTCATCATCAGGATATTGTCGCGCGCCTTGTATTGCGGGTCCTTAAAAATCTCATCAATTGCATAGACCGGCCCGCAAGGTACCTGCGCCGTTTCACACAAGGCAAGCAATTCATCGCGCGTGAATTGGCTGGTCCAATTGCCGACATAGGCATCCACTTCGGCGCGTGCCGCTTCGCGTTGGCGGATCTTGCCCCATTTGCCGTCTTCCGCGAATTCCGGCACGCCCATGGCTTCCGCAAGGCGCGCGAAAATCTTGTCGGATGTGCAGGCAATCGCGATCCAGCGGCCATCCTTGGTCGGGTAATGGCTATGCGGCACGACATTCACCGTGCCCGGCCCCATGCGTTCGCGAATATAGCCATTCAATTGATAGGATGGCGCCAATTCATCAAGAATGCGGAAGATCGGCTCATAAAGGCCAATATCCACCATCTGCCCCTTGCCGGTTTTGCGGCGCGCTTCCATCGCAAGCAAAGCGCCCATCGCCCCATACATGCCCGCCAGATAATCCGGAATGGTGGCCGAACCCGGCGTCACCGGCGGACGGTCCGGATAACCCGCCAGATAGGAAAGCCCACCAAAAGCATTGCCGATGCGCCCAAAGCCAGGCCGGCCACTATAGGGGCCTGTCTGCCCATAGCCTGAAATCCGCACCATGATCAGGCGGGGGTTCACTTCCTGCATCACATCCCAGCCAAGGCCCCATTTTTCCATTGTGCCAGGCTGGAAATTCTCAACCAGGATATCCGCTTCTGCGCACATGCGCTTCAGCAAGGCCGCGCCATCGGGCTTGCGCAAATCAAGGGTGGCAGATTTCTTGTTCCGGCATTCCGAAAGCCAAGGCAGCGTTTCACCACATTCGGTGACAGATCCAAATTTGCGCAAAGGATCGCCCACGATCGGCAATTCAAGCTTGATGACCTCAGCGCCGAATTCGGCAAGCTGCGTGGAACAAAACGGCCCCGCCAGAAAGCTTGAAACATCAATCACGCGAACGCCATCGAGTGGCTGAATACGGTTGGTCGCGGCATCATTCATGGCGGATTTCCCCTTGTGTTCCGGCAGTTTGCGGTGGAAGATTTCATCTGGTCAAGACGGTCGCGTAAGACCGAAGCATAAGGAAACGTCGCATGATCCAACGCCGCGCCATGCTCGCCGCGCCCTTCATCCTGCCGGGCCTTGCCGCCGCGCAAGGCACCTGGCCGCAACGCCCGGTGCGCGTGATTGTGCCCTTCGCCGCCGGGGGTGGCACAGACCTGACGGCGCGCGCGGTGATGGACGCCATCGGCACCCGACTCAATCGCCCCGTGGTGGTGGAAAATCGCCCAGGCGCTGATGGCGCGATTGGCACCGAAGCCGTGGCGCGCAGCGCGCCTGATGGGCATACGCTGATTTCGCTGAACCCGACACATCTGATCCTGCGCCACACCAAGCCTGATCTGCCCTATGACCCAACCGGCGATCTGACGCCCGTTGCGGTCTCGGCGCTCTACGCCTTTGTCCTGCTCGCCAGCAGCGAAGCGCCGTTTCGCGATATCCCCGGCCTGATCGCCGCCGCCAAGGCGCGGCCCGGCGCCATTGCGCATGCGACGGCCGATGTCGCTTCCGCCGTGGTTGCCGCGCAATTCACCCGCGCGGCGGGCATTGAATTGAACGAAATTCGCTATTCCGGCGGCGGTGCTTCCACGCGCGATCTGATGGGCGGGCATTTGCCGCTGGCTTGGGTCAGCACCGCCACCGCTTTGCCGCTGATGCAAAGCGATCGCGTGCGCATCATGGCGGTGACTTCGCCGCGCCCATCGGTGCATCTGCCGCAAGTACCGAGCCTTGCAAGCTTCGGCCTGGATGCCGCGAGCTATGAGGGCTGGTTCGCCATCTGGGCGCCGGCACGCACACCTGAAGACGTGCTGCAAAGGATCAATGCCGAAGCCCGCGCCGCGCAGGAAGTTGAGGCAGTGCAAGCCCGTATGCGCAACCTGGCTGTGGACCCCGCTCCACTGGATCTTGCTGCGGTGCGTGCCCTGATCAAGGAAGATGAGGCACGCTGGCAGCGCGCGGCGGATCAAGGTTTCCTCCGCCGCGCTGCCGGCTAGGCTTTACTCCGCCGCGCGGCCAGTGAAGCTGCCTTCCGGAATGGCCGCCGCGCGCGGCGCCTCACACCCTGTATCGCAGCAGCGGCCCGGTTGCTTGGAAATACGCTTGCCCTCATCCAGAATGCCACGATCCAGCAGGCGTTCCACAAGCGCCGAGCGTTCTTGCACAGGGTAATTGCGCCAGATCTCGCGCTTCATCGCCTCAGGGCTGCCGCCACCATGGAGTGAAATTACTGAATACCAGCCGCCTTGATTGGAAGCGGTCAAGTCTTCCATGAAGCGCGCGACGTCCAGGCGCTTTTCCGCCGGAATATCAGCGCGCCCCGCCAGCACCGCGGCGAGCGATGCGGCGGTTTCGGGATTATGATCCTCATCCGGGCCAGGGAGTGCGACGATTAATCCGCCCGAGACATAATGGGCCAGCCGGTGCATGTCATAAATCTGCGTGGCCAGCAGCAATTTACCGATATTGCTGAAGACCGCATCGGGCATCATGGCGCCTGATTCGGCGCGCGTACCATAGACACTGGCAGCGACACCGCAGGCGAAGAAACCTTCCACAATCTTGATCAGATCCACCATCGCATCACGGATATGGCCATGGCGATCCGTATCAAGGCCATTCGCTTCAATCATCAAAGCGCCGGCGCCAATCAGCAAATCACCAAAGCCAGCGCGCGCGGCGATGCAGGAATGGCGATGATGCGTGGCGTAGCTGGTGGTGGTGTAGCCGGCTTCGACATGCTCGCCCGCCATGAATACGCGGTCCCAGGGCACAAACACATCATCAAACACCACAACGCCGGTGGATTGGCCGTATTTGGCGCTGAATTTTGCGGCCGCTTCGCCGGGGCGCCCAGCGGGGCGCGCCACAATCATCACGCCGGGCGCATCTGCCGGCACGGCGCAATGCAGCGCGAAATCGGCATCCTCCGCCGTCATGGTGCGGCAGGCCATGACCAGGAATTCATGGACATAAGGCGCGCCGGTCACAATCGCCTTGGTACCGCGAATGATGATGCCATCCGCGCGGCGTTCCTTGATATGCACATGCACATCGCGATTGGCCTGCTGGCCCGGGCGGGCGGAACGGTCGCCCTTCGCATCCGTCATGGCAATGCCAAGCGTCAGGTCGCGCGCCTGCACATCATCCAGATAGGCCAGGAAGCGTTGATGGCGTTCCCCACCATGCACCGCATCGGCAAGCTTGGTGCCCTGATGCAGCGCATTCAGCGCATCATGCGCCAAATAGCGCTGCGCGCAGCCAGATTCACGGCAAACCAAGCGCACCGCTTCCAACTTGGCCAACAAATCATCCCGGCTGCCATTCACATGCAGCATGCGATTGACGAGCCGCCCGGTGCCTTCCTGCGTGGCGGTCATCAGCCCGGCATATTCGGCGCGATGCGCGAAATCATAGGTCACACCAATGGCATTGATGCCGGGCGCGAGCAGGGGCTCATCCGCCACACTCGCCACCTGGCGGCCATTCACGAATACGCGCGGCTTTAGCGCCCGGAGCGATTCCCGATAATCAGCGGCGGACATCAGCATGATAAGGGCTTCCCATAATCGGTTGACGGATAAAATCTAACGCTGTTAGAATTTTGCGTCAATGACCCGCCCAGACAAAAACGCCGCCAAGCGCGACCATATCCTTGCTGCTGCCAAGGCGCTTTTTGCCGAAGCAGGGCTTGAGGGGGCGAGCCTTCGCGCCATTGCCGCGCGCGCCGGCTACACGCCCGCCGCGCTTTACTTTCATTTCCCATCGCGTGAGGCGATTTATGCCGAAGTGCTGCGCGATAGCTTGGCGCGCTTGAAGGCAGCGGTGGAAGGGGGCGCGGCGCAGGATGGGTTTCGCGGCGCGGCACTCGCCTTGTTTGATTTCTATGCAGCGCATCCACAGGAATTGGCGCTGGGTTTTTACCTAGGCGGGGGCGGCCTGGCGCCACGCGGGCTGGGGCAGGGGCTTGATCCTGGGTTGAATGCTGCGCTGATCGCGGCGCTGGCACCCATGCACGTGCTTGGCGGGCAGGAAGCCGCAACAGAAGCCTTCGCGCTTGCGGTTGGTTTGCTGGTAATGTCGGAAACGCGCCGTATCCGGCTGTTTGGCCTTTCCGCGCGCGCGTTGATGGAAAGCCACTTGGCGCGACTGTTACAAAGCACAGGCGGATTGGCTTGCCGCACCGTCGCCCCTGCGCGATGATGCACTACGGGAAAAGGGAATACGCCAATGAAGCAAATGACGCTGGTGGCCTTTCTGCAGGCGCAGAATTGCTCGAATTATGTCGGTTCCTGGCGCCACCCTGCGACAAAGCAGGATTATCTGCGCCCGGAGTATTACCAGCGCATTGCCCGCACGCTGGAAGCCGGTTGCTTTCATATGGCGTTTTTCGATGACCGGCTTGCGATGCCCGATATCCTTGGCCACGACCACGCGGAAGCTGTGCGCAACGGCATTCGCGTGGTGAAGCTTGATCTGGTGTCGATCCTGACGGCGATGGGGCTCGCTACCTCCAAGCTCGGCCTTGGCGGCACCTATTCCACCACCTATTACGAACCCTTCCATGTGGCGCGGGTTTTCGCGACGCTTGATCACATGCTGGGCGGGCGCGCGGCCTGGAATGTGGTGACATCGCTGAATGACAGTGAAGCGCACAATATGGGCGCGGATGATCATCTGGAACATGATCTGCGCTATGACCGCGCTGATGAATTCCTGGAAGTTGTGCTGTCGCATTGGGATTCCTGGGGCGATGACGCCATCATTCAGGACCGTGAGAGCGGTATCTTCGCCGATGCCACCAAGGTCCGGCGGTTGGACCATAAGGGCAAATGGTTCAAAAGCCGCGGCCCCTTCACCGTGCCGCGCACGCCACAGGGCCGCCCCGTTCTGATCCAGGCCGGCCAAAGTGGTCGCGGCAAAAGCTTTGCTGCGCGCTGGGGTGATCTGGTTTTCGTGATTTACCCGAATATGGAAGTCGCCAAGCGTGGCTATAGCGGTTTCAAGGAACAGGTCGCCGCATCTGGCCGAGACCCCTCCACGGTGCGCATCTGCCCCGCCGTTTATTGTATTGTTGGCGAAACAGAAGCGGCGGCCGAGGAAAAGCGCGCCTTGATTGATGGCCTGGCGAGGCCGGTTGATGGGCTTTCTTTGCTGTCTGAGGCGCTGAATTATGATTTTGCCTCAAAAGCCTTGGATGATGCCTTCACCGATGATGAATTGGCCGGCATCAAGGGTCTGCAGGCGCTCCGTGATCGCGTGGTTGCTTCTAGCGGCAAGCGTAACCCTACCTTGCGCGATTTCGTGGAGATCACCGGGCGCGGCACTATTCGTGAATTTCCGGTGTTTTGCGGCACGCCAAAGCGTGTGGCTGATGAAATGCAGGCGTGGTTGGAAGGTGGCGCCTGCGATGGCTTCGTGCTGGCGGCCACGCATATGCCCGGCACTTATGAAGAATTTGTACGCCTGGTGGTGCCGGAATTGCAGCGCCGTGGTGTCTTCCGCAAGGAATTCACCGGCACGACGCTCCGCGAAAATCTCGGCCTGCCGCGCGCCGCGCCCTTCGATTGGCAAAGGTGAGCCATTTCCCTGATGACCGGGGCTAGGCTATCCTTGTCCTTTGCGGGGCGTTTCAACCGCGCTGTGGGAAGTGACAGGTAAAGGTGCCGTCATGAAATATCCCTTTGTACTGATCGATTGGTGCCGTCTGGCATGTTGCTTGTTGCTCATCCTCTGGATGCCGGCGCGGGCCACGGCGCAGGAGACCCAGCGGCGCATGATGGCGCATGGCGGTATCGAGCGTAGCTACGAGTTGCGTCTGCCGCCCGGTGAGAGCCGTTCGCCTCGCCCACTCGTGCTATCGCTGCATGGCCTGTCGCGTTCGCCGGATCCACTTATTGGCCATCGCGCCTGGCTGCCGATGGACTCAATAGCGGATCGTGAGGGCTTCGTGATCGCTTATCCGGTGGCGGTCGAAGGACGCTGGAGCTTCTGGCCCGGAACGGGCGTTGTCCAACCTGATGGTACCGAGGTTGATGACGTTGGCTTTGTCTTGGCCCTGCTCGATACGCTTGTCGCCGATGGTACCGCTGATCCACGCCGCCTCTACGCTGTTGGTATCTCGCGAGGCGCCATGCTGAGCTGGGTGCTCGGATGTCGGCTTTCCGACCGTCTCGCGGCCATCGCGCCGCTATCCTCGCCCGCGCGGGAGGCGCTTCTCGCTGGCTGCGCTCCGAAGATGCCTCCTGCCGTCATGGCGATCGCTGGCGTGGCTGATCCCGTGCAGCTTTATGATGGCTGGCTCGATCCGCCCCCGCTGGGCCGTCTGCTCTCCATGCCAGAGACGATGGAGCTTTGGCGGCGGCTGCATGGCTGCACGGGACAGAGCTTCGAAGCTTTGCCGCATCGCGACCGGGCCGACCCTACCCGCATCGGCCGCATCACCTGGACGGGCTGCGCCAGTGGGCTACCCGTCTTGCTCTATCGCGTTATTGGCGGCGGCCATCAGCCGCCCTCCTTCACCCCGAACAGCGACGCCGAACGTGCGCGGTTTGGCCGGCGTGCCAACGATATGGAGACCGGCGAAGAAGTCTGGCGCTTCTTCCAGCCGATTGTCCGTCCCGGCCCATAGGCCCGGCGCCCGCCCTCAAGGTGTGCTGTCCTAGACCGGTCGTCCATCCACTCCATTGGAACATCGGGGAAGGGGCTCCGCGTAGCTACATCCCAAGCACATTCTTCATGCCGTAAAGCGCCGGTGCGCGGCCATGCACCCAAAGCGCGGCACGCACTGCGCCGGTGGCATAAACGCGCCGATCGAAACTACGATGCGTCAGGCTGATATGTTCTGAAGCGGCAGCGAAAAGCAACGTGTGTTCACCCACAACCTGCCCGCCGCGCAAAGCCGCGAAGCCAATCGTGCCGGTGCCGCGCGGGCCGCAATGGCCATCGCGCCCGCTTTCAATGCCGGCTTCTTCCATGGTGGTGCCGCGCCCGGCTGCAACGGCTCGGCCCAAGGCGACTGCGGTGCCGGATGGCGCATCCACCTTTTGGCGGTGATGCATCTCCACAATCTCGGCATCATATTGTGCACCAGGGAGGGCTGCGGCCATGCGCTCCGCAATCGCCAAAAACAGATTGACCCCCGGCGCGAAATTCGCGGCATAGACAATCGGCGCGCGCTTACCGGCTTCCGCCACTGCTGCTTCGGCAGCTGCCGAAAGCCCCGAACTGCCCAGAATGAATCCCTTGCCGCAGGCGGCAGCCGCGGCGGCATGGGTGGCGGCGCTATCTGCATGGGTGAAATCAATCACCACATCGGAAGCGGCGAAAAGCGAGGCGATATCTGGGAAGCTTTGCAAGCCAGAAGGGGCGGGTTTCCCGCCGGCGCGCAACGTGCCGCCCACACATACCGCACCAGCGGCGGCGACTTCCTCAATCAAAAGCTGCCCCATGCGCCCGGCCATGCCGGCGATACCGATGCGAATGCTCATGGCGTTTCTCCCGTCATTTCCAATATTGTCAGCGCCAAGACTAGCCGCTGTCTAGACTTAGTGTTTGTCCGGCTCACCTTAGTTTACCGCACAAACACTAAATCTTTAGTTTGACCGCATTTTCCGAGCCGCCAAGTGAGTCCACTTGGCTTGAAAATGCTCAATCCGCCCGCGGATGCGCCTTGCGCCAGGTCTCCAGCAGCGCCGCCGCATCCACCGCCGTATAGCGCTGCGTGGTGGAAAGGCTGGCATGGCCGAGCAATTCCTGAATGGCGCGCAAATCAGCGCCGCCGCCCAGCAAATGCGTGGCAAAGGAATGCCGCAGCGCATGCGGGCTCGCATGTTCCGGCAGCCCGGCAAGCCTGCGAAAATCGCGTAGCCTTTTTTGTGCCACCGCCGGATCAAGTCGCGCCCCGCGTGCGCCAATAAACAGCGGTTCATCCGCAGCACCCGCGCCGCGTTCCGCCAAATAGGCCGCCATCGCATCGCGGATTACCGGCAGGATCGGCACCAGCCTTTCCTTATTGCCTTTGCCAACTACGCGAAGCGCAGCCTCCGAACCCTGCCGTGGTGCATCGCCCAAATTCAGCGCCAAAGCCTCCCCCAATCTCAGCCCTGCGCCATAAAGCAACGTGAACAAGGCGCGGTCGCGTGCCCCTTGCAGGCGCGGGTTTTCATGCCGGCCCAACGCATAGACATCGGGGATTTCTTCCGCCGCGGCGCGCGCTTCCTTGACACTGAGCGCACGCGGCAAAGGCACTTTGGCACGCGGCGCGCGCAGCCCAGCAAGTGCCACAGGCGCCATGCCCTGATGGCGCTGCAAATAGCGCAGGAAACTCCTGACAGCGGCAAGCTTGCGGGCGCGCGTCGCACCCACATCGCCTTCCATGGCGCGGGCGGACAGAAAGGCGCGCAAATCCGCCGGCCGCAGCGTGCCAAGCGTGGCCAGATCGGGCTCGGCACCCAGATGGCCAATAAGAAAGCCGAGGAATTGCGCCACGTCGCGCCCATAGGCTTCGATGCTATGCGCACTTCCGCGGCGTTCCTGGGCGAACCAGCCAAGCCAGGCGGAGGCAGCCTCGGCGCCAGTCATGCTACCTTGAAATCGCCGCCGCCACGGCGCGGCCCAGGAAGATAAGCGGTTCGGTACCATGCCGTGCGGGCAGGGCATGCGCATCCCGCGCGCCTAGCGCCAGCAGCATGAGCGGTTGCTGCGCCACCACCACGCGTATCAGCGCATCGCGCACAATCAGACCAGCCGCTTCGCCATGCAGCGCTTCGGCATCTTCTGGCTTGTCGCGCACCAGCACATCGCGCCCGCGCCCGAGCAATTTTTCCACCATGCCGCGCGGCAGGGGCCGCTGTTCCGGGCGCATCCAAAGCTGGCCGGGATTATCCGGTGGCTCCACACAAAGCGTGCAGCTCTCAAGCCCCAGTAGATTGGGCCATTCCTGCGCCACGGTCTCCGGCGCATCATCTGAACGCATCAGCGCCAGTACCGCCAGGCGCACGCGCGATACCAAACCAAGCCCCGCCCGTTCCGCATCCAAAGCCACGCGCAATTCGGCATCCAGCGCGGCAGCGCGTTCGCGTTCCGCGCCCAGCATCGCCGCCATGTGGTCGGTCAGCCCATCGCCATGCACGCGGCGCGGCGGTGCCAGCACCCGGTAGAGATCTGGCCGCGCCGCCAAAAATCCAGGATTGGCGCGCAAGAAAGCCTCCACCTCCTCAGCCGAGGGCCCGTTCGGGGCCTTCCCGTCTGAGGGCGGGTTGCTCACAGGATGCTTTGTCCTGTCTTTTTCCAATCGGCCAGAAACGCCTCAAGGCCGCGATCGGTGAGCGGATGCTTCAGCAATTGGCGGATCACGCTGGGCGGCAGCGTCGCCACATGCGCGCCAAGCTTCGCACTTTCCACCAGATGGATCGGGTGGCGGATGGAAGCCACCAAAACCTCGGTGCGGAGCGTGGGGTAATTGCGGTATATCTGCACAATGTCCGCAATCAGACGCATGCCATCGGTCGCGATATCATCAAGCCGCCCGACAAAGGGGGAGATGAAGGCCGCGCCCGCCTTGGCGGCCAGCAGCGCTTGGGCTGCGGAAAAGCAGAGCGTGACATTCACCAAGGTGCCTTCGGCGGCCAGCGTGCGGCAGGCAATCAGCCCCGCTTCCGTCAACGGTACCTTGACCGCAACATTGGTTGCGATGGCGCGCAGAAAGCGCCCTTCGGCCAGCATGCCGGCGGCGTCCGTGGCGGTCACTTCGGCGCTGACGGGGCCAGGCGTGATGGCGCAGATTTCCGCAATCACCTGCTTCATGTCGCGGCCGGATTTGGCGATGAGTGATGGATTGGTGGTCACACCATCCACCATGCCCAATTCGGCAAGGGCGCGGATTTCGGCAACTTCGGCGGTATCAACGAAAAACTTCATGAATTCCAATCCTGCATGGCGAAAGACGAGGCTTTTGCGGGGAATGGGGCTGCGCGGCACAAAGCGCAAGCCTCCCCGCTGCGAATGGGCTAAACCTTAGCCCATGCCGGCCCCTTCGCGAAAGCAGTCCCTGTTGCCTGAAACAATTTCTTCAAACACTGCCAAGCGCTTGCGCGTATTGCTGCCGCTACCACTCGCCGACGCCTATGATTACCGGGCGGAGGGTGACGCGCCGCCGCCTGGTAGTTTCGTCGCTGTTCCGCTCGGCGGGCGTCAGGTGCTGGGCGTGGTATGGGATGAAGCGCCCGAGTCGTCCCTGCCGGAGCATCGGCTGCGCCCCATCGCTGCCGTGCTGGAAGCCCCGCCCATGCCGGAAAAGCTCCGCCGCTTTGTTGATTGGGTCGCGGCCTATACGCTTTCCCCGCGCGGCGCGGTGCTGCGCATGGCCATGAGCGTCCCCGCCGCGCTGGAAGCGCAGCCCCATCGCGCCGGCTGGTGCCGCGCTGATCCTATGCCCGAAGCGCCGCGCCTGACGCCCGCGCGCCAACGCGTGCTGGCTGCGCTGCACGCAGGCGATGTGCGCGCCCCCGATGATCTGGCCCGAGAAGCCGGCGTGGCGCCCGCCGTGCTGCGCGGCATGGCCGATGCCGGCTTGCTGATCCCAGGCCTGCTGCCACCGCTTGAAGAATTCCGCCTGCCCGATCTGGCCCGCCCCGGCCCAGTGCTGGATTCTGATCAGGCCGAGGCCGCGGCGCTGCTGCGCTCGGCCGTGGCGCGCGAGGACTACAGCACCACACTGCTTTCTGGCGTGACCGGTTCCGGCAAGACCGAGGTCTATTTCGAAGCCATTGCCGCGGCACTTCAGGCCGGGCGGCAGGCTTTGGTGCTGCTCCCCGAAATCGCACTTTCAGCCCAATGGCTTGATCGCTTTCGCGCGCGCTTCGGCACTGATCCAGCACTTTGGCATTCAGAGCTTTCGCCCCGCACGCGGCGCATTACCTGGCGCGCCGTGGCTGAAGGTCGCGCAACAGTGCTGGTCGGCGCGCGTTCTGCGCTGTTTCTGCCTTTTCCCGATCTTGGCCTGATTGTGGTGGATGAAGAACATGAAACCGCCTTCAAACAAGAAGAAGGCGTGATCTATCACGCGCGCGATATGGCCGTGGTGCGGGCGCGCTTGTCCGATGCGGCGTGTGTTCTGGTAAGCGCGACACCCTCGCTTGAAACGCTGACCAATGCCCGCGCCGGGCGCTACGCTGAATGCCATTTGGCAGCGCGTCACGGTGGCGCGGTGCTGCCAGAGATTGGCCTGATTGACCTCAGGCGCGAAAGCCCACCGCGCGGGCGCTTCCTGAGTCCCGCATTGGTGGCCGCCGTCGCTGAAACCCTCAAGCGCGGCGAACAGGCCATGCTGTTCCTGAACCGGCGCGGCTATGCGCCACTCACGCTCTGTCGCGCCTGTGGCCATCGGCTGCGCTGCCCGAATTGCACCGCCTGGCTGGTGGAACACCGCGCCGCGCGGCGGCTGCAATGTCACCATTGCGGCCATGTGGAAGCGCCGCCCGGCCACTGCCCAAGCTGCGCCGCGCCCCATAGCACGGTGCCAATTGGGCCGGGCGTGGAGCGCGTTTTGGAAGAAGCC
>JBBAUC010000031.1:0-21177 GCA_040398485.1 Roseomonas sp. | reverse complement strand
CCTTCCTTGGGTCGGACTCTAGTCGCAGCTGGATGAAAAATCCCGGGGCAGGTCACGCCCAAAGCGACCGTCCGACTATAACCCGGAAGCGGACCTTCGCGCCGTCGCAACTCGGTTGCCAACAACGGGCAAGATCGTAGCTGAATTGAAACTCGCTTTTTGGGAAAAGATTTTCACAGCAGGGCAAGATGGTCGTATTTGGAATGCTCATTTTGCGGTGTCTTTCCCTGGTGCTCCCGTTGGTCTGACGGTCGCTATGGCACGAGCAAAGGCATACAATGACTTGCGGATAATCCGAATTCTTCGCAATCGGATTGCCCACCATGAGCCGATTTTTGCTAGGAACCCGGCGGCTGATTATGCGATAGTACGCGAGCTAATCGAATGGCGAAGCCCTACTGCCGCCGCTTGGGTGGACAGAAAGCAAACGGTCCTCAGGTTGATCCCCAGAAGACCTTAATTGCCAGCATTTATTGCGCCCATGATATTGCAGTAAACGGCTCAGTTCGAAGAAACATCCTTGGTGACGACCATGTTGAAGCGCACGGCCCGTGGCTGACGTTGGAGATAAAAGGTAGAGCCTCCCTTCTGATCCAGTTACGCGACTTGGCTGTTAAACTCTGACTTCTGCCACTGACCTTGCTGGAGAGTTTTGCGCGGTCCAGGATTGACAATCCGCGCTTGGCCATTAGGCTCTTTGCGGCCTATAGTTTCATGGCGCGCACCGGCGCGCCCATTGTCTTGCGTTCATTCCAATGATTGACGGAGCGCGTTATCCGCGCGACGAAAGCCCCAGAAATTTTACGAAGGAAGCCCCCGATGAAAGACGCGATTTATGGCGGCGTGAATGCTGCCGTGCTGACGGCGATGAAGCCCGATCTGACCCCCGATCTGGATCGCATGGCCGCGCATGCCAAATGGTTGCTGGCAAATGGCTGCACCGGGCTTGGCGTGCTGGGCACGACGGGTGAGGCAAATTCCTTCGGCCTGCATGAACGCAAGGCCATTCTGGAAGGGCTGATTGCGCGCGGCATTCCGGCGGCGCGCATGATGCCAGGCACGGGCTGCGCCAGCCTGATGGATAGCGTGGAACTGACCAAGCATGCGCGCGATGCCGGCTGCCCCGGCGTGCTCATGCTGCCGCCCTTCTACTACAAGGGTCCTTCCGATGATGGGCTGTTCGCCTATTTCTCGGAGGTGCTGAACCGTATTGGCGGCGGTGTGAAAGTGTATCTCTATCACTTCCCTCAGCAATCTGCGGTGCCCTTCAGCCTTGCGCTGCTGGAACGCCTGATCAAGGCTTTCCCCGGCACCATCAAGGGTATCAAGGATTCCTCCGGCGATTACGCTAATATGCAGGCCATGGTGCAGGCCTTCGCCAAGGATGGGTTTGAGGTTTATTCCGGGAGCGATGAGTTCCTACAAAGGATCCTGGCCGAGGGCGGCGCGGGCTGCATCACGGCGGCGTCCAACGGCAATTCGCATTGGGGCGGCATTGTCTATGCCAAGCGCACGGGTGCTGAAGCCGATGCGGCGCAGGCCGTGTTGAATGCCACGCGAAAGGCGGCGACTTCCGTGCCGCTGATCCCGGGCCTGCGTGAGATTATTGCGCGCAGCACGGGTGATGCCGGCTGGCGCAGCATTCGCCCGCCCCATCTGCCGTTGAATGCCGCGCAGGCGGAAGCGGTTTGGGCTGCCTGGGGGGCTGCTGGTGCGCTGCCTCTGCCGGGGCTTTCGCCCGCAAAGGCGGCGGAATAGAGCCGTGAAGGAACCGCTGCGCTGCCGCCCGCCGGCGGTGGCGACCATTCAGATTGATGATGCAAATGTGCGCGTCACGCGCTGGGATTTTGAACCCGGCGCGGAAACCGGCTGGCATCGCCACGGCATGGCTTATGTGGTGGTGCCGTTAACGGATGGCAGTCTTCTTCTGGAATTACCGGGCGGCGAGACCGCAACGGCCTCATTAACTGCCGGCGTGGCTTATGCGCGCGCCGCCGGGGTTGAGCATAATGTGGTGAATGCAGGCACCGCGCCGCTTTCCTTCGTGGAAACGGAACTCAAGCACTTGATTGGGTGATTTTCTTGCCGGGTAGCGTCACCATCGCAAGCCCGATAAAGACCAAAGCCGCGGCGGGGATCGTCAGCCAGCCCGGCACCTCGCCAAAAATCGCGAAACCCCAGATCAGCCCGGTGATGGTGACGATATAGCCCACTTGCGATGTCACAACGCCGCCTTGAGTGGCGAGCGATCGGAAATAGATCAGATAAGCCAGCGCGAGCAGCACGCCTTGGGTTATGGTGATCGGCAGCCCCGCTAAATCCACGGCACGAATCTGCCCGGTTGAGAAAGCAATCACCGCCATCATCAGCGCTGCCGCAGCGCAGGTGCCCGCCGCCAGCGCCAAGGGCGCCGCTCCGCGCGGGGCAAGCTTGACGCCGGCGATATTCGCAACCGCATACCAAACCGGCGTGCAGGCCGCGAGCAAGGCCCAGGGCAGCGCCTCCGGGTCCGGCAGTGCTGCACCTGGCGCCATGGCAATGCCAATGCCGACCAGGCCCAAAATGCTGCCACCAATGCGCCGCCAGGATACTTTTTCCATCCGTAAAGCCATCGCGCCAAGCACCGTCAGCATGGGCGAAAGTGGAATCAGCAGAGAAAAGAACCCCGCAGGTATATGCTGCAAACTCGTGAATCCAAACAGGTTGGATAGCACCAGCCCGGTCAGGCCCGATACGCCGTAATGGATCAGATAGGGCCGCTTCAGCGCTGGAATTTCGCGCCGCGCGAAGCAGACACCCAATAGGATGATGGCGCTGAAGCCAGAAGCGCCAAGCGCGATCATCAAAGGCGGCCAGCCCATGCCACCCAATGTCTTCACGAAAATAGGCGTGGCACCCCAAATGGTGCCAAGCAGCAACAGTGGTAGAATGGCGCTGAGGGCGAAACGCATGCAAACACTCGCGCCCGAAAGGGCGCATGTGTCAAGCAGTTGAAAATTGCCTGGGCTTGACGGCATTGTGCTCCGATGTCCCTGCCCGATTCGGAAATGGTGCCGCTTCGCCCCGGCTTGCTGGGTCCGCCGGAACTTTGCCCTGTGCGGTGGCGACGTTCGGAGCGTGCTCGTTCGGTCAGTTTGCGCATTGATCCACGCGCCGGCGATGTGGTGGTGACACTACCAATGCGCGCCAGCCGACGCGCGGGGCTGGAGCTTCTCACGGCGCATGCCGCCTGGGTGCTGAAGCGCATCAAGGCCTTGGCGCCGAGCATATCTTTGGCGCATGGCGCGGCAGTGCCTTTGGGCGGTCTGCCGCATCCCGTGCTGCATGACCCATCACGGCGTGGCGGCGCCTTTGTGGAAAATGGCGCCATCATCGTGACCGGTGCGGTGGAATTCCTGCCTCGGCGCTTGCGCGATTTTCTGCGCACGGAGGCGAAGCGGCGTATCATCCCCTTGGCCGCGATCCATGCTGATAAGCTGGGTGTCGCCATCAAAGCCATTCGCGTGAAGGATACGCAAAGCCGCTGGGGGTCTTGCGCGCCGGATGGCACGCTCGCCTTTTCCTGGCGCCTGGTGATGGCGCCGGATGCGGTGCTGGATTATGTGGTAGCGCATGAGGTCGCGCATCTGCGTGAGCTGAACCATTCTCCGCGCTTCTGGGCGCATGTCGCAGCGCTGGCCCCGCATCGGGATGAGGCGGAGACCTGGCTACGCGAAGAAGGCCCGGCATTGCTGCGTGTGGGCTGAAAAGCAAAAGGATCGAGGATTGCCATGAAAGCCGTTGGATACCGGAAATGCCTGCCGATTGATCAGGCGGATGCGCTGATTGATCTGGACATCGCGGCCCCCACCGCACCAACCGGGCGCGACATGCTGGTGGAAATCCATGCCATATCAGTGAACCCGGTGGATACCAAGGTGCGCCGCCGCGATGATCCCGGTGAGGCGCCGCGCATCCTTGGCTTTGATGGTGCCGGGGTGGTGCGCGCTGTCGGGCCCGATTGCACGCTGTTTCGCCCAGGTGATGAGGTGTTTTATGCCGGCGTGATCAATCGCCCCGGCACCAATGCAGCATTGCATTTGGTGGATGAACGCATTGTTGGGCGGAAGCCACGCAACCTGACCTTCCCCGAAGCCGCTGCCGTGCCGCTCACCGCGATTACCGCTTGGGAGGGTTTGTTTGATCGCCTTGGTGTGCCGCAGGGCGGCGGGCAAGGGCAGACTCTGCTGGTGATTGCTGGCGCGGGCGGTGTCGGGTCCATGGTGATCCAGATGGCGCGCGCGCTGACGGGAATGACCGTGGTGGCCACCGCATCACGCGCGGAAAGCGTGCAATGGTGCCGGGATCTGGGTGCGCATCACGTGGTGGATCATCACGGGGATATCGCGGCGCAGATGAAGGCGCTTGGCTTGCGCGGGGCAAATTACATCTATTCCGCCAATACCACGGCGAAGAATTGGGCGGCGATGGTGGAAGCGGTGGCTCCCCAAGGGCGCATTCTGCTGATCGAAAGCCAGGCGCCGGTGGATGCGCGCGATGTGATGCGCAAATCGGTTTCGATTCATTGGGAACTGATGTTCACGCGACCCCTGTTCAATACGCCCGACATGATCGAACAGCACCGGCTGTTGAATGAGGTTGCGGGGCTGATCGAAGCTGGGCGGATGCGCGGCACCATGACACGCAATCTGGGTAAGATATCGGCGGCCAATCTGACGCAAGCGCATGCGCTGGTGGAAAGTGGCGGCATGATCGGTAAGGTTGTGTTGGAAGATTTCTGAAGCCCGCGCAGCGTTGATTAGGTGATGATGATGCAAAGCCCCTTTGTGCAATTGGCAGAAATCCATCGCGGCCCGGCGGTGGAGAGCATTCATCACGGCATCGCCGTGGTGATGGACAGCGAAGGGCGCCAGGTGCTGGCGATGGGTGATCCTGCCTTCGTCACCTTTCCGCGATCCTCACTGAAGCCCTATCAAGCAGTGGCGCTGGTGGAAACGGGTGCGGCGGATGCTTTGGGGCTCGGTGAAGAACACCTCGCCCTTTCCTGTGCATCCCATAGCGCCGAGGATTTTCAGGTGACGCTGGTGCGCGATTGGCTTTCGCGCATGGGGCTTTCTGAATCGGCGCTGGTGTGTGGGCCGGATATGCCGCGCGCGGCGGCGGATCAGGCGAAGATTTATCGTTCTGGTGGTGATCCTTCGCGCATCTACCATAATTGCTCGGGCAAGCATTGCGGATTCTTGAGCGTTGCGCAGAAGCTTGGCGCACCAGTCGCAGGCTATGGTGATCCCGCGCATCCGACACAAAAGCTTTATCTGGAAATCCTGTCAGAATTGCTCGGCAGCGATGCGGGGCGTTTGCAAGCCGGTGTGGATGGTTGCGGCTTGCCGGCGCTGGCGCTTTCCATGGAAGCCATGGCGCAGGCAGCGGCGCGTTGGGCGGCGCGCAAGGTGGCAAGCCCTGCGCGACGCGTAGCGATTGAAAGATTGCAGGCAGCCATTGCGAAGTATCCGGATCATCTTTCCGGGCGGGATCAGGCAACCAGCCGTATTGTGCGCGCCACCAATGGCCGCGTGTTGCTGAAAGGCGGCGCGGAGGGTTTTGTGGTGGGCTTCGTGCCGGATCAGGGTTTGGGGATTGCGGTGAAACTCGCCGATGGTGCATCGCGCGCCAAGATGGGGGTTTTCGCGGCATTGCTTGGCAGGTTGGGCTTGCTTGATGCTGCCGCCACGGCTGCGCTGGTGGATGCGGTGGAAGGCGATATCGCGGACAGCAATGGCAAGCCCGTTGGGCGCATTGCCGTGACGCTGCCGGCGTAATGGTGGCGCCGATGCATGTGCTGATCGCGGGCGGTGGTGTTGGCGGGCTAGCGCTGGCGCTGATGCTGCATCAGCGCGGCGTTAGTTGCACCGTGTTGGAAGCGGCGGCGGAAGTGAAGCCGCTGGGTGTGGGCATCAATACCTTGCCGCATGCCATCCGCGAATTGGCCGCGCTTGATCTGCTGCCGGCGCTGGATGGGGTTGGCATTCGCACGCGTGAATTGCGCTATTTGAATCGCTTCGGTCAGGAAATTTGGCAGGAACCGCGCGGTATTTGGGCGGGGCATGAGGTGCCGCAATTTTCCATCCATCGCGGCCATTTGCACCAGGTGCTATGGCAGGCAGCGGAAGCGCGCTTGCCGAATGGCGCTTTGCTTCGCAATGCACGGCTGCAGAATTTCACGCAAAACGCACATGGCATCACAGCGCATTTGATGGATGGGCGCAGCCTTCCCGGTGATGTGCTGATTGGTGCTGATGGCATTCATTCCATCATTCGCACGGCGCTGCATCCGGATGATGGCGGCATTCGCTGGAATGGCATTCAGATGTGGCGCGGCGCAGTGGAATGGCCCGCCTTTGAAGGTGGCGACACCATGATTGTCGCCGGAGATATGAAGGAAAAGCTGGTGCTCTACCCGATTGGGGCCGGTGCTTCCGCTGCAACGCGGCTGACCAATTGGGTCGTTTGCGCGCAGATTGGTGATGCCAGCAAACCACCTCCGCGGCGGCAAGATTGGTCTCGCCCCGGCCAGCTTGATGAAGTGCTGGCGCATGTCGCGCGGTTTCGCATTCCCTTTCTGGATGTCGCCGCGTTGGTCAGCGCCACGCCGGAATTCTGGGAATACCCGATGTGTGATCGTGATCCACTGCCCTTCTGGACAGATCGCCGCGTGACGCTGATGGGTGACGCGGCACACCCCATGTATCCTGTGGGATCGAATGGCGCTTCACAAGCGGTACTTGATGCCAGGTGCCTTGCCGATTTGCTGGCAACACAAGTGCCGGAAGCGGCACTAGCTGCTTATGCGGCAGAACGCCTGCCAAAAACGGCCGAGATTGTCCGCGCCAATCGTAAAGGCGGCCCGGAGCGTGTGGTAGATGAAGTAAGCGCGCGCGCGCCCGACGGGTTTGCGCGACTTGAAGATGTGGTCTCGCGCCAGGAATTAGTCGCCATTGCCGGCGGCTACGCGCAAATGGCAGGTTTTGCCTCAGGAAAACGCGCATGAGTGGAAATTTTGACGTCACAGTAGATGCGCGGGGTGTGGCGCGGCTGACGGTCGCGAATGATGCCAAGCTGAATACGCTGAACGCAGCGCTATTGGATGAAGCGATTGCAGCGCTGCGCGACCTCACAAAGCACCCCGGCTTGCGCGCGGCGGTGCTGACCGGCGAAGGCGAACGCGCCTTCATCGGCGGTGCTGATATCGCCGCCATGGCGGCTTTGGAAACGCCAGCAGAAGCCGAAGCCTTCATCCGCCGCGTACATGGCATTTGCGCCGCCATTCGCGGCCTGCCCGTGCCGGTGATTGCACGCATCAATGGCTGGTGCCTGGGCGCCGGGCTGGAAGTGGCGGCGGCTTGCGATATGCGGATCGCGGTGCGGGACGCGAAATTTGGCATGCCGGAAGTACGCGTTGGCATTCCTTCTGTGGTGGAAGCAGCCTTATTGCCGGGCTTGATCGGCTGGGGTCGCACCAGACGCTTGCTGCTGCTGGCCGAGACCATCTCCGCCGCTGATGCGCTTGCCTGGGGTTTACTGGAAGAAGTCGCGCATCGTGAGCGAATTGATGCACGTGTCGAAGCCTGGATCGGAAATCTGCTGGCTGCGGGGCCAGAAGCACTTCGCGCGCAGAAGGCGCTGATCCGGCAATGGGAAGATCGTCCGATCAGCGAGGCTATCGCTGCAGGCATCACCGCCTTCGCTGCATCCTGGAACGGGGATGAACCGAAACGCATGATGCGCGCCTTCCTGGAAGAACAGAAGGCGCGCAAAAAGAAGCGCTGAATTCAGCCCGGCGGTGGCAGGAAATTCACCTCATGCTCCGCCGCAATACGCACCACTTCGCCCGGGTCCGGCACGTTATGGATGCGGGTGAACAGCGTATAGAGCCCTCGCGCGGGGCTCACCCAAAATAGTGCGCGCACGGGTGCTTCGGTTTTGTTGAAGATGCCATGGGGGATGCCCATCGGCAGGCGGATCAAATCGCCCGCCTTGGCGGTGGCGGCCTGACCATCCAGGAAAAGATCAAACTGCCCTTCCAGCACGCGGATGAATTCATCCTGAGTCGTGTGGATATGCGGCGGCACGAAGGTGCCGGGCGGGAAGAGTGTGTCGAAAGCGAAACAGCTTTCGCTATGCGCCACGGGTTTGTAAGTCTGCCCAAGGATGGACCAGACCACTCCACCCTCACCGGTGCCGGCTGGGGTCACACCTGCTGTCATGCTCATTTCCTGAAGCTCCTTGTTTCAGACATGCAAATAAGTATCGCGAATTTCGGGCGCGGCGGCGAGTGCCGCACTATCCCCCTGCCAAACCACGCGGCCTTTTTCGATCACCACATGCCAATCGGCCAAGCGCATCACGGCAGCCAGGTTTTTGTCAATCAACAGGATCGCCTGGCCCTCGGCGCGCAGCTTCGCCATCACCTGCCAGATTTCGGCGCGGATGAGCGGCGCCAGACCCTCGGTCGCTTCATCCAGCACCAGCAAGCGCGGATTGGTCATCAGCGCGCGGCCAATCGCGAGCATTTGCTGCTCTCCGCCCGAAAGCTTCGCGCCAGATTGGCGGCGCCGTTCCGCCAAGCGCGGGAATAACGCATAGATCGCCGTCAAATCCCAACGCGCTGCACCGCCCGCGCGATTGGCGGCGGTGGCGACAAGGTTTTCTTCAACGCTCAGCGTCGGGAAAATCTGGCGGCCTTCCGGCACCAGGCCAATACCGCGCTGCGCGATGCGATAGGGGGCGGCGCCGGTAATGTCCTGCCCATCAAAGCGAATATGCCCAGCGCTTGGCCGGATCAGGCCCATAATGGCGCGCACCGTGGTGGTCTTGCCCATGCCATTGCGGCCGAGCAACGTCACCACCTGCCCCACGCCTACGCCAAAGCTGATGCCATTCAGCACCTGGCTTTCGCCATAGCCGGCAACCACGCCTTCAAGCGTCAGCATGGCACTTCTTCTTCGCCAAGATAGGCGGCGCGCACTTCGGCACTCGCGCGGATTTCAGCCGTACTGCCGCTGGCAATGATGCGACCTTCGGCGAGCACCGAAATCCGATCCGCCAGCGCAAACACTGCCTGCATGTCATGTTCCACCAGCAAGATCGCGTAGCGCGCTTTCAGGCGACGCAGCAGGGCGATAAGTTTTTCAGTCTCCTCCGGCCCTGCGCCGGCGAGTGGTTCATCAAGCAAAAGCAGCCGCGGCTGGGTGGCGAGAGCGATGGCAATCTCCAAGGCACGCTTTTCGCCATGGCTGAGGGCGCCGGCGGTGATGCCCGCGCGATCGGCCAACCCCACCTCAGCCAAGGCATTGCGCGCAGCTTCATTCAGCGCTTCTTCCCCCGCAGAGGCGCGAAAGAAACGAAAGGAAGAACCGCTTTTGGCCTGCGCGGCGAGTGCGACATTCTCCAATACCGAAAAGCCAGCGATGATGCTGGTGATCTGAAAGCTGCGCGCGAGCCCAACATGCACCCGGCGCGGCAGGGAAAAGCGCGTTATATCGGCCCCCGCAAAGACAACGCGCCCCGCATCAGGCGCGACAGCGCCGGTGATTTGGTGGATCAACGTGGTCTTGCCCGCGCCATTTGGGCCGATCAACGCGTGGATTTCGCCAGGCTGCACGTCAAGGCAGACATCATTCGTCACAGCAAGCCCACCATAATGCTTGCGCAATCCCTGGACGCTGAGCAGGGCCTCAGCCACGGCGCGCCCCCAGAAAACCAATCAGCCCGCCACGCATGAACAGTACAGCCAGGATCAGCAGCGGGCCGAAAATCATTTTCCAATGCGTGGTCAGGCTGGGCAGCCAGGTCTCCAGCAGCACGAACAGCACCGCGCCAAGGATGGCACCAGAAAGCCGCCCAAGCCCGCCCAGGATCACCATGAAAATCAACTCACCGGAACGCTGCCAGCTCATGTAAGCGGGTGCGACGAATTCCGTGGCATTGGCGAACAATACGCCCGCCAGCCCCGCGAGTGTGCCGGCAATGACATAGGCCAAAAGCCGATACGGATAAGGCGCGAAGCCCACCGCCTGCGCGCGTAGTGGATTTTCCCGCGCGGCGCGCAAGACGCGCCCAAAGCGGGACGCCAGCAGCATGGCGCATAACCCCCAACAGAACACCAGAAAGCCCAAGCAGACGTAATGAAAGAAAATCCGGTTTTCCAACAGCCGAGAACCGAAAACCTCGGTCCGGTCATAGAGCGTATAGCCATCATCCCCGCCATAAGCCGCGAGAGACGACGCCGTGAAAAATGCCATCTGCCCGAAAGCGAGCGTGATCATGATGAAATTCACGCCTTCGGTCCGGATCGCAATCGCGCCTGTCAGTAGGGAAAACAGCGCGGCGGCGGCAATCGCGACGGGCAGCACAATGCTGATATCGGTCAGCCGATGCGCATCCAGAATGGCAACGGCATAAGCGCCCACACCCATCGCCGCCGCATGGCCAAGGCTGGCGAGTCCCGCGCCGCCTACCAGGAAGGAAAGCGAAACGGCGGCAGCGGCCAGGATCATGATGCGCGCAAATAGCGTCAGGTAATGATTGGCGCCGAAGCCCATGAAGGGCGCCAGTGCCAATGCAGCCAGCACCAGCAGCGTCAGCGCTACATCAAGCCGCAAGCGCGGCATGCTAACCACTCCTGGCCGGAAAAAGTCCGCGCGGGCGGAAGGCAAGAATCGCCGCCATCGCGATATAGACCAGCATGGAAGCGAGCGCCGCGCCGGTTTGCCGTGCGGCAGATGGGTCAAGAAACAGCCGCATCAAATCCGGCATCAGCGATTTTCCGAGCGTATCCGTCAGCCCCACGATCAGCGCGGCAATAAAGGCGCCGCGAATGGACCCAATGCCGCCAATCACAATCACAACGAAAGCGAGGATCAGCACATGATCCCCCATGCCAGGCTCGACCGAGAAAATCGGCCCGGCCAGCACGCCGGCAAAGCCCGCCAGCATGGCGCCGAAGGCAAAGACCAGCATAAAAAGCCGGCGTATATCCACGCCAAGTGCTGAGACCATCGGTGCATTGGTCGCCCCCGCGCGCACCAACATGCCAAGGCGCGTGCGCTCCACCAAAAACCACAGGCCAAGTGCCACGGCGATGCCGGCGAAAAGCACGGCGATGCGATAGAGCGGATATTGCAGCCCCGGCAGTAGCACCACGCCACCTTCAAGCAAAGCAGGCACGGGCACTTGCAGCGGCGCCGCGCCCCAAATGGCTTTCACCGCCTGATTGAGAAACAGGATCACGCCAAAAGTCGCCAGCACCTGCGACAGATGATCGCGATCATAAAGGTGCCGAAACACCAGCACTTCCAGCAGCAACCCAAATAGCAGCGCTGCCGGTAATGCCAATAAAAGCCCAAGCCAGAAGGAACCGGTCGCTGCCGCAAAGGCCGCGCCCAGATACGCCCCCAGCATATACTGCACACCATGGGCCAGGTTGATGAAATCCATCACGCCGAACACCAGCGTGAGCCCCGCCGCCACCAGGAAAAGCAGAATGCCAAGCTGCAGGCCATTCAAGGCCTGCACCAGGAAAAGCCCGGTACTCACCTTCGCGGATCAGGCGCCGAAATCAGCGCATGCGGCATTCGGCGGCCCAGGGGTCCACGTCGTTTTCCAGCACCTTGCGAACCGTTTCGGTCTGGAACTTGCCATCGGCGCGTTTGGCGACGCGCAGCAGCCAGAAATCCTGCACCGGGTAATGGTTCACGCCGAATTTGAAATTGCCGCGCACGGAAGTGAAATCCGCGGCGCGCAAGCCAGCGCGAATCGCATCCTTATCGGCCAAGCGGCCACCCGCGCGACGAATGGCTGAATCAAGCAACATCGTGCTGTCATAAGCCTGCGCGGCATAGCTGGCCGGCACGTAATTAAAGGCGGCTTCGAAGTCAGTCACGAAACGGCGATTGGCTGCATTGTCCATATTCGGCGCCCAAGTCGCGGCGGAGAAGAAGCCAACCGCCGCATCCTGCTGTGCGGGCAATGTCGCCTCATCCACCGTGAAGGTGGACAGGAACGGGATATGCGCGAGCCCCGCCTGGCGATATTGCCGCACCAAATTCACACCAAGCCCACCCGGCATGAAGGTGAAAATCGCATCCGGCCGCGCGGCGGCGATCTTCGCGAGTTCAGCGGCGAAATCAAGCTGCGTGAGCGGCACGTAAACCTCATCCACCACTTCACCCTTGAAGCGGGATTTGAAGCCGGCCACCGCATCGCGCCCGGCCTGGTAATTCGGCACCAGCACGAAAACGCGCTTATAGCCCTGGTCTTCACAGACCTGTCCGATCACGGAATGCACCTGGTCGTTATTGTAGGATGTGGTGAAGAAGAAAGGGTTGCAGCCGCGCCCGGCAAAGGTGGAAGGCCCGGCATTGGTGCTGATCAGGAAGGTATTGGCTTCCGTCACCGGGCGGATGATGGCTTGCAGAATGTTGGAAAACACAACGCCCACGATGAAATCGCAGCGGTCCCGTTCAAGGGCGGTGCGCACCTTCGTCACCGCCACATCGGGGCGCAATTCATCATCAATCATCACAGTCTCAGCGGTCAGCCCACCAAGCCGGCCATTCAGATGCCGCAGCCCCATCAGGTAGCCATCGCGCAATTGCGTGCCAAGTGCCGCCTGCGGGCCGGTTTGCACGGCAACCAGGCCGATCTTCACCCCACCCGCGGGTTGGGCATGCAGGATGGCGGGCGCTGCCAGCAGCCCCAAGGCGCCGCCCATGGCGGTACGACGTGAAAAAGAGCTCATTGTTAAGCCTCCCCGATTGAAATGCCTCTTGCTTCTTACTGCGCGAAGCCTGGGCGCAAGGCAAGGCGGTGCGCCATTTTGCCGCCACGAATCATCAGGGGATGGGCAGGGTCCGCGAAGGGGTCCAGCACGGTGAAGTGATTGGCGCCGGGCAAAGCTTCAAAACCGCCGCCCCAATGGGTCGCGAAATCGCGGCTTTGGCGGATGAATTCATCGCTCTCCGCCCCGCCCACCACCACGTGCAGTGCCTCAAACGCCGGCGGCGGCAGCAGGCGCGGCGATAGGGTGGCGATGTCTTGCCCCGTCAGGTTCAGGGCCTTGGCAATGCTGGTGCCCTTCAACGGCCCCAATTCAAAAACGCCCGAAACGGGCAAGGCCGCCCCCACTATCCCCGCCGGCAGGCCAGGCTGAAAGGCTGGCCAATCCGTCGCCAGCAACAGTGCTGCAAGCTGCCCGCCGGCGGAATGCCCCGCTGCGAGCAGCCGCCCACTCCGGCGTCGATGCAGAAAGGCCGCGGCGCGGCGCATTTGTTGTGCGATTTCGCCAAGCGTCACCGCCGGGCAGAGGTCATAGGATGGCACGGCCACCGCGACCCCTTGGCCCAGCAGGCCGCGCGCGCAATGGCTGACAAAGGACCGATCCAGCGCCTGCCAATAGCCGCCATGGATGAAAAGCGCGGTCGGCGCGGCCTCGGCATTGGGCGGCAGGAATAGGTCCAGCTTCTCTCGTTCTCCCGCGCCATAGGCCAGGTTCAGTTGTGCCTGCACCCCGCTTTCGCGGAAGGCAGCGGCATCGCGCGCCCAGCCTGCGATGATTTCGGCGCTTTCGGGCACGCGGGCCCGATTATTGTATTCCCGTTCAGCATCCATGCGCCTATCTGCGCATAGGAAAGCCATGACAGGCAAGGCGGGGCGATGCGGGTATATCTGGCGGGACCGGAGGTGTTTCTAGCTGACCGAGACGAAATCGCCGCGGCGAAGAAGGCCATTTGCGCGCAGCACGGGATGATTGGCGTTTTCCCGACCGACCCCGCGCCGGCCACGCCCCAAGCTGACACCGATTGGGTGCGGATTTACCTGGGCAATGAAGCGCATATCCATGGCTGCCATGCGCTGATCGCGAACCTCACGCCGTTTCGTGGTGCTTCTGCTGATCCTGGAACGGCTTATGAGCTTGGCTTCATGCGCGCGCTTGGTCGGCCCGTGCTGGGATACAGCAATGCGCCGGGGAATTTCACCATGCGCAGCCTGGGGCAGTTGCAGGGCACGGTGCATCGGCGCGCCAATGGCGCCTGGGAAGATGCCGATGGCATGGAAGTGGAGGATTTCGGCCTGACCGATAACCTCATGATTGATGGCGGCATTGCCGCGGCCGGTGGTGTGTTGGTGGTGAACCCGGTTGAAGACGCCGCGCGCTGGCGCGACCTGCGCGGCTTCGCCCGCTGTGTGGCGCATCTGGCGGGGATGAAGAAGTAGCGCCTGGCCCGCTTCACCCCGTCGCAGAAATAGTCTTGCCGCCCACCAGGCGCAGAATGCGGCTTGGCCTTTCCACGCCAGTCAGGCGGTGCAAAATCAAGATTACGCTGCGCCCTGCGGTCGCTTCGTCCAGCGTTTCCATGAAGGCGCGTTCCGTCGCGGCATCCAGCCCCGCAGCGGGTTCATCCAAAATCAGCACAGGCGCGGGCGACAGCAGCGCGCGTGCCAGTGCAATACGCCGCGCCTGACCACCGGAAAACCTTGCGCCTGCCTCACCGCATTGGGTTTCAAGCCCTTCCGGCAGGGCGCGCACCACATCGCCAATGCGTGCGCGGTCCAAGGCGCGCCAAAGTGCGGCGTCATCCGCATCCGGCGCGGCAAGGCGCAGATTGGCGGCGATGCTGTCATCAAACAACCGCGCATCCTGCGTGAGCCAGGCGATACGATCGCGCAGTACCGCCGCAGGAAGGCTCGCGATATCAACACCGCCCAAAGTGATACTGCCGTGCTGGGGTGCGGCGAATTTCAGCAACAACGCCGCCAAGGTTGATTTGCCGGTGCCCGAAGGCCCCAGCAGCGCAATGCGCGCACCTTCCGGCACATCAAGATCAAGCCCGTCAAAAACAAGGGGCCGGTCCGGCGCCCAGGAAAATACCACATCGCGCAACACCAGCGCATGGCCCGAAGGCGCCGCGCTGGGCGAAGCCGGATCGGGCACGGGTTCCGCCGCATCAGCCGCTTCAAACAGCCGCCGCGCACCCGCCGCCGCCGCCGCCACCGCAGCGCCTGCGCGCGGCATCAGCCCCAAAGCCTCGGCCGCCGCAATCGCCAGAAATACCGCGAGCACCCCCGCCGCCATGGCGGGCTGCCCCGCCATCATGGTCCAACCAAGCGCAGCCAACAGCGCCACTTGCGTGAGCAAAGCGCCCGCCGCCCCGCCCCAGGCAGCGCGGCGTGCCAAGGCGCGTTGCGCGCCAGATAGCGCCCTGTTTTCCTGGGCCACCCGCGCCAGCGCGCGCTTTTCGCCATTCGCGGCCAAGGTATCTTCAATGCCCGTCAGGGGATCTACCGTCGCGGTGCGGAGCGCACCTTGCGCGCGGGAGGTTGCCTCTGCCGTCCGCGCCGCATCCGGGGCCAGCAACAGCGGCAGCACCAAAGCGGCCGTCAGCGGCAGTGCCACCACCACGGCAAGCCAGGGGTCCGCCGCGCCCAGGATCAGCGCAATCGCCAGCACCACGGCGATGGAAGCCGCGGCCGGCACCAGTGCGCGCAGATAAAGCCCATCAAGCGCTTCCACGTCGGCCACGAGCCGCCCGAGCAAATCCCCCGCGCGACGCAAGCCAAGCCCGGTCGGCAGACGTTCGGCCAGGCGCCCAAAAAACCACACGCGCATATCGGCCAAAGCACGGAAAGTCGCTTCATGTGTCGCGAGCCTTTCCAGATAGCGCATGATGGGCCTGAGCAGGATCAGCGGCCGCAACCACAACAGCGCCACCACCCCCGCCGCCGCCAGTGCCGCACTTTCCGCCCCACCCACCGATGCCGCCACCAACTTCCCCGCGAAAGCAAGCAAAGCAACGCCCGCCAGTGCCGAGATCACCGTCACGACAATCCCGATCACCAACCAGCCGGAGCGTTCCAGCCAAAGCCTCAGCACGCGGAAAAGATCAGCGGTCATGGCCTAATCATTCCCCGCGAGCCTGCTGCCCTGCGCGCGCCCATCGGCGATTTCCAGCCTTTGGCCGAAATAGGATCGTGCCGCCTTGGCATGGGTTGCGATAATGGCGGTGCGGCCCACGCAAAGCCGGCGCAGCGCATCCAGCACGGAGGCCTCCGTACCCGGATCAAGATGCGCGGTGGGTTCATCCAAAAGCACCAAGGGCGTGTCGCGCAAAAAGGCGCGTGCGAGTGCCACGCGCTGCGCCTGGCCACCGGAAAGCCCGAAGCCGCCTTCGCCAATCAGCGTATCCAACCCCTGCGGCAGATCACGCACAAAATCCATTACCTGCGCGGCCTCAGCCGCGGCGAGCACGGCGGCATCATCCGCATCAGGCCGGGCGAGGCGGATATTTTCGCGCAAGGTGGCGCGGAATAAATGCGCGCGCTGCCCGACATAGGATGACAAGCGCCGCAATTCGGAAGGCTTCAGCAGCATGGCGTCTTGGCCATTGATGGCAACGCGCCCCGATTCGGGCCGGGCGAATCCCATCAGAATACGCAGCGCTGAAGTTTTGCCAGCACCTGATGCGCCCGTCAGCAACAGCGTCTCACCGGCCAACACACGAAAGGAAAGCCCATCCAAGGCAGGCGGGCGGGATGGATCATAGGAAAGCCGCACATCCTGGAAGGTGATGGTCACCTTCGGCGGCACTTCTTCCAGCAGCAGCCCGGTTTCTTCCGGTTGTTCCAGCAAGGGGGCGAGGTCCGCCGCCGCACCGCGCGCGCCAAGCTGTTCATGATAGGCAGCAGCGAAGGAACGCAGCGGCAGGAAAAACACCGGCACCAGCAGCACAACGAAAAATGCCATCACAGGATCAGGATGCGCGCCGGTCAGCACCGCGCCATGACGAATGGCAAGGCACGCCAGCGCGGCGGCGGCGATCAATTCCATCGCGCCCGAGGATATGAAGGCAACCCGCAGCACGCGCATGGTGCGCTGACGCAATTCCTCGGCCGCTGCGGCAAGCCTTTGGGTTTCCGCATGCTGTTGATTGAACAGCACCAGCACGGGCAGGCCGCGCATGCGATCCAAAAAGCGCCCGGAAAGCCGTTGCAGTGAGGCGAATTGGCGCCGGCTGGCCTGCGCCGCGCCAATGCCGGAAACTGCCTGCGCCACCGGCACCAGAAGGCCCGCGATCAGCAGGATAAGCCCGCTTACCGGATCAAAGAACGCGGCACAGCCGGCGATCAGCAGCGGTGCCACGACAGCGATAATGGCAGCCGGCATCCAGCGCGCGAAATAGCCTTCCATGGCTTCGACACGTTCCACCACCAGCGCGCTTTTCTCCCCAACCGGGCGCTGATCCGCGGGGCCTTGCGCCAAAAGCCGCGCGAAGATGCGGGCGCGGAGGCTCGCTTTGGCTTCTTCCCCAGCGGCGGTCTGGGCGCGTTCCTGGGCGATGCCAAGCCCAGCCATGATCAAGGCGAGCGCCCCGGCGCCGATGAAATCTGCCCAGGAAGCCTGGCTTCCGCCCAAAAGTGCGGCGAGCAGGCGCGCGATCAGCAACGCCTGCGCCACGGCGGCAAGTGCCAAGGCAAGGCCAAGCAGGACCGGCCCGTAGAGCCGACCCCTCAATGCCTTTGCTTCCCGCGCTAGAAGCGCGGCAGCGGCAGCCCCCTCCCGTTTATGCTCCGAAGCCATGACAGTCAGACTAGACCGATTTGATTGACAGATACAGATGCAGTTTTGCGGCCATGGGCGCCCCGGTCTTTCAGCGCGCGGCAAAGAATTAAGTTACGGATTTTTCTGAGATAAATCACGAAAAACGTCACGCTTTGCCGAATTTTGGTACCGCCACGGGCGTGGCGGAGGGGGCCGGCAAACCATGCGAATTGGGCGATCCCGGGCGGTTGCGCAGCCACCAGGACCAATCTTCCGGCAATAGCGAAAACGGGTCCTGATGGGCCAATTCCCGTGCTGCCCATAAGGGCCAATGCGGATTGGCCAGGGCGGGGCGGCCCAGAAATACCAGATCAACCAATTCCTGACGGATGACACTATCGGCAATGGCGGGAATGCCCAGATTCCAACTGACTCCCACCGGAATGCCCACTTCCTGGCGAATGCGATGGGCGCGCCCCACCATGAAGCCTGGTTCCGTATAGGGCAGGTTCTGGGTTTCATCCGTGTTCATGCCAAGGCTGAGATCGGCAAAATCCAACCCATGGCGTTTCATGGCGGCAACCGCGATGATCGCATCTTCAAACTGTGTGCCGGCTTCGTTGAAATCATCGCAGCCAAGCCGCATCGTCAGCGGCAGGTTTTCCGGCCAGACCGCACGCACCGCATCAATTGCTTCCAGATGGAAGCGCATGCGGTTTTCCAGGCTGCCGCCATAGGCATCGCAGCGTTGATTGGCGATGGGGGAAAGAAAACTCGCGCCCAGATAGCCATGGGCGAAATGCAGTTCCAGCCATTCAAACCCCGCGGCCAAGGCGCGGCGCGCGGCATCGACATAGCTTTGATGCAGCGCCTTGATTTCCGCAACGCTCAGTTCATGCACCGGGTAGGTATAGCGCCCGCCATAGGTAATGGCGGAAGGGGCGCGCACCTGCCAGCCATCCGCATGATCGGCTGGCAATTGTTGCTTGCCATGCCAGGGTTTTTTCTCGCTGCCCTTGCGCCCGGTATGGCCAAGCTGCGCTGCCGCCACCGCGCCCATATCCTTGATCATGGCGGTGATGCGGGACAAGCCTTCGATTTGATCATCATCATAAATACCGGCACAGCTTGTGCCGGTACGGCCATCGGGCGTGATCGCCAATTGCTCGGGGAAGACCAAGCCAAAGCCACCCGCGGCGCGTGAGCCGAGTAGCATCAGATGAAAATCGCTCATTTTCCCTTCGGTCGCGCGATACATGGTCATTGGCGACATCACCAGCCGATTGCGCAGCGTGACGCCCTTCAGCGTGAAGGGGGAAAAAAGATCGGGCATGGCAGTGTTACCTGAAGGGCTGGGCTAAACGGTAGGTTTCAGGGCGGCGATTTCAGCGCCAGGGCTCCACCAAAACCTTCGCGTGTGTTTCCGGGCTGGCAAGGTCCTTAAAGGCCTGCCCGACCTCGGCCAGGCCAATCCGCCCGGTAATCAGTGGCCGCACATCAAGCCGCCCGGCGCCGATATGGCCGAGCGTGGCCGCGAATTCCTGCGCGTTATAGGCCAGCACAAAATGCAGCGATAATTGCTTCACAATGCCGAAGAAGGGCTCGATCCCATCGGGTTCCATGCAGACACCAACCACGATGATGCGTGCGCCGGTGGGCGTACCTTCCATCATGGCGGCGAGCACGCCTGGGATGCCCACGCATTCGAACAACACGGCGGGGCGGCGCTTCGGGCCAAGGCCGAAAAGCGCGGCGTAGCGGCTGGCATCAAAGCCATCCGGCGTAATGGCGCGTTCCAAAGCCTGGTAGGGAGATTCAACCGCGGGGTCTATCACGATATCCGCGCCCATTTTCTGTGCCAAGGCGCGGCGCCCTGCCGAGAAATCCGCCGCAATGATCGGCGCATGGCCATGCAGCTTGAGTGCGGCGATGGTCGCAAGCCCGATCGGGCCGCAGCCGATCACCAGCGGCACTTCTGCATTATTCACGCCGAAATGTTCCACCGCATGAATGCCAACCGCCATGGGTTCGGTGAGCGCGGCGTGGTCGGGTTCCATCGCGGCGGGCAGCGCCAGCAGCATACGTTCCGCGAGCGGCATATATTCGGCAAAACCGCCCGGCAAATCCGGGTTGTAGCCCATGCCCAATATTGTTGAACCAGCGATGGTGAGCGGCATGGAGGTGACCAATTGCCCTGGCTTGAATTTGCCTTCCGTGCCTGGGCCATTCGCGACAACCTCGCCCACGAATTCATGGCCGAAGACCACATCGCGTTCGGTATCCATATTCCAGCGCCCACCGCTACGCTGCGCGAGGGAGACGAATTCTTTCGTGAAGCGCGCCGCATGCAAATCCGTACCGCAAATGCCACAGGCCTTGGTGCGCACCAGCACCTGGCCAGGCTGGAGTTGCGGGTCCGGCACATCGCCCAGCACAAAACTGCCCTTGCGGAATATCGCGGCGCGCATTGTGTTTCCTTCCTATTTTTCTGGCAGGGTTAAGCCCCGCCTTTGGTACAGGATGGCGCAGGCTCGCCGGGAAAATCAATGCCTATTCGGCGGCGCTGGCAGGCACAGATCTTTGGTAGAGGATCCTGACATAATCAGCTTCCCCCTTATCCCCAAAACTCAGAAGAATTGACCCGATCAGGCCAAGCATAAGTGGCGCTTGTCACTTTGGCCTTGCGCAACGCATCTCTCACCTCCACTGATACCCAAATTCGAATACTATCTACACGGTCTCGGAATAGGTGGTGGCCGGCCACCATCTCATCACGCAGAATGATTCGGCTATAGTCACTTGGCCGGTAACGACTGGCATATTCATCCGTTTCTACCCAAAGTCCGCTCGCTTGAAGGTCATAGGCCGGAAGAACATTGATGATATCCACCATATTGAAATCGCCCGCCGGCAGGACGGTGCCATCACCAAGTTCCACTTCAACCGGCAGAATATCCACTGCTTTCGGCTGCATGCTGGCAAATACTTCCGTGCAGCGCGCCGAGGCGAGAAGCCAGAAGCTGCTTGCGAAATAGCAGAGATCAGCAAGATTCGACGCTTTGCGACTGCGTGTCCGGAAGCGGGGTATCAGCGCATCGCACATGGGGGGCAGTTTCCAACCCTTGCCCCGGCCGAGCTTGTGGTAATGCTGGCCACCATCCGGCTGGTTGATCCAGGCGACGCCCGGCCATCGGCGCTCAGGGTTACAATTGAAGCGCAGAAACCGCCGATTTGCGCGCCCTACAAAGGCGGCGTCATCCGCCTGCGCCTCTCGTCGCTGCGCGAAAAGTGCCTCAACTAGCTCCGGCTTCAGAAGGGGCCGTTGCGTTCGGTCTGAATCATTACCGGCCATTGCCTGCCCCCCAGCCCTCGCCGGAAGGCCGCAATGCGGCCAGCCCTTGCATGCCTAGCCGCCATCTGACCGGAACCAGACGCACCTTCAAACTGCCCGACATCCCGTCAGCATGGCGCAGCCGCGCGGCGAAAAGCAACGTCTATTCCGCAGCCGCCTTGGGCCGCCAATCGCCAATGGAGGATTTCGCCAGGCCCAGATGGTCGCGCAATGTCGGCCCCGTATATTC
>JBBAUC010000030.1:0-21616 GCA_040398485.1 Roseomonas sp. | reverse complement strand
GGCGCGCTTCAGCCGTTCATCGCTGATGAGCTTTCTGCTCGCGGAAATCCTGTTGCAGGCACTGTCGCAAATCAATTCAGTCGAAACCCGCTATGCGCGGAGCTTCCCCGATGTGCCGCGTCGGTTGCGCCGCATCTTGCTGACCATGCCGCCGGCCATGGCGCTCGCGGAACAGCGCATTTTCCGCCATCGCGCCGAAGCCGCGGTGCGCCTTGCCTGGGATATGATGGGCTGGGGCAATGCAACGCCTGGCGCTGCGGCACCGCCGCCCGAACCGCGCGTCATTGCCAACCTAGATGAGGCGACGGCGACGCAATTGGTGTTCCTTTATACGGAAGCAAGCCAGCGCTTGCGCGGCGATCCCGCGAGCTTCTTCGCGCTGACCGGGCGCGCGCGGGAAGGCTATGGCAAGGCGCCTTCGCTACGCGTCGCCAGCATTGATATTGGCGGCGGCACCACGGATTTGATGATCTGCACCTATTCCGCCGAAGCCGGGCAGGAAATTGAACCGCACCAAAATTTCCGCGAAGGCTTCCGCATTGCGGGTGATGAGGTGTTGCAGGAGGTGATCCAAAGCATCGTCCTGCCGCAGCTTGAGGAAAGCCTGCGCCAAGCCGGCGCACGCGACCCCAAGGCGATGCTACGCGAAGTGCTGGGCGGGGATCGCGGGGCGCAAAGCGAATTGGAACGCCATTTGCGCCGGCAATTCGTGGCTCAAGTGCTGGAACCGACCGGGCTTGCGATTCTGCATGGCTACGAAAAGATAGATGAACGCGCCTCCGGTGAATTCCTGCGCGAAAAGCTCAGCACCATTCTGCATGGGCGCGATGTGGCTGCACCTTTGCGTTATTTTGAACAACAGGCGGCGCGCGCCGGTGCTGCCGGGTATCATTTGCTGGAAGCCGAAATGGCGGCGGCGGCGGGCAGTGTGGATGCCATTGTGCAGGCAGCGCTTGGCCAGGTGATCGCTGATCTTTGCGAAGTGGTCTATGCCTTTGATTGCGATTGGCTGCTGCTATCCGGCAGGCCATCGCGGCTGCGGGCGATTTCCGATATGGTGTTGGCCAAGATGCCGGTGCCGCCGCATCGCAGTGTGGGGATGCTTCGCTACCGCGCCGGGAGCTGCTATCCCTTCCGCGATTCTGCCGGGCGCGTGGATGACCCGAAAACCACGGCGGCGGTGGGTGCCATGCTTTGCGCCGTGGCCGAGGGGCGTTTGGAAAACTTCCTGATGCGTACCAGCCGGCTTGCCATGCGCTCGACCGCCAAATACCTCGGGCGCATGGAGATTTCGGGGCAAATCCTTAGGCCAAATGTGCTGTTGCGGGACCCGGATGCGGCGCTGTCAAAAGCGCCTGGTGCATCGCAGGATGTGAAGTTCTCCATGGAATTCCGCGCCCCGGTCTTTCTTGGCTTTCGCCAATTGGATTTGGAACGCTGGACCGCAAGCCGGTTATATATTCTGGAATCTGCCAATCCCGATCACGTGCCGCGGCTGCAACTGCCGCTGAAGCTTACCATCCAGCGCGCAGAAATAGACCCTGAAAGCGCGGATGCGGAAGAATTGCGGGAGGATTTCACGATAGACGAAATCCTGGATGCTGAGGGCGATCCGCAGCATCGCGGCATTGTGCGCCTGCGCCTGCAAACAGAACGCAGCGAAGCGGGTTACTGGCGCGATACCGGCGCGCTTTCGGTGCCGTAAGGATCAGGTCATGACAACACCGAATGCCGAAAACGAGGCCCTGGCCCAGCGCTGCGATGCGGTTGCCGATACCGCGCAGGGCGCCATTGAATGGCTTTCCCTGGCGAGCGATCTGGTGCGCGAAGAAGGCCCGGCCCTTGCGCGGGATTTCCGGCGCGATGGGCTGCGCGCGCGCAAGCTTGCCAATGCAGCGCGCCGGCCGATGTGCGTTTCCGTCTTTGGCCCAAGCCAGCAGGGGAAAAGCTATCTGATCGCCTCCTTGGCGCGGAAGGAAGGCAAGCCCACCACAATCCGCTTTGGGGAGGAACTCCGCGGCTTCAACCGCGATATCAATCCCGATGGTGGCAAGGAATCAACTGGGCTTGTCACGCGCTTCACCACGCGCCCGGTGATTGGCCTGCCCGGCTTGCCCGTGGTCTGCCGCATGCTTTCCGAAACAGATATCGTCAAAATCATGGCCAATGCCTTCATGGAGGATTTCGACCGAGACACGGTTGTGCCGCTTGAAGGCGCTGTGGTCGAAGCCAGTATCGCGAAGCTGCGCGCCAAAGCTGCGCCGACGGCGGTGGGGCGGCTGAATGAAGATGATATCTATGATTTGTTCGAGTATTTTGAACGCTACTTCCTGAACCACCCGGCACATCTGGCGCTGAAGCCCGGCGCCTGGCGCGAAATTGAAAACCTGGCCCCGCGCCTTGCCATTGCCGATAGGGTGGAGCTTTACGCGCTGCTTTGGAACAATACGCCAACCATGACAGCAACGGCGTTGAAATTGATTCAGGCATTGGCGCAGCTCGATTTTCCAGAAGAAGCCTGCTGCCCCATACTGGCGGTAGATCCCAAGGCACAGAGCATCATTGACGTCGAGACCATGTCGCATCTGGGCAGGGGCGATGGTGACCCCGTGCCGGTTGCAACGCGTGCCGGCCGCCGCACAGAATTGCCGCGCGCGGTGCTGACGGCGGTTGTCGCCGAATTGCAGTTGCAATTGGAAGACAAGCCCTTCGATTTCTTCGACTATACCGATCTGCTGGATTTCCCCGGGGCACGCGGGCGTGAAAAATACAATGCCGCCAAGGCCGAGGAAGTGGCGCAGAGCGATCTTTTCATGCTGCTCCGGCGCGGCAAGGTTGCCTATTTGTATCAGCGCTACCTGGCGGAACAGGAACTGACTTCCATGTTGCTCTGCCTGAAGCACAGCAATCAGGAAGTGCGCACGGTGCCCGCCATGGTGCGCAACTGGATAGACAGCACCCATGGCGCCACACCTGAGGCGCGAAAGGGCCAGGATGTCGCCTTGTTCCTGGTGCTGACTCTGTTCGACATGGAGTTTGAGATCAAAGGCGGCGCGGAAGACAATGTGGAACGCTGGTCCACTAGGTTGAAGACGACGATTTTCGAGTTCCTGGGCCTTGGCCATGATTGGCCATCGGAATGGGTGCCGGGCCAGCCCTTCAATAATACGTTCTGGCTGCGCAACCCCGAAGTGATGAATAAGGGGCTTTTGGATTACGACGACAAGGGCCGCGAAATCGGCTTTCGTGATATGGAACGCGTGGGGCGGTTGAAGGCTAATTTCCTCGCCAATCCGGATGTGCAAAAGCACTTCGCCAATCCGGAACGCGCCTGGGAAGCGGGCATGGCGTTGAATGATGGCGGCATTGGCTATCTTTCCGAAAAGCTCCGCCCGGTATGCAACCCCGCGCTGAAGCGACACCAGGTGCAGGGCCAGCTTGGCGATCTGGCCAAGCGCATGGTGGGCCGAATTGAAGGCTACCATGTCTCCGGTGATCTGGACGCGGAACTGGTCAAGCGACGGGCCGAGGCGCGGTTGGTCGGGCGGCAATTGCTCGCTTGCGCCGAAGCCCAAGCCTTTGGGTTATTGCTGCGCGAATTGCAGGTGCAGGGCGAAACCCTGGGGGAGATTTTCCGTCGCCAGCAATTGGCCGCAGCTGAGGCGCCTTCCGCCGTAACCGCGCCGGTTGGCCGCAAGACCACAGCGCGCGAATTGCGGAGCGAATTCGAAGCATTGTTTGAAGATGACCCTGCCCCGGCAGCGCCCGTTGAGGAGGCGGAAGAAGGCCCGCGCGACCAGGCGGATCTTTTTGCCGAAGCGGCAGCGGCTGAATGGTTGCAGAATATGCATCGCTTCGCTGCACGCACCGATAGCCCCGAATTGTTCCGCATGGACCGCGAAGCAATCGCGACGCTGGTCGCGCAACTTGCTGCCGGCGCGCGGCGCCTGAAGCTTCGCGAAAATATTGCCTCACGCATGCGGACGGAAGCGGCTTATAATGAATCCATGGCAAATAGGCTGCTGAAGCCGGTGATGATCGCCGAACGCGCGATCAATGATTTCGTCACCTGGATGGGCTTTGAAAAACTGCCGATTGAAGCGCGCCCCAAGGCCGGGCGCGATGGGCGCAGCATTTTCATCCGCCCCGCCGCACCCATGGACGACATGCCAAAGCTTTCCGAAACGCCAATGGCCTATGACGCTGCCTTTTACGTGGATTGGGCAGTCGCCTTTGTGCGGCTTGTCGAAGATAATGTGCGCGGCGCGGGCGGCGCGACGGTTGATGAAAAATCCAATGCCCGGCTTGGCAGCCTGCTGAGCAGTCTCCGCAAAGGCGTCACCCCATGATGCTGCGTGTTGAAAATGATCGGCGCTTTTCGCTTGGCCATGCCCGCATCACCCTTGCAGGCGTGCAGGCACCGAGTGATGGTGGGTTTCGTATTGTTCGGGAAGGCTATGCCGCAGCCAATCTTGGGCGGCGCGGATGGCAGGTACAAGAAGAAAAGCTGAGCCCAGTTGAAATACGCCAGGAAGGGCCGGACACAGTTCTGGTGATTGGGCCGAGGCTGACGCGGCATCTGGAACCAGGCCCGCTGGTGTTTTTGCTGCCGGCCACGGGTTTGGAAGCAAGCCTGTTTTGGCCAGACGATATTGACGTGTTCGATGGCGATCTGCCGCCTGAGACGGTAATGCCACGAGAGCCTGAAACGGCGCCAAAGCCCTCACCGATTGCCGCCGCACCGCCCGCGCCAGCGCCTGTTCCGCCGCCGCCGCCGCGCGAAGATATTGTTGTGCCAGCAAGGCAAGAAGGCACCTCTCGCACGCCACTGTTTGCGGGCATTGGGTTGTTATTGCTGGTCGCACTCGGTGGCGCTGCTTGGTGGTTCAGCGCCTCCGCGCCCTCACCTGCACCAACACCCATAGCGACGCCAACGCCGCCCCCCACACCACCCCCCGCAATCGCGGAACGCCCCTGGCTCGAACGCAGCGATGGCATGAACCTGCGTGATCTGGTGCAATCCGCATCCGATGCTGCCGCCATTCACGCGGCGGCGCTCAGGCGTCAGGCGGCGGGGCGTCATGATGATGCACTAGTCCTGTTCGAAGAAGCCGGCGAACGCGGCCATGCGCCGGCGCTCACCGCTGTGGCGCGGCTTTATGACCCGATCGGTTTTGTCGCGGGCCGCCCCTTCCGCGCGCCAGACCCGCGTGCGGCAGCGCGTTATTACCGCGACGCTGTGCAAAAGGGTGATGCCACTGCGCAAGCGCCGCGCGCTGCACTGAAGACATGGCTGGAAGAACAGGCGCGCGCCGGCAATGGCACGGCGGAAACGGCGCTGAGGGAATTCTGGCAATGATGTTCCGCCGTGCGCTTTGGGTTCTTGCGCTTGCCGTCTTGTGCGCGTTGCCAGTCACAGAAGGCGTCGCACAACAAGCCCCGCGGCAACCGTTGCTGATGGAAGGGCGCGCCACACTTTTTCAACGCGTGATCCTGCGCCCGGGCGCGCGCTTGGCCGAACGGCCGGATGCGAATGCGCCGTCCCAGCCAACGCCGGGCTTTGGTGTTTTCTATGTCTATGCGCGCCAGGGCAGCGGCGCCGATGGCTGGCTTGAAATTGGCGCGGCACAAGATGGCCGCACGCAAGGCTGGGTGCGCGCTGAACGCACCATGGATTGGAAGCAGACCATGGTGCTGGCTTTCAACAACCCCGCTGGCCGCGACCGCGCCATGTTTTTCCGAGACGCGGAAACACCGCGCGCCCTTTGGCTGAATACACGCGGCGGCGCGGCAGAGGCTACGCGGTTGCGCGAAGCGGCGCGGGCCAATACCGAAGGGCCGGTGATTGCGCTGGAACCCGAGAACTTCATCGACATCACAAGGCAATTCTATCTGCTGCCCATTCTATCTGCGCAGCGCGTGGAAAATGAAAGCGCGCATGAAGCGCGTTTGCTGGAAGTGGTTTCAGCCCCCGCGCAGCAGGCGCCCCCGCCGCCTGCTGATCCGGATGCGCTGCGCAATTATCGGGGCGCGGTGGTGTTTGTGGTTGATACCACAATCAGCATGGGGCCTTATATTGACCGCACGCGTGAAGCACTGAAGCGCGTGGTGGATCGCATTCGCGATACCGCAGTGCGTGACAATTTCCGCTTCGGCATGGTGGCTTTCCGCGACCATTTGGGCGGCAATCCCAGGCTTGAATATGTCACGCGCATGGTGTCTTTGCCCGACTTGGCTGAGGCTTCTGATGCGATCTTGCCGCGCCTTTCGCAACTCGCCGAAGCGCGTGAGAGCAATGAGGGCTTTGATGAGGATTCACTCGCTGGGATCAAGCTAGCTTTGGATGAAGTGCCCTGGCAGCAGTATGGCGGGCGTTTTGTTATTCTGATTACGGATGCTGGTGCGCGGGATGCGAAAGACCCGCGCGCACAAACCCAGATGGGCCCCGAAGAAATGCGCCAATTGGCGCAGTCGGAGGCGAAGCAGGTCGCGATTTATGCTATTCATCTGAAAACACTCGAAGGGCGCACCAACCACGCCCGGGCGGAACGGCAATACCGCGAACTCACGCGCTTTGGCGCGGCGGGGGAACTTTATTACCCGATCAATGAGGGTAATCTGGGCCAATTCGGCCAAACAGTGGATGCGTTGACGGATGCGCTGCTGGCGCAGGTGGCCGCGGCAGTCGGGCGGCCCATCGCCGGCATCAGGGCGCCACAAGGCGTTGCTGAACGTCGCATCGCCGAACAGGCGGAGATTGTCGGCACCGCCATGCGGCTTTCCTATCTGGGGCGCGCAACGCAGCAGACCGCGCCTGATGTGGTGCGGAGCTTCGTGCTGGATCAGGAACTCAAACCGGCTGAGCCCAGGCCGGAAAGGCGACCTTTGGATGTGCGCGTGCTGCTGACGCGCAATCAGCTTTCCGATCTGGCAACGACGCTGCGCAGCATTATCCAGGCGCAGGCAGCGGCGCGGCTTTCCCCGGAGACGTTCTTTGAACGTGTGCGCGGTGCGGCGGCAGCGGCGGCGCGTGACCCGCGGCGCATGGCGGAATTTCAGCGCCTGGGCGGCGCCTTTGGCGAATTCCTCCAGGACCTGCCGTATCAAAGCCAGATCATGGAATTCACCCAGGACGAATGGAACAGCATGGGGGCTGGGCGGCGCACCGAAATCGTCAATGCGCTGGAAGCGAAGCTGCGCCTGTATGAGGAGTTCAATCGCCAGCCATCGCTCTGGGTCAGTTTCGATGGCGGGCGCAATCCTGGTGAGGCGATGTATCCCGTGCCCATTGATGCGCTGCCCTGAGGGCGCGCATGAACCACTCCGCGCCGACCCTGCTGCTGCAAGACGTCATCATCCGCCATCAGGCGCCAGGCGGCGCGCTGGGCTTTGAGCTTGTCATTGAGGAATTCAGCATCACGCGCGGTGAGGCCCTGGCGCTGGTCGGGCCTTCTGGCTCCGGCAAATCCACGCTGCTTGATTTGCTGGCCTTGGCGCGTCGGCCATCAAGTACAGGCCGATTTTTGCTGACGCCACGCGCAGGCAAGGCGATAGACCTTGGCGCTGTTTGGCGCGCGGGGGATGACAATAGCCTGACCGCCATTCGCGCTGCGCATTTCGGCTATATTCTGCAAACGGGTGGGCTGCTGCCGTTCCTTTCTGTCCGGCGCAATATCGCGCTTAGCCAGGCGGTGCTTGGCCGGCCTGATCCCGCGCATATCGAAGCCTTGGCAGCGCGGCTTGAGATTGCGCATTTGCTCGAGAGAATGCCAGCAACCCTTTCCGTTGGGCAAAGGCAACGTGTAGCCATTGCCCGCGCCTTGGCGCATCGCCCGGAAATCCTGCTGGCGGATGAACCGACCGCGAGCGTTCACCCCGCCTTGGCTGACACAATATTGGCGCTACTGATTGAACAGGCGCGCGAACAGGATACGGCGCTGATCCTGGCAACGCATGACCCGGACCGCGCCGCGCGCCATGGCTTCACTATCCTGCCGATCCGCACGGAAGCGGGGAATGCGGGCGCTGGTCGTTCCTGGCTAAATAGGGCGCGGGCGCCGGCATGAGTGAGAAAACCTCTCATGGCGGATTGCTTGCCGGGCTTTCGCTGCGTGATCTTTTGCATGAACGCACGCTCGCACTTTGTTCGCTGATTGGTCTGGCGGCGGTGCTGGCGCCGCTGATTGTGCTGTTTGGTCTGAAGCAGGGTGTGATTGATGGGCTGCGTGCGGATCTGATTGATAATCCGCGCAGCCGCATGGTGGTGAATGCCGCCAACCGCAATTTTGACACGGAATTTCTGACGCGCCTGGCCGCGCGGCCCGATATCGCCTTTGTCATTCCGCGCACGCGCAGCCTGAATACCGAAGCGCGCTTCGAAAATCCGGCGCGCCCTGGCACCGTGCTGCGCGCGGAATTGCTGGCCACCGCCGCGGGTGATCCCCTGCTGCATGGCCTGCCCAGCATTGCCCCGAACCAAATCATCCCAAGCGCTTCCTTCGCTGCGCGGTTGGATTTGCAGCCAGGCATGAATGTGACGCTGCGCGCCCTTCGCGGTGATGCCGGCGCGCGAGAGGTACTGAATTTTCCCGTCACCATCGCTGCCATCGCGCCGCCAAGCGCCTTTGGCCGCGATGGCGTTTTTGTGGACCTCAAGACGCTGCTGCTGGTGGATCGCTTCACCGATGGAGCGCTGCCTGCCACCGCAACCCCCGCCGATATCGCGGATGATGCCACACGCATCTTTGCCGGTTTTCGCGCCCATGCGCGGCGCTTGGAAGATGTAACGCGCATTGACCATGATCTGCGCCGCGATGGGGTGGAGGTAGAAACGCTTGCGGAACAGGTGGAAGGCTTGCTCAGCCTTGATCGCAGCCTCACGTTGCTTTTTGCCTTGCTCGCGGGGCTGGGTGGGGTCGGGTTTCTCGTCTCGCTTGGTGTTGGGCTCTATGGGAATGTGGAACGCAAGCAGCGTGATCTGTCGCTGTTGCGCCTGATCGGGCTGTCACGGCGCGATCTGGTAGTGTTTCCGCTGATCCAGGCGCTGATCATTGCAGGCGCGGGGGCAGCGCTCGCAAGCCTGCTCGCCTTGGCGGTAGCGGGTTTGGTCAATCGCCTGCCGCTTGCGGGTGCCAATGCCGCAGGCGCGCGGGCCATTTGTGTCATTGAAGCGCAGCATCTGTTGCTGGCATTTTTGGTGAGCCTTTTCGGCGCGGCATTATCCGCGGCTTTTGCCGGATATCGCGCCGCCCGGATTGAACCTGCGGAGGGGCTTCGCGATGCGTAAGCTGTTTCTTGCTGCCATGATCATGCTCGCGCCAGCGGTAAACGCGCAAGAAAGATGGGCAGCGGAATTCTGGAATCCGAAACCGCTTGCAGATGATCTGATCCTGCCCATGCCCTGCGGTGGCGCCATGGTGTTTCGCCCAGTGCCAACACCTTTGGGCCAAGGGCTGTTGGCGGATCGGCCCGCCATGCTCGGCCAGGCGGATGCTGAAACCAATTACAGCGAATTTCTCCGCCAAAGCTTCATCGCAGGGCCATTTCGCGGTGCCGATGCCGCTGCACCGCCGCGCTACTATATCGGCAAGTATGAAGTGACGCGTGATCAATACGTGGCCGTAACCGCCGAAGCCTGCCCAACACCAGCCGCCGCCGGGCGCCTGCCCCAGGCCGATGTCGCCTGGCATGAGGCGATTGCCTTCACCATGCGCTATTCTGCCTGGCTCGCGCGCAATGCACGTGACGCCTTGCCCATGCGCGATGATGCGCGCGCCTTTGTGCGCCTGCCAACTGAGGAGGAATGGGAATTTGCCGCACGCGGTGGAGCGGCAGTTGCGGAAGCGGATTTCGGCGCGCGTGTTTTTCCAATGTCCGAAGGCATGCAGCGTTATGTCTGGTTTCAGGGCACGCGATCCTCGGGTGGGCGCGTGCGCCCAATTGGCATGCTGGAACCCAACCCGCTTGGGATTTTCGATGTTCTCGGCAATGTTGCGGAATGGGTGCTGGAACCCTATCGGCTCAATCGTGTCGGTCGGCCACATGGTCAGGCGGGCGGCATGGTCGCGCGCGGCGGGGATTTCTTGACGCCGGAGGATCAGATCAGATCAAGCTTGCGGGTTGAATTGCCGCCGCTTGATCGCAATGGTGAAGCGCTTCGGCTACGCAGCCTTGGCTTTCGTCCGGTGCTCGCCCTTGTTGCCACCAGCAGCGACCAGCGCCCCGCCCAATTGCGCGCAGCCTTTGAGGCTGAGGCGCAGTCCCGCGGCAGCGCCAGCGAAGACCCGGCACGCCTTCTGGAAGTGCTGAAAAATGACACGCCAGACCCAGCGCTGCGCCAGGGGATTGAGCGCGTGGGCGCGGCGCTCCGCACTGCGCAACGAGAGCGCAATGATCAGGAAATGCAGGCGATCCAAAGCCAAATCGCCGCTGCCGCGCAGATCGGTCGGCAAATCCTGTTAGCAGAAGGTTTTGGCGAATTGCTCGGCGCCTTTGCACGCGTGCAGGCGGAAACCGTGCAGGCGCAGCGCACCTTGGCGGAAGATCAGGGCCGCATCGCTGCCGCGACGCAGGCCGAAGTGCAAGCGGCGCTCCGCCGACAACAGGAACGCACGCAGCAAATCACCACCACCATGGCGCGCATCGAAGCAGCGTTGCGCAGCCAGGCAGAAGGCCAACCCGCGCGCGCCCAGGAATTGGCCGCGAGCTATCTGCGCACCGTGCTTGCGGTGGGCCGCGGCGCGGACAGGCTGCGCATAGCGGATGCGGCCAATGTGGTGCAGCAGGAATTGCAGGCGCAGAATATGCAGTATTTGCCAGAACTCGCGCGCGTCGCGGCGCGTCATATGGTGGCAGTGAGCAATGGCAATCCGCCAAGCCGGGAACAGGCGATGGCTGATCTTACGGCGGTGTTGCGGCCTGCGGCGCCTGCCCAGCCCGCGCGGCGGTAGCTTTTGGCGCCACGCCAAATCAGGCGCTGGCCGATTACTCAGTAAGGCGGGTCATCATCGCCTTTGCACCGCAGGGATTTTCTGCGCATCGGCCAGCTCCTGCCACGCGGCATGACTAGCCGATCAGGTGGCGCTTCCTGAACATCAAGGGCGTGATGGGCAAGGCGCTCCGCGCTGCTTCCATACCATCGCGCAGCGATCTGCGCTAAGAATGTGCCATGCAAGAAGCGCCGCGTGCCGCCGAAACTCCCAGCTCGGACCAAACCAATGCCGTATCGGGTTCGCTGCTGCGCGCCCGCGCCGTGATTCTGGGCGAAAGGCTGGACCATCGTGGCCTTGGTCCAGGCGGTTCCGCCCTGGCGGACCCGGTGCCCATATCTGCCCTGCCCCCCATCCGCGCCTTTGCTTTTCGCTGGGGCGCGGTGGTGATCTTCGGCGCCAATCCCGCCGATGAAGCCGCGCTGCTTGAAGGTCTTGGCCCGCGTGTCACCAACCCCACACATAACCCCGCCGAGGAAACCGCCTTGATTCATGTCGGTGCGGCGCGTGATGGCGTGGATGCGGAAGGTGTCATCCAACTGTCCGATTCCGCCACCGAACGCTTGGCCGTGGTGGCGGATGCCTTGGCGAAAAGCGCGGCTCTTGCCCAACAGGAAGCCCGCATCGCCGAAGCGCTGGACCGCATGGAACCTGCCGTAGCCAGCCTGCGGGTCGCTGGGCGATTGCGCGTTTCCTCCCGCGCTTTGCATCGGCAGATCGGCCATGCGCTTTCCGCACGCAGCCGCAACCTTGCTCGGGTGGAAGCGGCTGATAAGCCCGAAGTGCTTTGGGATCACCCAGCTTTGGAACGGCTCCATGCCCGGTTGGAGGATGAATACGAACTCCGCGAAAGGGGCGGCACGCTGGAACGCAAGCTTGCCCTGATAGATGACACCGTCCAGACGCTGCTTTCCCTGATCCAGGCTAGGCGCGCCTTCGGGTTGGAAGCGGCGGTGGTGGCGCTGGTGGGGATTGAGGTAGCCTTCACGCTTTATGAGCATGTCATCCGCCCGCTTTGGAACTGAAATGACCACCCCGGGCTGGTCTACCGAGCGATTCCGCGCGATAACTGACCAAATAAATGTCAGTCCAAGGAAATTTCTATGACGGCGAATTCGCCCGAATGGGCCCAGGCGCCCACCGCGCCCCAGAATCTGAGCCAGAAGCGCCCGCCGCCGCCGCCAGCTTCCGTGCGCCGCTACCTGAGCCTGCCGGATTTTGAAGCGGCTGCAGCGCGCTACTTGCCGCGCAGCATTGGTGGCTTTGTCTCCGGCGCGGTGGAAAACGATGCGTCGCTGCGCGATAATCGCGAAGCCTTCGCCGAATGGGGCTTTGTGCCGCGCGTGCTGCGCGACACACGCGGGCGTAACCTGAAGACCACGCTTTTCGGCCAGGAATATGACGCGCCCTTCGGCCTGCCGCCCATGGGCGCTTCCGCGCTGGTGGCCTATCGCGGTGACCTGGTGCTGACGCAAGCGGCCCGCGCGCGCAATGTGCCGATGATCATGAGCGCATCTTCGCTGATCCCGCTTGAAGATGTGGCCAAGGCAAATCCGGATGCCTGGTATCAGGCCTATCTGCCCGGTGAGGCCGAGCGGATCGAACCGCTGGTGGACCGCGTGGCGGCGGCCGGCTTCAAGACCTTTGTGCTGACGGTGGATGTGCAGGTTTCATCCAACCGTGAAAACAATGTGCGCAATGGCTATTCCATTCCGCTGAAGCCCACACCGCAATTGCTTTGGGATGGCATTACCCATCCGGGCTGGGTGCTGAATACTTTCTTCAAGACCATGCTGACGAACGGCATGCCGCATTTTGAGAATATGGATGCCGGCCGTGGGCCGCCCATTGTCTCCAGCACCTTGATGCGCGCCTTTGGTGCGCGTGATGGGCTGGCGTGGGAGCATCTGGAACTGATCCGCCGGCGCTGGAAGGGCAAGTTGGTGGTGAAGGGCATCATCTCCCCGGAAGATGCGCGCATGTGCCGCGATGCGGGGGCCGATGGCATCATGGTTTCCAACCATGGCGGGCGGCAATTGGATGGCACGATTTCCGGCCTGCGTAGCCTTGCTGAAATCGCCCGCGATGCCGGCGGCATGACGGTGATGTATGATGGCGGCATCCGCCGTGGCAGTGATGTACTGAAGGCGCTGGCGTTGGGTGCTTCCTTTGTCTTCGTCGGCCGGCCGATGCTGTCAGCCGCGGCGGTGGCGGGCGAAGAGGGCGTGAAGCACGCGATTGGCCTGCTGTCTGAAGAAATCGATCGCAACATGGCCATGATGGGCATTCTGAACCCATCGGAAATGTCCATGGAATATATGCGCCCGATGCGGTGAGCGTTGGGGCTTGATGGCGTGGTTCGCTTTGCCGGATCACGCCAACTTACCCGCCGGGACTTGCCCTGAAGCGCTCCGCATGGGTTGATGCGGGTGAAAGCTAAGGGGGAAGGTCATGGCGGCATATGACTACATCATCATCGGCGCTGGTTCGGCGGGCGCGGTGGTGGCCAATCGCCTTTCTGCCGATCCGCGCAACAAGGTGCTGCTGCTGGAAGCCGGGCCCGCCGGCTATCGCTGGACCCGCATTCCCGTGGGCTATGCGCGCATGATCAATAACCCTGAGGTGAATTGGCTCTACACATCCGAACCGGAAGCCACCACCAATGGAAGGCGTCTGCCGGTGCCGCGTGGGCGCATTCTGGGTGGGTCGAGCGCCATCAACGGCCTCGCTTTCGTGCGCGGTCAGGCGCAGGATTTCGATACCTGGGCGCAAATGGGCAATCGCGGCTGGAGCTATGCGGATGTGCTGCCCTTCTTCAAGCGGATCGAGAGTTATCAGGGCGATGGTGACGCCACGTATCGCGGCAAGGATGGCCCGTTGCGCGTTACCAATCCCGAACCGCGCGACGCGATTTTTCAGACGCTGATCAAGGCTGCCGGCGAGGTCGGCATTCGCCACAACCCGGATTACAATGGCGCGCAACAGGACGGCATTGCCATGAGCCAGGCAAGTATCTCGGGCGGTCGCCGCATGAGCACCGCCGCCTGCTACCTGGACCCCATTCGCGGCCGCGCCAATCTGCATATCGAAACCGGGGCACTCGCGGAAAAACTGATTTTCCAAGGCAAGCGCTGCATTGGCGTGCGCTACAGCAAGGGCGATGAAGCGCTTGAGGCGCAGGCAGGGCGAGAGGTGATCATCAGCGGTGGTTCGATAAATTCGCCACAATTGCTGGAATTATCGGGCATTGGTCAGATGGATCGCTTGCAGGCGCTTGGCGTAAACACGCTGCATGCGCTGCCGGGTGTTGGCGAAAATTTGCGCGATCACTACGCGCCGCGCACGCGCTGGGCGGTGGGTGCCAAAGGCTATACGCTGAATGATCGTGGGCGAGGGCTTGGCCTGGTGGAGCAGGCGCTGCGCTATGCCCTGACCGGCAAGGGCATGTTGGGCGCCGTGGCGGCACCCATTCGCGCTTTTGTCTTCTCCCGCGAAGGGCTGGAAGCGCCTGATCTTTTGCTGGGCTGGGTGCCGGCCTTCACCGAAGCAGGGCCGAATGGTCCGCGCATTTCAGCGCAGTCGGGCATGACTTGCTATGCGCATGTCATGCGCCCGGAAAGCAAGGGGCAGATCCACATTACTTCGGCCGATCCCAAGGCACCGCCGGCGATTAATTTCAATTTCCTCTCAGCGCCCGTTGATGCGGCGCTGACGGTGCGCGCGATTCAGATTGCGCGATCCATCATGTATGCGCCGGCCATGGCGGCCTTGCGCCTGACGGAAGTGGCACCCGGACCAGCGCGGCAAAGTGATGCTGACATCATCGAATGGGTGAAGCAGGCGGCCGAGACCACCTATCACCCGGTTGGCACCTGCAAGATGGGCAGCGATCCGATGGCCGTTGTGGATGCGGAACTTCGCGTACATGGCATTGCCGGGCTGCGTGTGGCGGATGCTTCCATCATGCCGGCGCTCACTTCCGGCAATACCAATGTCCCCAGCATCATGATTGGCGAAAAGGCCGCGGATATGGTGCTGCGTGATGCGAAGGCGCTGGCGGCATGAAGCTGGATGAAGCCATTGCGGCACAAAAACCGCTGGTGCAAAGCCTGCTGGATAGCGTGGCGGCGATCGGTGCCGACCCGCCCGGCATCACGCGCGATGCCTATGGGCGCGGCGAGAATGAAGCGCATAATCTAATCCGCAAGGCGGGCGAGGCGCTTGGCATGCAGGCCAGCATTGACGCCGGCGCCAATCTTTCCCTGCGCTGGACAGCCGAAGATCCGAAAGCGCCGCCGATCATCATTGGGTCCCATCTGGATAGCATTGAGCAGGGCGGCAATTTCGATGGCGCGGCGGGCGTGATTGCGGGCATTGGCGCCGTTGCGGCGCTGCGTGCGGCTGGCATCACACCGCACCGAGACATTGAAGTGCTGGCCCTGCGATGTGAGGAAGCGGTCTGGTTTGGCCTCGGCCTGATTGGCAGCCGTTGCCTGCTGGCACGCTTGCCGCCCGGGGCTTTGGAATTGCGCCATGCGCGCACCGGCAAGACTCTGGCCGAAAGCATCGCGGCGGCGGGTGGCGATCCGGCGCGTTTAAGTCAGGGAACGCCCTTGCGTGATCCCGCAGCCATTGCTGCCTATCTGGAAGTGCATATCGAACAGGCGCCGCAGCTGGTGGAAGCGGGCATACCGATTGCCATTTGTCTCGCCAATCCGGGTAATCTTCGACATCCCTTCATTCGCATCACGGGTGAGGATGCGCATACCGGCCTGCCACATCGTTTCCGCCGAGATGCCGCTTTGGCTGGGGCGGATTTGTCGCTTTGCCTGGAACAGCTTTGGCTTGCGGAGGAAGCCGCGGGCCACCCCATGGCGGTGACGATTGGGCGCTTTCATACGCCGGTGGAGCGGCATTCGCTGACCGCCGTTTCGGGTGATTTTGAAATGAGCCTTGACCTACGCGCCTATGATGCCGCGCATCTTGTGACGCTTGAGGCCAAGCTACAGGAGATTGTGGCGGAGGTTGCCGCACGCCGGCGCGTGACGATTAGGCTTGGTGAGCGCAGTAGCGCTGCGCCTGGGCTGATGGACCCTTCGCTGATGTCTGGCCTTGCCGATGCCGCTGCTGCTTGCGGTATTGCTGCCATGCGCCTGCATAGTCCCGGCACGCATGATGCGAATAATTTTGCCGCAGTGGGCGTGAAGACCGGGATGATTTTGGTGCGAAATCAAAACGGCAGCCACAACCCGCATGAGGCAATGGAAACCGATGATTTGATGGTGGCGATTGCGGCAATGGCGCGGCTTCTTGCCGGGCGCTGGTGACTTGCCTTTCGACTTACGGCAGGCCGATCAGTAGCGGCGCTTAGTGAGGCTCGTTACGGGACAGAAAAAGGCTGAGGTGACCAACTTCAAGTATTCGTTCAATGGTCACGGGCTTAGCGCGACTATCAACATCAATGAACCGCAATGGAAAACGGGTGCCAAGAGACTCAAGCGTTTCTCGGGGACTGGGGCAGCGAGCGGCCACGAATTCCAGAATAATCCGAAGTGAAGGGCTGCGATCCATTAAGCCCTGCATGCCCTGAAGCGCCCCCTGTTGGAGCGCCATGGCAGAAACGAGCACGAGATCGGCCGAATCGGGTTCAAGCCCATCCAACGTCATGGCCGGGGCCATACAGCTGGTAGCGCTGCCGTGCCGAAACTGCACCGCTTGGATTGTAGATGTCGGGGGGCCAGCCAAGAGCACCGGCAACTCCCTAGCCGCCGCAGCCTCGCTTGACGCGACAATACGATGCGTCACGATAATGCTGTCCCGACCATTCAATGTCACGTTGCGCCTCAACAGCTGGAAAAGCCAAGGATTATACTCAAGCGCTACCACGCGCCCTTCGGCACCCACCAATTCGCTCATCAGCAGCGAGAAATATCCATAACCCGCGTCAAGGTCGTAAGCAGTTTCGCCTTGATCAAGATTCCTGCATAAAAAAGCGGTAATCCAGTATTGCCAGAAGCCTTCCAACATCAAATGAGGGGCCAAAGAGGTATCCGCTGCATCCACGTAGATCTTGTAACGCCCAAGCACTCGGCACAGAATGGTGCCATCAGGCAAAGGGACAGTATGAATCCTGTCCCTCACCGCCGCTTCAAAATCGCTGCGTTGGGCACTTTCCAATAATGCCTTCACCGAAGCGACATCGCGCCGGCCAAACGCTGAATTCAGTTGTGTGACGGAAACTTGCAATCGCGCAACTTCAGACCGCAGATGAAAAAGGCCTTGAGACCCGCCCTCTGACGTCCCCGCCATCTTGTTGGCGAGCCTCCGAAAAAAACCAAAGGGTCGAGGCGGAGAGTGGGGGTGCACGAGCGCAAACTGTCCGTTGCTAGGATATTAAATGTACCTTACTATGTGGAGACGTGGCTTTGAATAAGTCAAGAGCCTTGTCCAGAACCCATAAGGAGCGCGGTAATGATTGCATTTCGGCGTCGTTCGTTAATCGCGTCCACAACCCTGCTGGCCGCTGCCGCCTTTGTGCGGACTACATCGGCCCAAACCGCGCCGGCACCGCAGGCCCAGGCGCCGGGCTTTTATCGCTTCAAGGTGGGCTCCTTCACCGTCACCACTGTCCATGATGGTTTTTTTGCGCGCCCCTTGGAAGGCTTTGTTCGCAACGCGCCCTTGTCTGACGTACAGGCGGTATTGCGCGATGCCTTTCTACCTCAGGACCGATTGGTCATTCCCTTTACTGTCACCTTCCTCGATACCGGCCGCGATTTGGTGGTTTTCGATAGCGGTAATGGCATCACAGCCCCGGGTGCGACCAATGGCCGCATGATCGCCAACATGCGGGCCGCCGGCATTGATCCTGCCAGGGTAACCCGCGTGGTGATGAGCCATTTCCACGGCGATCACGTGAATGGCCTGCTGAATGCCGAAGGCGCCGCCGCTTTTCCCAATGCGGAAGTGATTGTGCCCGAAGCTGAGATCGCCTGGTGGGGCGACGCCACGAATGAAACCCGCAGTCCCGAGGGCCAACGCGCCACCTTTGCCAATAGCGTGCGACGCTTGGCGCCTTATGCCGCGCGCTTGCGCCGCATTGGCCCCGATGCGGAGGTCGTTCCCGGCGTACGTTCCGTCGCGGCTTATGGCCACACACCGGGCCATACCTGCTACCACATCGCCGATGGGGCGGAGCAGATGATGTTCGTGGCAGATACCTCGAACCGGCCAGAACTTCTGGCGCGTCGCCCTGATTTCCACATTGTATTCGATTTTGATGCAGTCGCCGCGGAAGCAACGCGCCGGCGGATTTATGACCGCGTGGCGACGGACCGCATCCGCATCACCGGTTATCATTTTCCCTTCCCGGCAAATGGCTATCTGGCCAAGGAAGGCAGCGGCTACCGCTTCGTCGCCGCGGATTGGTCAAGCGCCGTCTAGTACATGCGCGCGTCGCATCCGCCATCCGACATGCACTAAACCTTTGTTTGGTTGCATTTCCCGAGTTGCCAAGCGATTCCGCTTGGCTTGGAAATGCTCCAGTACTTGATCAAACGTGAAAACTCTCACCACAGCCGCAGCGGCCTTTTTCATTTGGATTGGTGAAGGTAAAGCCCGCTGACATGGCCTTCACCTCATAATCCATCACCGTACCAATCAGGAAAAGTGTCGCGTTGCGGTCAACCAGGACTGTCACATCCTTATCCGTGACGCTCTCATCACCCGCACTTGGCGCATCCACCCAGGAAAGATCATAGGAAAGGCCGGAACAGCCCTTGGTCTTCACGGCGATGCGCAGGAACTTGCCCTGCTCGCCCTTGGCGTATAGGCCCTTCAGCCGTTCTGCCGCGCCATCGCTTAGCGACATCAGCGGCGGCAAAGCGCGCCGCGCGGGTTTGGCTTCAATGGTTGCATTCATGCCATCACCTCAAAACATATTGAGCGCGAGCTGCGCATCTTCGCTCATGCGAGAATGATCCCAGGGCGGGTCCCACACCACTTCCACGAGCACTTCAGAAACGCCATCCAATGCGCGCACTGCCTCATCTACTTGGTTCGGCAATTCCTGCGCGGAAGGGCATGATGGTGTGGTCAGCGTCATTTCTACCTTTACCTTGCCATCATCACCAATCTCGATCGCGTAGATCAGGCCGAGTTGATAAATATCAACGGGAATTTCCGGATCGAACACGGTGGAAATCGCGCCAATCACCGCGTCTTCAGAAACTGGTACGGCTGGCGGCTTCACCTCGCCTTCCGGGGTCCAGGCGGCATGAACGGGTGTTTCGGTCTTGGTGGTCTCTTCACTCACTGCTCGCCTCCTTCGCGCCGGCAAGCGCTGCGTTCAGCGTATGCCAGGCGAGCGTTGCGCATTTCACCCGGCTTGGAAATTCATGCACGCCTGAAAGCGGCGTCAGCCTTTCCATCGCGTCTTCCAGCGAAGCCGCGCAGGTGGGGCATTGGCCGGTCATCGCCAAATCACGAAAGGCAGCGCCGAGGGCTTGCGCTTCCACAGGCGTTTTGCCCATCACGGTTTCGGTCATGAGCGAGGCGCTGGCCATGGAAACGGCGCAACCGCGGCCCTGAAAAGCCGCATCGGCAATATGCCCATCCGGCGTCATTTTTAGGAAAAGCTCCATGCGGTCGCCGCACATGGGATTATCACCGCGCGATGTGCGGTCCGCATCTTCAAGCCGACGGAAATTGCGCGGCTTGCGGCCATGATCCAGGATCACTTCCTGATACAAATCGCGCAAATCGCCGAAGAAATCATTCCCGCTCATGCAAAGAACTCCCGCGCTTTCACCAGCGCGCCAGAAAGGTAATCCACTTCCTCGGTCGTTGTATAAAGCCCAAAGGAAGCGCGCGCCGTGCCCTGTTCCAGACCGAAGCGCGTATGCAGCGGTTCCGCACAATGCCGCCCCGCGCGGATGCAAATCCCGGCACGATCCAGCAGCGTGGAAAGATCATGCGGATGCGCATTGTCGAGTGCGAAAGCAAAAACACCGCCACGATCCTGTGCGCGGCCAAGTAGCGTGAGGCCAGGCACATCAGACAATTTCCGCATGGCGTGGTCCACCAAAGCGCGTTCATGTGCTTCAATTGCGGGCATGCCAATCGCGTTCATATAGTCAATCGCGGCATGCAGCCCGACCGCTTCAATGATAGCGGGCGTGCCGGCTTCAAAGCGGCCAGGGGGCTTGGCCCAGGTGGATTTTTCGAAGCTCACGCTTTCAATCATGTCGCCACCGCCCATGAAGGGCGGCATGCGGTCCAGGTGCTCCAGCTTGCCCCACAACACGCCAATACCGGTTGGCCCATACAGTTTATGGCCGGTGAAGCAGTAGAAATCGCAGCCAATAGCAGCAACATCCACGGACCGGTGCACCACTGCCTGGGACCCATCCAGCAATACTCTCGCGCCATGCGCATGGGCCAAAGCCACCACACGTTCAACCGGTGTGACGGTGCCCAGCACATTGGACATATGCGCCAAAGCCACCAGCCCCACCTTGCCGTCGGCAAGCTTCGCGGCCAGGTCTTCCATGTCCAATTCGCCGGACTCTGTCACGCGGCAGACGCGCAAGGGATTGCCGCGTTCATCGCGCAGCATTTGCCAGGGCACGATATTGGCGTGGTGTTCCAATTCGGAAATCAGCACCGCCTGATCCGGGCGCATCACGCCGCGGCCCCAGCTATGTGCGACCAGATTGATCGCTTCTGTGCTGTTTCGCGTAAAAACCACTTCCCGCGTATCGGGGGCATTGATGAATCGCGCCACCGCACCGCGCGACGCTTCGTAAGCATCGGTTGCCACTTCGGAAAGCCGATAGGCGCCGCGATGGACATTGGCATAAGCCGTTTCCATGCAGCGCGTCATTGCTTCAATTACTGCACGCGGCTTTTGCGCACTCGCTCCTGAGTCAAGGAACACTAGTGGTTTGCCGTGTTGCGGCTGCGACAGGATCGGGAAATCCTGCCTTATGCGATGAACATCAAAACTCATGATACCGTCCTATGCCGGACCCACCAGCCATCCACGGCGGCGGTCAGCGCTTCACGCAATACATCATCTTCCAGCCCTTCAAAGGCTTCATGAAGGAAAGCCTGCACCAGCATGGACCGCGCCTGATCCGCAGGCACGCCGCGTGAACGCAGATAGAAAAGACTATCCGCATCCAAAGCGCCGATGGTCGCGCCATGGCTGCACTTCACGTCATCGGCATAGATTTCAAGCTGAGGCTTGCTGTCCATCTCGGCGTCTTCTGAAAGCAGCAAAGCCTGGTTCATCTGATAGCCATCGGTCTTCTGCGCTTCACGCCGCACCAGGATCTTGCCCTGGAACACGCCGCGCGCCTGGCCCGCGAGCACAGTCTTGCAAGTTTGCCGGCTGGCACAATCCGGCGCGGCATGGTCCAGCGCCGTGGTGGTATCCACCACTGCCCGGCCTGCCGCCAATTGCGCGCTATTCATGTGGCAGGATGCCTTGGGGCCCGTCAGCGCTGCATGGATTTCCATGCGCGTAAGCCGCGCGCCGGCAGAAACCGCCATGGTGTCATAGCGCGCTTCAGCCGCAATCCGTGCATGGATCATGGAAAGATGAAAGGCGCCTTCGCCTTCCTGTT
>JBBAUC010000029.1:16875-21905 GCA_040398485.1 Roseomonas sp. | reverse complement strand
TCCGGCATCGCTGCCATTCAATCCTTTGATGCGTCTAACCTGACTGCCCGGATCGCGGGGGAAATCCCCGCGGGCCAGAAGGCTGATGGCGGGCTCGACATCAATGAATGGATCCCGGTCAAGGATCAGAAAAAAATGGATCGCTTCATCCAATTCGCGATGGTCGCGGCGGATGAAGCAGTCACCGATTCCGGCTGGGTGCCGCAGGATGAGGATCAGCGCTGCCGCACCGGCGTGATGATCGGCTCCGGCATTGGCGGGCTTGAGACAATTCACGAAGCCGCATCTCTGATTCTGCAAGGCAAGATCAAGCGGATTTCCCCCTTCTTCATCCCCTCAGCGCTGATCAACTTGGCATCCGGCCACGTCTCCATCCGCTACGGCTTCAAGGGTCCCAACCATTCCGTGGTGACGGCCTGCGCCACCGGCGTGCATGCTTTGGGCGATGCGGCGCGGCTGATTGCGCTGGGTGATGCGGATGTGATGGTCGCCGGTGGGGCCGAAGCTGCGGTGGGCGAGATCGGCATGGCCGGCTTCTGCGCGGCGCGTGCGCTTTCCACAAACTTCAATGACAATCCAACGGCGGCGTCTCGCCCCTGGGATGAAGCGCGCGATGGCTTTGTCATGGGCGAAGGTGCCGGCGTGCTGGTGCTGGAAGAATTGGAACACGCCAAGGCGCGTGGTGCCAAGATTTACGGCGAAGTGATCGGCTATGGCATGAGCGGTGATGCCTATCACATCACCGCCCCGGCCGAGGGCCATGATGGCGCCTTCCGCGCCATGAAGGCCGCCCTTGCCAGTGCCAGCATCACGCCAGAACAGATCCAATATGTGAATGCGCATGGCACATCAACGCCGCTCGGCGATGATCTTGAACTGGAAGCGGTTGAGCGCCTTTGGGGCGATGCAGCGCGCGGGCTTGCCATGTCCTCCACCAAATCGGCTGTCGGGCATTTGCTGGGCGCAGCCGGCGCGGTGGAGGGGATATTCTCGATCCTCGCCATTCGTGACCAGGTAGCACCCGCCACGCTCAATCTGGAAAAGCCATCGCGTGAAAGCGCGATTGATCGCGTGGCGAAAGAACCCCAACCGCGCAAGATTGATATTGCGCTGTCCAATTCCTTCGGCTTTGGCGGCACGAATGCCTGCATCATCTTCCGCGGCGCCCCTTAATCCAGAATGAGTGAAACCTCGCCCGCGCCGCGCAAACGCCGCGGGCGGGTGGCGCTTGTCCTGCTGAGCCTATGCCTGGCCGTGCTGATCGGCCTTGGCGCGGCGGCCAATTGGGCGCGCGATATCTACGAAGCCCCTGGGCCGCTGGCCGCCGATAAGGCGCTGGTTATTCCTCGCGGCGGGACTGAAGCCATCGCCAGCGCGCTGAAGGAAGCCGGCATCATCGCCGATGCGCGGCATTTCTTGGTTGCAAGTCAGCTCACAAAAAGTGCCGGCCCCTTGCGCGCGGCGGAATTCGCTTTCCCGGCCGCCGCTTCACTGAAGCAGGTCCTGGAAATCCTGCGCGAGGCAAGGCCTATCCAGCGCCGCGTGACGATCCCTGAGGGGCTTTCCGCCCTGCAAATCCAGGCATTGCTGGATAAGACCGAAGGGTTGATGGGTGAGGCGGAGCCGATCGCCGAGGGCAGTATTCTGCCCGAAACCTACGCCTTTGAATGGGGCGATAGCCGCGCCGCACTGATCAGGCGGGCGCAAGCCGCGATGAACACGGCGCTGGCCGAAGCCTGGCGGGACCGTGCGCCCAATCTGCCGATCCGCAGCGCGCGGGAAGCGCTGATTCTTGCTTCCATCATTGAACGCGAAACCGGCAAGGCGGAGGAACGCGCGCTGGTCGCTTCCGTCTTCATCAATCGCCTCAGGCGCAATATGCCGCTGCAATCAGACCCAACAGTGGTCTATGCCGCAACGGGTGGGGCAGCACTGGAACGCGCCATTACGCGGGCCGATCTGGACCGCGACAGCCCCTTCAACACCTATCGCAATCGCGGCCTGCCGCCGGGGCCGATTGCGAATCCGGGGCGCGACTCGCTCCGCGCCGCCACGCGGCCCGCGACCAGCAATTTCCTCTATTTTGTCGCGGATGGTTCGGGCGGGCATGCCTTCGCCGAAACGCTAGACGGGCATAACCGCAATGTGGCCCGCTGGCGGGAAATTGAGCGGCAACGGGGCGTCAGATGAAAATCGATAGTCCCCCGTGTAGCATTGGCGTGCACGGCGGCCTTATGCTTCTTGGCCGCTTACTCAACCGCGACGAGCGGGACGCGGCGCAGGCAAACGCTCAAGCTCCCCCTTTAGGCGTTCCATCATCGTTGCAACCTCGAGAGTAAGCTTCTTCACAGCCTCGACTTCCGCACTGCGCCTCAACTCGATGCTACGCTCTGTTGAGCCTGCATTCATCCAGATGCCGGTCTGTTCGGCCTGCGCCATGGCAGTGCCGTAAGGGTAGCCATTTCGAACATCAACGAACATTGCGGCAGCTGTCGCCTTTCCTTCGAGTGAACGGGAAGGAATAAGAAAGGCCCCGATAATGGTCACATCAATCAAAGACAAGGGCGTCGCTTGATCGCTCTTGGAACTTCCGACCTCGTAGATCAGCACAGCGTCTAGATGTTGGCGCGCAGCGCCTATCCGAACCATGTCTACCGGCCCGCGTATAACATCACGTCCGACAGCGCCGGCGGTGAGCTGGGCAACAAGCGGGCTCACCGCAACAAACTCGCCATAACCGGCACCGCGCTCTCGGATCAGCGCCACCCAAGCGTCGGCTTCAGCGCTGGGCACACTGGTCAAGGCCCCATGCTGTATTCTTGCCAAGCCTATACGGGCAGGGAAGCGCAATAGCGGCTCGGCTCGCGCCGCATCATAAACGGCGCGATCCACGCCGCCGGTAGCGCTTCCGCCGGCGGGACGCGCTTCAAAACGTGCGGCCCATTCAGGTCGCGCAGCGATGAAGTCTCCGCCCGAAGTGACCTGTGTCTCCGCCAACGTGCAAGCGCCAACGAGGAGGGTCAGCAAAAAGATGACGATTAGCCGAAACGGTCGAAATGATCCCATCGCTAGTCTCCCAATGAGGTAACGCTCAAACCAAGGGCGTTAAGAAGGGCCTTACCTCTAACTTAACGACGTCAAGGAGGGTACTGACAAGAAGTTTTCCTGGGGGAGGTCGAGCGTAACAAAGAAAAATGCCGCCCAGGAAGGACCGGGCGGCATGTCAGAATAATTGGACCAAAACAAAAAAACCAGTAGTAATCGAGAAAGTTCAGGCGGCTTTGGCGGCCTGGGCGCGTTCCAGACGGCGCTTGAGCACAATGGCGCCCACGGTCAGCTTGCGGTCCGGCGTGCCGAGCAGGAAGGCATCAAGCCCACCATTATGTTCCACCGTACGAATGCCATTGGTCGAAAGGCGCAGCTTGATCGGCGCGGCCAGGATTTCCGACCAGAAGGAGCTTTCCTGCAGATTGGGCAGGAAGCGGCGGCGGCTTTTATTGTTGGCGTGGCTGACATTGTTACCCGTCAGAACACCCTTGCCTGTAATGACGCAGCGGCGAGACATAGCGGAAATCCAAATACAAAGGCGCGCAAGGCTCGCCTGCGCGCGGGTTCAACATGAAGACGCGCTTTTGGCGGGAAGTCTTGCGCGCGTCAAGTATCAAGCTGGTGGTGGGGCGCGAAATTCGCCGCTTTCCACCGAAGCCAAGGCTTGGCGCAGTACGCCCGCCACGGACCGGTCATCCAAAGTCCGGGTCAGCACCCCAAGCGCCCCGCCCAGCAGGGCAGAGGCGATGGAAATCGGCTGGATTTGCTGCTCCATCATATACTCGATCGCCTTGTCCACGACCGAACCGGCATGGCTTAAATCCTCGGGCGCGATGCCTTCCGGGTCCATCTGCATGGGTAACTCCTGAATGTAACAGCCAAATAGGGAGGCTCAGGGGCCAGGGGAAGGGGGGGCCGCATTGGGGCGCTGCCGGGGCATTTCCAAATCGGCCGCCGCCTGGGCGCGCGCTGCTGCCTCGGCCGCGGCCATGGCTTCGGATTGGCGGCGCCACATATCGGCATAAAGCCCGCCGGCGGCGATCAAGCCGCCATGGGTGCCGCGTTCGGCAATGGCACCTTCTTGCAGCACGATAATCTCATCCGCTTCCACCACTGTCGAAAGCCGATGGGCAATCACCAGCGTGGTGCGGTTGCGCGCCACATCGCGCAAAGCCGCCTGGATATCCTGTTCGGTCCGGGTATCGAGCGCACTTGTCGCCTCATCCAAAATCAGCAGGCGGGGGTCCTTCAGAATGGTGCGCGCAATGGCGACTCGCTGCTTTTCACCGCCCGAAAGCTTGAGGCCACGTTCACCCACACGAGTTGCATAGCCATCCGGCAAGCGCGTGACGAAATCATGCACCTGCGCAAGCCGCGCGGCGTTTTCGATTTCCGCATCGGTGGCACCTGGCCGGCCATAGGCGATATTGTAGCGGATGGTGTCGTTGAACAGCACGGTATCCTGCGGCACCACGCCAATGGCAGCGCGCAGGCTTTGCTGCGTCATGCCGCGCACATCCTGCCCATCAACCAAAACGCGCCCACCCGTCACATCATAAAAGCGAAACAGCATGCGAGAGATCGTGGATTTCCCCGCCCCGGTCGGCCCGACAATGGCGAGCATCCGCCCAGGCGGCACAGTGAAGGAAACCCCCTTCAGAATTTCCCGATCCGGCCGATAGCCAAAGCGCACATCCTCAAAGCGTATTTCACCAGCCCCAAGGGCAAGTGGCACGGCATCCGGTGCATCGCGTACTTCAGCGGGCACATCCAGCAGCGCGAACATCTGCTCCATATCCGTGAGCCCCTGCTTGATTTCGCGATAGGCGAAGCCAAGGATGTTCAAGGGCTGATAGAGCTGGATCAGATAGGTATTCACCATCACCAGATCGCCAATGCTCATGCTGCCATCGGCAATACCGCGGCCTGCCAGCAGCATGGTGATGGTCAGCCCAACCGCCATGATGGTGGCCTGGCCGGCA
>JBBAUC010000029.1:0-16865 GCA_040398485.1 Roseomonas sp. | reverse complement strand
GCTTTCGTAGCGCGTCATGCTTTCATCATAGCGTCGCGATTCATGCGCTTCATTGCCGAAATACTTGACGGTTTCGTAATTCAGCAGGCTATCCACCGCCTTGGTATTCGCTTCCTCATCCGTCTGGTTCATCTGCCGGCGAAAGCGCAGGCGCCAATTGGTGAAAATCAGCGTGAAGGCGACATAGGCGATGATGGTGCCAAGCATGGTCAGCGCAAAGGACGCCGCGAACATCCACCAGAGAATCACCGAGACGAACAGAATTTCGACAATAGTCGGAATAATGTTGAACAGCAGGAAATTGAGTGAGGTGGCGATGCCGCGCACGCCCCTTTCAATCACGCGCGAAAGCCCGCCTGTCGCGCGGTCCATATGAAAGCGCATGGAAAGCGCGTGCAAATGGCGAAACACGTCCAAAGCAACGCGGCGCCCAGCACGCGCCTGCACCTTGGAAAAAACCGCATTGCGTAATTCCCCAAGCGCCGAGGACATCACGCGGAGCAAACCGTAGCCCACCAGCAGGGCAATCGGCACGGCAATCACCGCGCCAGCGCCCGATTGCGGCGCCAGCGCATCCACGGCGCGCGCATAGGCAATCGGCACCAGCACATTCGCCGCCTTGGCCGCGGCCAGCAGCAAAAGCGCGCCCACCACGCGCAGCCGCAGCATGGGCTCGCCCACCGGCCACAGATGCGGCGCGATGCGGCCGAGTGCCGAGAAGGGAACGCCGGCACTTGGCCGGTTCGGGGGGGCGGGCGGGGTCATGGTTGGACCTGTCATGGGCCAGAGAAGCCCTTCCGGGCAAGCCCTATAGCCTGGCTCGCCTAGCCGTGACGCTCGGTGTTAGATGGGCGGATGGACCGCTTCGCCCGGCATATCGCCGCCTGCAACAACATCGCCTCCCCCACCGGTTTTCTCGCCTTTTACATGGGCGGTGCGCAGGTGGGCTTCATCACGCCGGATTTGGCGCGTGCGCTGACCTTTCGCCCGCGCGATTTCCATTTTGACCAGCATGGTGTGGCCTTGGCCGGCCGGCTGAAGACCAGCGGGGCGCGGAGCGATGCGCTCGCCGCCGCCCTGCCCAGCCTGGCTGAGGGTGGGTTTCTGCGCATCCGGCGTGAAGCCTTTGACGTGCGCCAAACCAGCGATGGGGCGGTGCTGGCAACCCTGGATCGCGGGGCGCTCCCCGCCTTTGGCGTCATGTCCCAGGGGGTACATATGAATGGCTTGGTGCGCCGCGCCGATGGGCTGCATGTCTGGGTTGGCATCCGGTCTCGCCACAAGGCGGTGGCGCCGGGGCAGCTTGATAATCTGGTCGCGGGCGGCATTCCAGCGGGGCTCACGCCCGCAGAAACCCTGGTGAAGGAAGCTGCCGAGGAAGCCTCCCTGCCCCCGGAATTGGCGGCGCAGGCACGGCCGGTTGGGCGGGTTTCCTATATCCTGCTGAATAATGAGGGGCTCAGGCGCGATGTGCTGCATTGCTACGACCTGGAATTGCCCGAGGATGTAACGCCCAAGCCCAATGATGATGAGGTGGAGCGTTTTGAGCTTTGGCCAGCCCAGCGCCTGCTGGAGGCTGTCGCCGATTCGGATGACATCAAATTCAACGTCAACCTCACGTTGATTGATCTTTTCCTGCGCGAAGGCTTGCTCACGGACCCTGATGGTTCCTTGCGCGCGGGGCTGGATCAGGGGCCGGCATAGCGCGCCATCTGGACAAGCCGCATTTCCCTTTTACACATGGCCCTTAAGAAGGTTGAGGATTGATAGCGTTATGGTGGACCTAACACGGGTCTGGGATGTGATGGTCGCGGGCGGTGGCAATGCCGCGCTTTGCGCCGCCATTACGGCACGCCGGGCCGGGGCAAGCGTATTGCTGGTGGAACACGCGCCTCGCAGCATGCGCGGCGGCAATAGCCGGCATACGCGCAATCTGCGCGCGCTGCATCCGGCGCCGACCGATGTGCTGACCGAAACCTATCTGGAAGAAGAATATTGGGACGATCTGCTGCGCGTGACCGGCGGCAAGACCAATGAAGATTTGGCGCGCATGTGCATCCGTGCATCGCAACACGCGCCGGATTTCCTGAAATCCTGCGGTGTTGTGTTTCAGCCATCCTTGTCGGGCACGCTCTCACTCTCTCGTACCAATGCGTTTTTCCTGGGTGGCGGCAAGGCGCTGGTTAATGCGCTGTATCGCACGGCGGAACAGCTTGGCATTGGCATTCTGTACGATACCGAGGTGCAGCACATTGACGTGCAGGATGGTTTCGCGACGGAGGCTATCATCTCCCATCATGGCTTTCCCGAACGGGTGCGCTTCAAGGCGCTGATCGCATCTTCAGGCGGGTTTCAGGCCAATCGCGATTGGCTGCGCAAATATTGGGGCGATGCGGCGGATAACTTCCAGATTCGCGGCACGCCTTACGCGCAGGGGCGCGTGTTGCGCGATCTGCTCGATCAAGGTGTGCATGAAGTCGGCGACCCCACGCAATTCCACGCCGTCGCCAATGATGCCCGCGCACCGATGGAAGATGGCGGGCTTGCCATGCGCTTGGATTGCGTGCCCTTTGCCGTGGTGGTGAACCGCGATGTCGAGCGGTTTTATGATGAGGGTGAGGATGTCTGGCCCAAGCGCTACGCCATTTGGGGCCGGCTGATCGCGCAGCAGCCAGGCCAGGTTGCCTTTGCGGTGACGGACAGCAAGGCTTTGCACAATTACCTGCCGAGTGTCTTCCCGCCCTATAAGGCCAATAGCATCGCGGAACTTGCGGGTATGGCGGGGATTGATGCGGGCAAGTTGGAAAAGGTGATCGCGGATTACAACGCCGCAGTGCGCCCTGGTACCTTCCAACCCATGAAGCCCGATGATTGCCGCACAGAAGGGCTGACCCCCCCCAAAAGCCATTGGGCGCGTTTGATTGATACGCCGCCCTATTACTGCCACCCGCTCAAGCCCGGTATCACCTTCACGTTTTTGGGTGTGAAGGTGAATGACCGCGCGCGGGTCATCATGGCTGATGGCAAGCCTTCGGCGAATATGTTCGCTTCGGGCGAGGTCATGGCTGGCAATATTCTGGGCCAGGGCTATCTGGCAGGTTTCGGCATGACGATCGGCACCGTATTCGGCCGGCTGGCGGGTGAGGAGGCAGCACGCAATGTGCGTAATTAGGGAAGGCAAGGCGCGCTGATGTTACAGGAGAACGAGACCACCGCCGAAGCCCGCCGCCACATGGCGGTGTGCAATTCCTGCCGCTATTGCGAAAGCTATTGCGCGGTCTTTCCCGCCATGACGATGCGGCGCGAATTTTCCACTGGTGATCTGACGCATCTGGCTAACCTGTGTCACGGCTGCAAGGGCTGCTATCACGCCTGCCAATATGCTCCGCCGCATGAATTCGGCATCAATCTTCCCGTGACCTTCGCGGAAATTCGCGCGCAATCCTATGCGCATTACGCCTGGCCGCGCGCCATGGGCACGCTATTTGAACGCAATGGCACGGTGGTGACGCTGGCCGCCGCACTTGGCGTGACGCTGGTGCTGCTGCTGACCATGGCGCTGGTTGATCCTTCCATCCTGTACACGGCGCAGCGCGGCGAAGGCGCCTTCTTTCGCGTGATCCCCATGTGGCTGATGGTGACATTGGCGGGCGGCACCTTTGGCTATGCCATCATCGCCATGCTGATCGGCGGCATACGCTATTGGCGCGAAGTGGGCGGGGGCGCGCCGGCACCGGGACCCATTCTGGATACGGCGGTGGATATCATCACGCTGCGCAACCTTGGTGGCGGCGGGCATGGCTGCAATGATGTGGATGATGGTTTTTCCAGCCAAAAGCGCTGGATGCATCAGGCCATGTTTTTTGGCTTCATGATGTGCTTCGCGGCCACCACTTCGGGCGCTTTCTATCATCACTTTCTTGGCCTGCGTTCACCGCATCCCTTCTTTTCCCTGCCGGTGCAGCTTGGCACTTGGGGGGGCGTGTTGCTCTGCCTTGGCACTGCGGGGCTGATACGGCTGAAGATCATCACAGACCCGGTGCCGGTCGCCAAACGCCTGGTGGGCGGGGAATACGCCATGCTGTCGCTGTTGTTCCTGGTGAGTGCGACAGGGCTTTTGCTGCTGGTGGTGCGCCATACCGGGGCGATGGGTGTGATGCTCGCTTTGCATCTTGGCTTGGTTCTGGCGCTGTTTGTGGCGCTGCCCTACAGCAAGATGGTGCATGGCGTTTATCGCGGCTTGGCATTGTGGCGCCATGCGCGGGAAAAGCGCGGCGGCGTGATGGTGGCGGCTGAATAAACCCTTGCGGCGCAGGTTTAGCGCGCCATTTCAGGGGCGATGAACGCCATTGCCCCTGCCCTGCCCGATATCGCCATCTCTGAGATGCCCGCCTGGCTGATCGGTGAATTGCGTTCCGACCATGCCGGCGAAACCGGCGCGGTCATGATCTATCGCGGCATCCTTGCTTTCTGCAAAGACCCCGCCATTCGCGACTTCGCGGAGCGGCATGGCGCGACGGAACAGGGCCATCTAGATTTGCTGAATGCGCTGCTGCCGCCGGAGCAACACAGCCGCCTGCTCCCGATTTGGCGTATCGCCGGCTGGATGACCGGCGCCATCCCCGCGCTGTTTGGCCCGCGCGCCGTCTATGCCACGATTGATGCGGTGGAAAGCTTCGTGGATCACCATTACCAGCAGCAATTGGATCGGCTTGAGGCTGAGGCGCTTTTCCCACCCCTGCAAGCGCTGCTGCGCCATTGCCAGGAAGAAGAAATCCATCACCGCGATGAAGCGCGCGAAGCGGGCGAAGGCCGCGCTTATGGCCCGCTGATTGGTGCCTGGGCATGGGTGGTGGGCGCGGGTTCCAAGGCTGCGGTGGTGGCGGCGAAGCGCATTTAAAGCGCGCTTGGCCTATCTGCTGATTTGCGTCTCCCGCCACCACACCAATAAGCCACCGGCCAGGATCGCCGCGGTGCCGACCAGGGTCCAAAAATCCGGGAAGGTCTGGAATACCAGCCAGCCGATAATGGCCGCGAAAATGATTTGAATGGTGCTGAAAGGCGCCAGCATGGAAGCCGGCGCGCGCTGAAACGCCGCAACCAGCAACATCTGGCCGCATAGATTAAGCAAGCCCGCCGCCGCAAAGGCAGGCAGATCAGCCATATCCGGCATCGTCCACACCAGCGGCACAAACGCCGCCGCCAGCGCCAATTGCACTGCACTTGTCCAGACCAGTGTGGTGATCGCACCATCACGCGGCATCATGCGCGTAATCACCAGCGCAAAGGCCCAGAGCACAGCCTCAGATAACGGCCAAAGCGCCGCCGGGCCGAATACGCCCATCCCCGGGCGCAGCACCACCAGCACGCCCAAAAAGCCAATCGCCACCGCCACCCATCGCTGCCAATCCACTTTTTCCTTGAGCAACCAAATGGAAAACAGCACCACAATGAAGGGCGATACGTAAGCGAGTGCGGTACAATCCGCGAGGTCGAGCAGGCTCAAGCCCTGCACGAACATGACCGTGCAGAAATAAATGCAGGCGCCGCGCAGGATTTGCAGGCGCGGATGGGCGCTTCGCGCCACGGCAGCGCCGCGCCAGGCCATGAAGATCAGCAGCGGCAAAATCTGAAACACCGCGCGGCCAAAACCGATTTCAAGCGAGTGATAGCGTTCCGTCAGCACCTTGGAAGTCGCATCCACCATGGTCAGGATAAAAAACCCCGCGAGCAATAACAGCACCGCCAAAGCGCGATTCTGAGCAGGGTGCTGGTTTGGTGTGGCTTGCATTATGAACCGCGGAAAAAATCATGTGGTGCGGCGCCATCCGCACCAAGGATCACCGCCGCAAGCCGCGTCATGGCGGCATCGCCAATCACGGGCGCGGCAAAGCGTTGGCATTTCGCCAGCACCGCTTCGGCATCAAGCGCAAGCCCCGGATCACCCGCAATGGCACCGACGGACGCCTGAATTCTTTCACCACGCGCCAGCGTCACGATCAGCCGCGCACCGCGTTGTTCGGCGGCTGTCAGCGCAGTGTCTTCCGTGAGTTCCACCAAGCCCTCAAGCCGCCGCAGCGCAGGATCAGCCAGCGCCGCATCGGTATAGGCGGAAGGGCCAAGATCACCCTGCATCAGCGCCGCCGCCACCGCCCAACTCAGGCTGAATTGCGCCTGGATGGCGCGCGCGGGCGAACGATTGCCCGCATAGCGCAAAGCCTCGGCATAGGTTCCAAGGCGCAGCGCCGTCACATCACCAAGCCGGCTGACCACCGCCGCACGCAATTCCAAAGCTGCGGCAGCGGCGTAATGCGCATGGCGCACACCGGCGAAGGGCTTGATATAGGCTTGCGCAATCAACCATTCGCCTGCCGGCGCGCGCGTAGCCGGTGTTTCATGGAGAAGCGCGATGCGCCGCGCCTCCGCCAAGCCATCCGCAGGCGCATCCATGCCCGCACGTGCCGCTGCCGCCGCCATGGCGCCAAGCAGCACCGCATGGGCCGGGTAACTGTTCCGCCCATCCATTCCGGCGGCAATTGGCGCGTAAAGCGCGAAGGGGATTTGGCAGGCGGCCAGGCGGATAGCGCGCGCCCCTTCCGCCGCATCACCTCCCGCCAAGCGCACCGCCGCCGCAGCGGCGCCGAGTGAATGCCAAGACCCATCCACATGCATGCCAGGTCGGATGCGCCAAATCTCTCCGGCACGGCCAGCGATTTCATAGCCTAGGGCGAAAGCGGCATGCACAGCGCCTGGCGCAACCCGCCCCGCCGCCAAGGCCGCGATGCAGAGCGGTGCAACGGCCAGCGCAGGGCGTCCATGGGCGCGGGCCAGACCCTCATTCGCTTCATCCCAGCACATGGCAGCGGCCAGCACCGCCGCGGCGCCGGCTTCTGAAAGCCCGGCGGCGCATCCCGGCAAGCGCACCGCGCCCGGCATTGTGATGGCCAGCGCATCAGCAAAGCGGCGCGGCGCTGCATGGCCAAGCCCTGCGATCATGCAGCCGAGACTATCCAGCAACAGCAGGCGCGCAGCATCCGCGACCGAACCGGCAGGCCCGTCCCAAGCGAAGGCAATCACATCATCGAAATCGCCTTCAGGGCGTGCGGTCATACGTGATCCACATGGTGCGCTTGGCGACGCGATCATAAACGCCGCGGCCACGGTAATTATCATCCGCCGTGATCCAGCGAACCACAGACCAACCGCGTTCCCGCGCCATGGCCGCCAAATGATCAATCAGCGCATCAGCCACGCGCTGGCCGCGTAGCGCGGGATCAACAAATAGATCATCCAGGAAGCACCCAGTACTGGCCGATAAGGGCCGTGCGTAGGGGCGGTAATGCGCCATGCCAATCGGCACACCTTCTGCGTCCTCCGCGATCAGCCCCTTTACCTCATGCGCGGGGTCCTGCGTCCAGGACCACACACGCGCGCGCATCTCAGGCGTTTGGGTCACGCGGTAGAATTCCGCATAACCCGCATAAAGAATTTCCCAGCGTGGCCGGTGATGCGGTGCCAGTGGCACAATGCGAAGCGAGGCGGTCATGGAATAGCCTTTGGTCCGACGTGAAACTGCACCCTTCCAATCGCTTGCAGCGCGACCATCAGGGAAGCGACATGGGCGGCTTGCAGAAAGGCGCCGCTGCCGACCAGCGCAGGAATTTCGGCCAGCGGCAACAACTCCACCGCAATTTCCTCCCCGGCATCCAGCGATTGCGCGCCATCCGCATAGGCCCCCAGCGCCAACACGATATGAATGCGGTTGGTATGCGTGGCCGAATTGGGGCTGAGGCTGGTGATATGCCGAAATTCCCGCGCGGCAAAACCGGTTTCTTCGCGCAATTCGCGCGCGGCGGCTTCAAGCGGCCCGGCATCCTCCGCATCCATCACACCGCCCGGCAATTCCAGATGCACGCAACCCGCACCATGGCGATATTGGTGGTTCACGATCAGGCAATCATCATCCGTGATCGCCACCACATGCACCCAGTCGCGATATTCCAGCACGTAATAGGGATCAAGCACCGCACCTTCCGGCGTGATGCAATGATCCGCACGCAGCCTGATCCAGCGATCCGCATGGATCAGGCGGCTGCCGGCCACGCGCCAGGCACCTGGCCGGCGCATAATTATTCCGCCGCGATTTGCTGAGCGTAGCTTTCCAGCGGCGCGCAGGTGCAGACCAGATTGCGGTCGCCATAAACATTATCAACGCGCTTCACTGGCGGCCAATATTTGCGCGCCTTGACGAAGGGCAGCGGGAAAGCGGCCTGTTCGCGGCTATAGGGATGCGCCCAAGCCTCCGCGATCACTTCGGCGGCTGTATGCGGCGCGTTCTTCAGCGGGTTATCCGCCTTATCCATCCGCCCCTGTTCCACGGCACGAATTTCGGCGCGGATCGCGATCATCGCATCAATGAAGCGATCAATTTCTGCCTTTGGTTCGCTTTCGGTTGGTTCCACCATCAATGTACCGGCCACGGGCCAGGACATGGTGGGCGCGTGAAAACCGTAATCCTGCAAGCGCTTGGCGATATCTTCCACCAGCACCCCGCCGCCCTGCTGGAAGCCGCGGCAATCCAGAATGCATTCATGCGCGACCATGCCATTGGCGCCTTTGTAGAGCACCGGGAAATGCCCATCCAAGCGCTTCGCCATGTAATTGGCGGAAAGAATCGCAACCTCGGTCGCGCGCCGCAAAGCCTCAGGTCCCATCATGCGAATATAGGCGTAGGAAATCGGCAGGATGGAAGCTGAGCCAAACGGCGCAGCACTCACAGGACCAAAGCCCGTCGCGGGGCCGGCTTCCGCCAGCATGGGGTGATTGGGCAAATGCGGCGCGAGATGCGCGGCAACGCCGATTGGTCCCACACCAGGCCCGCCACCGCCATGCGGAATGCAGAAGGTCTTGTGTAGGTTCAAATGGCAGACATCAGCGCCAATGCTGCCAGGGCTGGTGAGCCCAACCTGCGCATTCATATTCGCGCCATCCATATAGACCTGCCCGCCCTTGGCATGCACGAGCGCGCAGATTTCCTTGATCTCGGCTTCAAAAACGCCGTGGGTGCTGGGATAGGTCACCATCAGCGCGGCAAGCTTGGCGCCATGCTGATCAAGCTTCACCTTCAGATCATCAATATCCACATTGCCATCGCGGTCACAGCCAACCACCACCACCTGCATGCCGGCCATCACGGCAGAGGCCGGGTTGGTGCCATGTGCCGATGATGGGATCAGGCAAATCGTCCGGTCCGCATCGCCGCGCGAAAGATGCCAGGCGCGAATGGCAAGAAGCCCCGCATATTCGCCCTGGCTGCCGGCATTGGGCTGCAAGGACACAGCGGCAAAACCGGTGATGCGCGCCAGCCAGGCTTCCAGCCGGCGGATCATGGTGATGTAGCCCGCCGCCTGATCCACCGGCGCGAAGGGATGGATATTGCCGAAGCCCGGGAAGGTCACCGGAATCATCTCGGCGGTTGCGTTCAACTTCATGGTGCAGGACCCGAGCGGGATCATGCTGCGATTGAGCGCGACATCCTTGTCTTCCAGCGCTTTCATATAGCGCAGCATTCCATGTTCGGAATGATGGCTATTGAAGACAGAAGCCGTCAGGAAGGACGACGTACGACGCAAGGCTTCCGGCAAATCTCCGGCGAGTGTCAGCGCATCCAGCGCAGGCGCGGGCTTGCCCGCAGCTTCCGCCAGCACCGCCACCAACCGCGTCAGATCGTCTCGGGATACGGTTTCATCCATGGCGATGGAAACACCGCCATCATCCAAACGCCGCAGATTGAAGCCATGCGTCAACGCCGCCGCCATCACGGCATCTGCCCGCGCGCCCGCTTCCAGCGTGATGGTATCGAAAAAGCCCTCATGGCGCAGCGTAAAGCCAAGACGCGTCGCAGCATCGCCCGCCAAGCGCGCCAACAACCGCACGCGCTTGGCGATGCGCGTCAGCCCCTCCGGCCCATGCCACACCGCATACATGCCAGCCATCACGGCCAGCAGCACTTGCGCGGTGCAGATGTTGGATGTGGCCTTTTCGCGGCGGATATGCTGTTCGCGCGTTTGTAGCGCCAGCCGCATGGCGGGCGCACCGGCGGCATCCACGGAAACACCCACAAGCCGGCCCGGCATCAGGCGCTTATGCGCATCCGTCACCGCCATGAAGGCAGCATGCGGCCCGCCATAGCCCATGGGCACGCCAAAACGCTGCGCGCTGCCCACCACCACATCTGCGCCCATCTCACCAGGCGGCTTCAGCAAAGTCAGCGAAAGCGGATCAGCCGCGACAATCGCAAGCCCGCCCACCGCATGCACGGCGGCGATCTCAGTGGTCAGGTCGCGCACTTCGCCGGTGGTGCCAGGATATTGCAGCACCAGCGCGAAGGGTTTTTCGGCAGCGCAAGCGGCGGCAATGCCCGCCACCGTCGCCACCACCACGCGATAGCCCAGCGGTGCGGCGCGAGTTTCCAAAACGGCGCGGGTTTGCGGGTGCAGATCAGCGGCCAGCACAATCGCATTGCTTTTGGTCCGCGTCGCGGCATGGGCCAGCGCCATGGCTTCCGCCACCGCCGTCGCCTCATCCAATAGCGATGCATTAGCGACAGGAAGCCCGGTCAAATCCGTCACCATGGTCTGGAAATTCACCAAGGCTTCCAAGCGGCCCTGCGCGATTTCCGCCTGATACGGCGTATAGGCCGTGTACCAGCCAGGATTTTCTAGGATGTTCCGCAGGATCACCGGTGGCGTCAGCGTGCCATGATAGCCAAGCCCGATCAGGGATTTGACATCGGCGCCGTTCTGCTCGGCCAAGGCGCGCAATTCGGCAATCGCCTCGGCCTCACTCACCGCCGGCGGGAGGGCAGAAAGATCCGCTTCCAGGATCGCGGCCGGCACGGTGCGTGCGGCAAGTTCCTCAAGGCTGTGCGCGCCGACAACCTTCAGCATTTCCGAGATTTCTGCTTCCGATGGCCCGATATGGCGCCGATCGAAGGCGTAATGCGCTTCAAGCGCAATCAGTTCAGCGGCGCTAATGCCAGGCTATCCACGAAGGGATGATAAGCGCCTTCATCCATCAGCGCGGCAATCTCGCCAGCATCGGCGGGCTCAATGCGAAAGAACCAGCCGCCTTCGGTCGGTTCACGATTGACCAGGCCCGGGTCATCGGAAAGCGCTGCGTTCACTTCAATGATCTTGCCCGCAATCGGCGCATAAACATCGGAAGCGGCCTTCACGCTTTCGACCACGGCGCAAGCCTCACCAGCCGTAACCACGCGGCCCAGTTCGGGCAAATCCACAAACACCACATCGCCGAGCGCATTCTGCGCGTGATCGGTAATGCCAATGGTCGCGCCATCGCCATCGGTGCGGATCCATTCATGGTCTTTGGAAAAACGCATTTCGGACATGGGACAGGGCCTTTCAGCGAGCGTAACGATGGGGGGTAAAGGGCATGGGCGCGACGCGGGCGGGAACCGCCTTGCCACGCACCATCAAATCAAGGGCAGTGCCGTCTTCGGCAAAGGGGCGCGCGACATAGCCCATGGCAACCGGCGCACCCACGGAAGGGCCAAACCCGCCCGAGGTCACTTCGCCAATCACCGCGCCATCCGCGCCCGCAATGGGGGTATGGCCACGCGCCGGCTGGCGGCCTTCTGGGCGAATACCAACGCGCAGCCGCTTCGGCCCATTGGCCAATTCTTCGCGCACACGCTCCGCACCCGGAAAATTCCATTCCATGCGGCGGCGCTTGCCGATGCTCCAGACCAGGCCCGCTTCAACGGCGCTGGTCGTTTCATCAATATCGCTGCCGTAAAGGCAAAGCCCGGCCTCGAGTCTCAGCGAATCCCGCGCCCCCAGCCCCGCCGGCATCACGCCAGGCAAAGCCAGCAAGCGGCGCGCAAATGCCTCCGCCTGATCCGCGGGGACCGAGATTTCAACGCCATCTTCACCAGTATAGCCGCTGCGGGAGATGATCGCCTTCACGCCACCGATATCAAAGGTGCCAATCCCCATGAAGGAAAACGCGGCAAGGCCCGGCGCCAGCGTGGCCAAGGCCGGCACCGCCCCCGGCCCTTGCAGCGCCAGCAATGCGCGATCTTCATGCCGATGCAGCGTCACACCCTGCGGCAGATGGGCCGCGATATGGCCGAAATCATGATCCTTGCGGCTGGCATTCACCACCAGGAAAATCCGGTCACCCAGATTGGCGAACATGAAATCATCCAGAATGCCGCCACTGGCCGATGTCAGCAGGCCATAGCGCTGCCGCCCGGGCTTCAGCCCAGCCACATCGGCAGGGGTCAGCGCTTCCAGCGCCGCCGCGGCACCTTCGCCACGCAATTCCGCCTGGCCCATATGGGAGACATCGAAAAGCGATGCGGCGCTGCGGCAATGCAAATGCTCCGCCATGATGCCGGCGGGGTATTGCACCGGCAGCGCATAACCAGCGAAGCCCACCATGCGCCCACCCAATTCGCGGTGCAGCGCGGCGAGCGGGGTTTCCGCCAGGGATTCGGATGAGGACTCGACCACGCTGCCTCCCGCCGCTTCGCGCAGCGAAATGGGTTCAAAACGTGGTCCCCCTCTGTCTGATGACCTGAGAGATTCGGTGGGTGCCTTGCCTCACCTTACTCCGTCGGTGCCATGGCTTGCGCCACGGGCTTTCCAGAGGCCCCTTCCCCGCGCGGCCCTTGTTGCCTGAGCGTTTCCGGGGACCGGTTGCGCCTTCGGCGGCAGGCAAGCCTGCTCTCTCCCGCGCGGAATCAAACGGGATGTAAGGTGAATGGCAGATCGGGCCAGGGCGCGCAATATGGAATCATGCAGCAGAAATCATCCGATGCCTAAGGCTTTGGTTAATCCTTCTCATTGAGTATAGGGCGTCAAGCATTTCGGCCCGGAGCAGGCATGGACGGTTTTTTCCTTGGTCAATCCCGCATCGCGCACCACCCCCCGGTGGCGCGGTTTGAGGTTTGTGCCGATGCCCTGCTGGAAGCCCATGGCGGCATGATCTACCGCGACTCGGCTTTGCGCGGCCCCTGCATGAATGGCATCAGCCTTGGCATGTTGAGCGCCTTTCTGGGCGAACCCGCCAGCATTGGCCGGCTGATGCGCCTGGATGAGGCGCTAACGCGCCGCATTTATCGCCGCCTGATCTGGGATGAGCTTGGCGCGGACCGCCTGCCACCGGGGCTTGACCTGGCGCTGCTGGCCTTCGCCCTGGAAGCCGGGCCGCATGGCGCGATCCTGGCGTTGCAGGATGCGCTTGGCCTTGCGCGCAGCGGCACCTTGGACCAACCAAGCCGCACCGCCATGCAGGGGCTGGTGGCCGGGCCGGTCATCACGCGGATCTTCGCCGCCCTTTCGGCGCATTGCCTGGCGCTGGGTGAATTGCCGGGCCGCGCTTTGGAACAGCTGCGCGACGCTGCGCTTGAAATGGCCGGGGCAGACTGATTAAGCTTGATCTTCCAGTACTCGCCCAGCCCGATGTCGGCGCAACAACCAAAGCCCGATCAGCACCGAAACCACGAAAAGCATCGCCGCAAGGCCCATCTGCCAGGCACCATCCACCCGGATGCCCTTGCCGAGCAGCGCGAAAATCACCGTCTGCGGCACATACCCAATCGCCGATGCCGCCAGAAAGGCCAAAGGCGGCACCGCCGCCATCCCAGCCAGCAGATTGACCGCCAAATTATTGCCAATGGGCAGCAGGCGCAGCGCCAAAGTGGCGCCAAAGGGGCTGCCGATCAGCACATCCCGCATCGGCCGCAACCGATGGCCGAAACGCCCGGCGAGCCGTGCTTCTGCCCAGGGGCGGCCAATGGCCCTCGCCCAGGCGTAAGCCACACCGCAGCCCAGGATTTGCGCTGCCAAGGCCAGCGCCGTCCCCTCCACCGCGCCAAAAGCATAGCCAGCCAGAAAGGCGATCCCCTGGCGCGGCACGCCAGCTGCCGTCAGCGCCGCCCCAGCCAGGACGAAAACGGCATCGCCAAGCAAGCCCTGGCCCAGCACATAATGGTCAACCCATTCCGTCCCCGGCGCAGCGCCCAGGCTTCTCAGCAGCAACCCCCCGGCCATGAGGCCAAGCGCCAGCACCAGCAACCGGATCAGCGCCGCCCGCCGCCGGGCGGAAGGCGCGGGGGTGGTCATGCCTCGGGCTCGATCACCGGGCGCTTGCCGCGCCTTTGCAGCCAGGCAACGCCGATCAGGTCCAGGATGCTGACCGCGAGCCGATCAAGCGTGCCGTAATTGGATTTGCCCCGCACGCGCGGGCGGTGATTGACGGGTTCGCTGATCACAACACCGCCTGCACGCAAGGTCAGCGCCGGCAGGAAGCGGTGCATATGATCAAAATGGGGCAGGCTGAGGAATAGCGCGCGGGAAAACACCTTCAGCCCACAGCCGGTATCGGGGGTCGCATCCCGCAGCATCCAGGCGCGGAAGCGATTGGCGAAGCGGCTGCTGAAGCGCTTTACCGCCGAATCGCGCCGATTGACGCGATGGCCGGCGATCAGCACGGGCACGCCATTGGTGGCTTCTGCCTCAGCGCGCGCCAGAAGGCGCGGGATATCGGCGGGGTCGTTCTGGCCATCGCCATCCAGCGTCGCGATCCATTCCCCCCGCGCGGCCTTCACCCCCGTGATCACGGCGGCGGATTGCCCGCAGGAAGCGCGGTGCCGCAGTACCCGCAAGGGGGCGCCTTCGGCCCGCGCGGCGGCCAATTCCTGCGGCGTGGTATCGGTGGACCCATCATCCACATAGACAATCTCATGCGCCACACCGGCCAAGGCGGCGCGGATTTCGGCGATCAGGGGCGCGATATTGGGCGCCTCATTGCGCACCGGTACCACCACGGAAATCAGCGGCGCGGCCGGGGGCATAGCATTGTCAGAGGACATCAGAATTTCGCGGTAGCAGGGCCGCCAAGACACGGCAAGCAGGGGTGCATCGCCCCGCAACTGCCCCTATATGCGCGCCATGCCCTTCGACACACGCTCCCTGCCCGCCGATATCGCCGCCGCCCAGAACCGCAGTGCGACCCGAGCCATTGCCTTTTGGCTGCTCGGCGTGGCCGGGATGGTCTGGTTCATGGTAGGGCTGGGGGGCGCGACGCGGCTGACGGGTTCTGGCCTTTCCATCATGGAATGGGCGCCGATCTCCGGCACGCTGCCGCCGCTATCGCAGGCCGAATGGCAGCGGCTTTACGATTTGTATCGCAGCATTCCGCAATACCAACTGGTCAATCAGGGCTTTGGGCTGGAAGGCTTTAAGGAGATTTTCTGGCTAGAATGGGGGCATCGGCTGTGGGGGCGGCTGATTGGCTTGGCTTACGTTGCGGGTCTCGCCTGGTTCTGGCTGCGCGGGCGGGTGCCGGCGGCACTGAAGCCCCGGCTTTTGCTGCTGCTGGCGCTGGGTGGGCTGCAAGGCGCCATTGGCTGGTTCATGGTGGCATCAGGCTTTGATGCGGATAGGACGGCGGTTTCACCCTATCGGCTGGTGATCCACCTCGGCCTTGCCTTTGTGCTGTTCGGGCTGTTGTTCTGGACCGCGCTGAGCTTGCTGCGCCCGGCCCGAAGCGGCCCGGTTGATGCCGGCGCGCTGCGCGGGTTGGTGCATGCGACAGCCGGGCTTGCGGTGCTGGCCATGCTGGCGGGCGGCTTTGTGGCCGGAATCCGCGCGGGCTTCAGCTACAATACTTTCCCGCTGATGGATGGCCGGTTGGTGCCGGAGGGCTATTGGGACCTGACACCTGCCCTGGCAAACTTCACCGCCAATATCGCCGCCGTGCAATTCAACCATCGGCTTTTGGCAACAGCGGTGTTGGTGGTGGCGGTGATTGCAGGCGCATTGGCCTGGCGCCGGCTTCGCCCGGGCTTTGCGCGCGCTGCGGTGCTGGCGCTGACCGGTGCCGTCGCGCTGCAATATGCGCTTGGCATCGCGACGTTGCTCGCCGTTGTGCCGGTCTGGCTCGGCACGCTCCATCAAAGTATTGCGGTGCTGGTGCTGGCGACGGCACTTGCCGCCATTCATGGCTTGCGCCGGCCACGCGCAACCGCTTCTCTGAACGCCTGATCTTCGAGGTAGAAACCATGAACGCGCTCGGCATTACTGACGAATTGTTCTTCACGCTGCTGGATCGCGCCGGCGCCGAACGCCAATTGCGCGACGCGACCATGGGGTGTGAGGATGGCGAGCTGTTCCTTGAATACCGCGAAAGCGAGGCGATTTCGCTTGATGATGGCCGCATCCGTTCAGCGAGCTATGATGCAACCCGCGGCTTTGGCTTGCGTGCCGTAGCCGGTGAGGCAGCGGGCTATGCCCATGCGGGAGAATTGTCGGATGCTGCGCTTTCGCGCGCCGCGGCTGCGGTGAAGGCGGTGCGCCAGGGCCATAGCGGGGCTTTGGATATCGCGCCGCGCGCCACCAATGCGCGGCTTTACACCGATGCGAATCCGCTGACGCAAATGGATTTCGCTGCCAAGACCGGGCTGTTGCAGGAAATTGACGCCTATGCCCGTGCGCGAGACCCGCGCGTTGTGCAGGTAATGGCCTCCATCACCGGGGAATGGCAGGCGGTCCAGATCCTGCGCCCAGATGGGCAGCGCTTCGCTGATTTGCGCCCGCTCGTGCGGTTCAATGTCTCGGTCGTGGTGGCCGAGGGTGATAGGCGGGAGACCGGCAGCTTCGGCACCGGCGGGCGCTTTGCCTATGAGCGCGTGCTGGGTGGAGAAGCCTGGAAGCGCGGCGTGGATGAAGCCTTGCGCCAGGCGGTGGTGAACCTTGGCAGCGTGCCTGCCCCCGCCGGAGAGATGGAAGTGGTGCTCGGCCCTGGCTGGCCCGGCATTCTGCTGCATGAAGCGATCG
>JBBAUC010000028.1:714-22148 GCA_040398485.1 Roseomonas sp. | reverse complement strand
GATATTGATGCCGATGCGGCGAATTGGTCGCGCTTCATGGCGGTTTCAGCCAATACGCGGCCTTTCAATTACCTGGGCCTGCCGACCATCAGCGTGCCATGCGGCTTTGATGACCGCGGCCTGCCGATTGGCCTGCAATTGGCCGCGCGCCCCTTTGCCGAGGCGCGGGTGCTGGCCGTGGCCGATGCCTATCAGCGCGTGACGGATTGGCATAAGCGCGTCCCTGCGCTTTGAAAGGGAATGCTTGCCCAAGAATTGGGCGGGGCAGGTGCCGGGCGGGCAATAATGCGCAGCCTGGCACATATTTCGGGCATCCCCCGCTTGCCTCGGTGCCCCTTTGACCCGATCTTCTGAGAAACAGGAGGTCGGTCCAGCGATGGCGGAACCCATCAAGGCCTTTGACGAAATGGGTGAGCCCGAAGCGGCGCGCGCGGCCTATGCTGAAATCGCGCGCTGGCTGGCGGCGACGCCGATCGCGCAATTGGAACGCAAGCGCCAGGAAGCCGAGCTTTTGTTTCGCCGCATCGGTGTGACCTTTGCCGTTTATGGCGAAGGCGGTGATCCGGAACGGCTGATCCCCTTTGATATCATCCCGCGCATCCTCGCCTGGCAGGAATGGGAGCATCTGTCGCGCGGCCTCACGCAGCGCGTGCGTGCGCTCAATATGTTTCTGGCGGATGTCTATGGGCCGGGGGAAATCCTGAAGGCCGGGCGCATTCCGGAAGCGCTGATTTTGCGGAATGAAGCCTATCGGCCAGAAATGCGCGGCATTAAGCCGCCTGGCGGGATTTACGTGCATATCGCCGGCATTGATGTGGTGCGCACGGATGCCGCGCAATTCCATGTGCTGGAAGATAATTGCCGCACGCCATCGGGCGTTTCCTATATGCTGGAAGGCCGTGAAGCCATGCTGCGGCTATTCCCTGGGCTTTGCGCGGCGCATCGCATTGCCCCCGTCAGCCATTACCCGAGCGATTTGCTGGAAACTCTAATGTCAGTGGCGCCGCCTGCCTGTCGCGGCCTGCCGCGCGTGGTGCTGCTGACCCCCGGCGCCTTCAATAGCGCCTATTACGAACATTGCTTCCTGGCTGATGAAATGGGCGTGGAAGTGGTGGAGGGTCAGGATTTATTCGTCGAAGACCGTGTTGTGTATATGCGCACCACCGCAGGCCCGCAGCGCGTGGATGTGATCTATCGCCGCATTGATGATGATTACCTGGACCCAGCGGTGTTTCGCGCCGATTCAATGCTTGGTGTGCGCGGGCTGATGGAAGCCTATCGCGCGGGCAATGTAGCGCTTGCCAATGCGCCGGGCGGCGGTATTGCAGATGACAAGGCGGTTTATCCTTACGTACCTGAAATGGTGCGGTTCTACCTTGGCGAAGAACCCATCCTGGCCAATGTGCCGACCTATCTGTGCGAAAGGCCGGATGATTGCGCCTATGTGCTGGAACATTTGCATGAATTGGTGGTGAAACTCACCAAGGGTTCGGGCGGCTATGGCATGCTTGTCGGGCCACACAGCACCGCCGAACAGCGCGCTGAATTCGCCGCACGCATCCGCGCCAATCCAGCGGATTATATCGCGCAACCAACCCTTGCCCTTTCCACCGTGCCAACTTTCACCGGCAGCGGCACCGCGCCGCGCCATGTGGATTTGCGGCCCTTCGTGCTTTCGGGCGCTGAGACGCGCATTGTGCCAGGCGGGCTCACACGTGTTGCCTTGCGTGAAGGATCGCTTGTCGTGAATTCATCGCAAGGCGGCGGCACCAAGGATACCTGGGTATTGGCCCCGGATGGGCCATGCTGAGCCGCACGGCAGATAGCCTCTATTGGCTCGGGCGCTATATGGAACGCGCCGGCAATACGGCGCGCGCTTTGCAAGTGGCGCTGCGCGAAGCGGGCATGGGCGGCGGGCGGCCAGCGCAGGGGCAAGGCTGGCGCCCCCTGCTGCTGACCAGCGGCGATATCGGCCTGCTGCAGGGTTTTGGCGCCTCACCCGATGCCGCGCAGATCATCCAGCATCTGGTGATGGATCGCGCCAATAATTCCTCCATCCAATCCTGTATTGAGGCTTCGCGGCAGAATGCGCGCCAGGTGCGCACGGCACTCACGGTGGATATGTGGGAATCCGTGAATGACACTTGGGGCCAGATGCGGCGCATGGAAAATGCCATGCCGAGTGCGGATGATCTTCCAGGTTTTCTGGATTGGGTTAAGCGCCAGACCATCCTGTTCAATGGCGCTTATGATGGCACGATGCTGCGCGATGAAGCCTGGCGCTTCGTGCGCCTTGGCACCATGCTGGAACGCGCCGACAATACCGCGCGGGTGCTGCATGCCCATGCCGCGGCGCTGAGCATTATGGGCCCCGGCACGGCCGAGGATTATCTGAATTGGCAGGCAATCCTTAGGAACTTCACGGCGCTGCGTGCCTATCAATGGGTTTATCACGGCCGGATTGAACCGCGGCGGATTGCCGAATTGCTCATTCTGCGCGGGGAATTGCCGCGTTCCATGATTGCCTGCCATGCACGGATTGAGGGCGTGCTGGATGAAATCGCCACCGCCCATGGCGGGCGGCGCGGGGAATGCCATCGGCGCGCCGGGGAAATCCATGCCAGGCTGCGTTTTGGCCGGGTTGAGGATATCTTCGCCGTGGGGCTTGAGGGCTTCCTGAATGAGATGATGGCGCGCAATATTGATCTCGGCGGCCAGATCGCCGAGTTTTACCTGCATAACTGATAGGGCGCGGAGCGCTTGCCATGACCTATTGCGTCGGCCTGTTTCTAAAAGATGGGCTTGTTCTGCTTTCCGATACGCGCACCAATGCGGGGCTGGATCATATTTCCAGCTTCTCCAAGATGCATGTCGTGGAACAGCCTGGTGAACGCATGCTTGCGCTGCTGACCGCCGGCAATCTGGCGATCACTCAGGCAGTATGGAATCGCGTGCAGGAGGGTTTCCCGCTGGGCGAGGAAGTCCATACGCTGCGCGATGTGCCGAGCATGTTCCGCGCAGCGCAATTGGTGGGGGCTGCGGTGCGCGATGTGTTTGAGACCGATGGCCCAGCGATGAAGGCGCAGGGAGTGGCTTTTGAGGCTTCCTTTCTTTTGGGCGGGCAGATTGCCGGCGGGCCGATGCGGCTTTTCCTGATTTATGCTGCGGGTAACTTCATTGAAGCAACCGCCGATACGCCGTTCCTGCAAGTCGGTGAGCATAAATATGGCAAGCCGATTCTGGACCGCGTGGTGAGAAACGACACATCCTTGGCCGATGGGGTGAAGCTGGTGCTGATAAGTATGGACAGCACCTTGCGTTCCAATCTTTCCGTCGGGCTGCCGATTGATTTGATGGTCTACCGCGAAGGCGAGCAGAAGGTCTCGCTCAGCCGGCGGATCACGGAAGAAGATGCGTATTTCCGACAAGTCAGCCAGCGCTGGTCCGATAGCCTCAGGGAAGCCTATCGCGCCCTGCCCTCCCCCGGATGGATCGCGGATTAGGTTTGATCAATCTATTCCTTTGCCATATGCCGGGGGTGGATTGGCGTAACGATGGGGGGAATAAGGATTATGAAGCTTACGCGTCGTGCGGCGCTGGGTGGCTTGGCGGCCGCCAGTATTTTGCCGGCCCATGCCCAGGGCAATTCCATTCGCATTGTGGTGCCCTTCGGGCCAGGCGGGTCCACGGATGCGGTCGCGCGGCTGGTCTCGCCCGGGCTGATGCAACGGCTTGGCGTGCCGATTATCGTGGAAAACCGCCCTGGTGCGGCGGGGTCCATCGGGACGGATGCGGTGGCCAAGGCACGGCCTGATGGTCAGACTTGGCTGCTGACTTTCGACAGCCACGCCACCATGCCGGCGCTGCTCGCCAATCTGCCCTTCAACCTGACGCGTGATCTTGACCCCGTGATGCTCATTGGTGGCGCGCCTTATGTGATTGCGTGTCGCGCGGATAAGCCGTTTCGGTCCTTGGCTGATGTTGTGGCGGCGGCGAAGGCGCGGCCCGATGCGGTTTCCTTCGGGTCCACCGGCAATGGCACGATCGGGCATTTGGCCATGATCCAATTCCAGGCCCGAAGCGGCACGCGGCTTACGCATATTCCCTATCGCAGCGGCGGGCTTGCGGTGAATGACACCTTGGCGGGCACGGTGGATATGATGATCGGGTCTGCCGCCCTGGTGGCATCGCAAATCGCTGCCGGCACTTTCCGCGCCGTGGCGCAATTCGGCCCCGCGCGGCTGCCGGCGTTGAGTGATTTACCGACCGCAGAGGAAAGCGGCTTCCCTGGCTTGCAGGCGGAAGCCTGGTGGGGCGTTTTCGCGCCCGCCGGCACGCCGGCCGAATTGGTGGCGCGCATGAATAATGCGCTGCGTGAGACACTTTCCGAAGAACGTATCCGCACGCAGATGACGCAGACTCAGCAGGCACGGCTGGTGCTGTCTGATCCTGCGGGGCTCGCGCGCTTTCTGGATGCGGAGGTGGCGAAATGGGGCGCGGTGGTGCGCGAATTCAACGTGCGGCCTGACTAATCAGGCCGGCAGAATACCGCGCCGCGCATCATGCCGGCGCAGCCAGTGAATGAAGGGCAAGGCCAGCACCACCATCCAGGCCTTGCCGATGATCTGCCCGGCCAGAAAATCCAGGCTGCCAAAGGCGAGAAACAGGAAGACCACGCTATCCACCACAAGGCCGACCGCGCCACTCGCGGCCACTGCCAGCACCAGACCGCGCTTTTGCAGCGGCGTATAGACCGCCAAGTCAGCGGATTCACTCAGCAGGAAAGCGGCCGCCGAGGCCAGCACCAAGGCAGGCGGCGCCAATAAAGCCGAAAGCACTACGCCCGCCGCAATGGCGGCGAAGGCCCAGATCAGGCCAAGGCGGCGCTGCACCAAATCCCTCAACACCAGTGCCAAGCCAATCATGAGAACACCCGATGGCGCCATGATGCCGGGCGCGACAGGAATGAGGCAGGGGCCGTTCGGGGCGCAGAAGCTGCCGAGATTTCCAATCATCCAATTCGCGGCGGGTATGCATAGCGCGAAGCCGATCAGAAAGGCGAAGCCTTGAAGGCGGGGGGAAAGGTTCATGGGTGCTCGCGCGCTGCATAGGCCGTCCAACCCTTGGCGCGCAAGTCGCAGGCTGGGCAGGTGCCACAGCCATAACCCCAAGCGTGGCGGTGCTGCCGATCCCCCAGATAGCAGCTATGCGTGTGTTCCAGCAACGCCGCCACCAAGGGCGCTCCGCCAAGGCTTTCCGCCAGCTGCCATGTCGCGGCCTTGTCCAGCCACATCAAAGGCGTTTCCAACACAAAGCGCCGATCCATGCCGAGGTTGAGCGCCACTTGCAGCGCCTTGATCGTATCATCTCGGCAATCGGGATAGCCGGAGTAATCCGTCTCACACATGCCGCCGACGATATGCTTGATGCCACGGCGATAGGCGATGGCGGCGGCGAAGCTCAGGAAAATAATGTTACGACCAGGCACGAAAGTATTGGGCAGCCCATCGGCATTGAAGGCGATGGTGGCTTCGGAAGTCAGCGCGGTATCGGAAACCTGACCAAGCGCATCCAGACGGATCAGATGATCGGGGCCGAGCTTCGCCTGCCATTCCGGGCGCGCTTGCAGCATGGCCGCGCGAAAGCTGTCGCGGACATCAAGTTCGATCTTGTGGCGTTGACCATAGTCGAACCCGATGGTTTCCACCTGCGCGAAACGATCCAAGGCCCAGGCGAGGCAGGTTGCAGAATCCTGCCCACCGCTGAAAAGGACGAGCGCTTTTTCTTGGGTCATACGGTTTGATCCAATTGGGCGGCGGCCCAGGCGGCGGTTTCTGCAACCACGGGGTCAGTATCGGCGCAAAGCGCGCGCGCGGTTTCCTGCAAGCTGGGATCGGCGGAATTACCAATGGCAATCAGCACATTGCGGATAAAGCGGTTGCGCCCGATACGCTTGATGGGGCTGCCAGAAAATAGCGCGCGAAACCCAGCATCATCCAGCGCAGCCAAATCTGCCAGTTTTGGCGCGGTGAGTTCTGCCCGCGGCGCGAAGGCAGGTTCCTGATGCGTAGCCGCGAATTTGTTCCAGGGGCAGACCGCCAGACAATCATCACAGCCATAGATGCGATTGCCCATGGGCTTGCGGAATTCCTCCGGGATCGGGCCGTGATGTTCGATGGTCAGGTAGGAAATGCAGCGCCGCGCATCCAAGCGATACGGGGCGGGGAAGGCCTTGGTGGGGCAGATATCAAGGCAGCGCGCGCAAGTGCCGCAATGATCAATTTCTGGTGCATCAGGGTGGAGATCAAGCGTGGTGTAAATCTCACCTAAAAATAGCCAGGAACCATGGGTGCGGGAGACAAGATTGGTATGCTTCCCCTGCCAGCCCAAACCCGCCTGTTGTGCCAGGGGTTTTTCCATCACCGGCGCGGTATCCACAAAAACTTTCACACCAGCATCGGCGAAATGCGCCGCCATCCAACGCGCCAGGGCCTTCAGGCGTTTCTTGACCACATCATGATAATCGCGATTGCGCGCATAGACGCTGATGGTGGCGCGGTCCTGCCAATTCAGGCTTTCCAGAGGGTCAGTTTCGGGCGCATAGGAAAGGCCTAGTGCGATCACACTTCGCGCTTCGGACCATAGGGCGCGCGGGTCGGCGCGTTGGTCTGCGCGGGCTTCCATCCAGCCCATGCCACCATGCATGCCAGCGGCGAGGAATGCCTGAAGCCTTTCGCGCGCCTCCGGCCCCAGCCGCGCCGGCGCAAAGCCAATGGCATCGAAGCCGAGGCGCGTGGCCTCTGCCCTTATGGCGTCAGCCGCGCCCACGATAGGGCTGCACTTCCTGCGCTGGAATCCAAACCGCTTCCGGCGGCGCGCCGCTTTGCCAGAAGACATCTATGGGGATGCCGCCGCGCGGATACCAATAGCCACCGATGCGCAGCCAATGTGGTGCAAGTAAATCCATCAGGCGCTGCGCGATATCCAGCGTGCAGGCTTCATGGAACGCTCCGTGATTGCGGAAGGAAGCGAGATACAGCTTCAGCGATTTACTTTCCACAATCCAGGCATCCGGTACGTAATCAATCACCAGATGCGCGAAATCCGGCTGGCCCGTGAGTGGGCAGAGCGAGGTGAATTCCGGCGCGGTAAAGCGAATGCAATAGCGCAGGCCAGGATGCGGATTGCCCACACGTTCCAGCACCGCCTGTTCTGGGCTTTGTGGTTGCTGAGTGGTCTGGCCAAGCTGCGAAAGTTGCGAAAGATCGCTCATGCTGCATTTTCCTTTTCGGCCTGCCAGCCGGCTTCAATGCGCGCGGCAGTGCCGGCGAGATCGCCCGCGAGAATACCGGCGCGCAGTTCCGCCATTAGATCCTGGTAGTATTGGATATTGTGCCACGTCAGCAGCATGGGCCCCAGCATTTCATTCGCCTTGAACAGATGATGCAGATAGGCACGCGAATGGCCCCTACAAGCGGGGCAGGCACAGGCAGGATCAAGCGGGCGGTTATCCTCAGCATGGCGGGCATTGCGGATATTGATCACACCGCCCCGTGTATAGGCGCGCCCGGTGCGACCCGAACGTGTGGGCATGACGCAATCGAACATATCTATGCCGCGGCGCACCGCGCCAATCAGATCAGAAGGCGTGCCGACCCCCATCAGATAGCGCGGCTTATCGGTGGGCAGCAGCGGCGTGGTGCATTCCAGCGTGGTGAACATGGCTTCCTGGCCTTCACCGACAGCAAGCCCGCCCACTGCATAGCCTTCAAAGCCAATGCCGGTGAGTGCCGCGACACTTTCCGCGCGCAGATCAGGGAAAACACTGCCTTGGACAATGCCGAACAAGCCATAACCAGCGCGCGGCACAAAGGCTTCACGGCTGCGCGCTGCCCAGCGCATGGAAAGCCGCATGGATGTTGCGGCCTGTTCATGCGTCGCGGGGAAGGGCGTGCATTCGTCAAAGCACATGGTCACATCAGCGCCGAGCAGATGCTGGATTTCTACGCTGCGTTCCGGTGTCAGGCGATGGCGTGACCCATCAATATGGCTTTGGAAAGTGACGCCATCCGCATCCATCTTGCGCAAGCCCGAAAGGGACATGACTTGAAAGCCGCCTGAATCCGTCAGGATCGGCCCGTGCCAATGCATGAAACGATGCAGGCCACCAAGCCGCGCGATGCGCTCCGCGCCAGGCCGCAGCATGAGGTGATAGGTATTGCCCAGCACCATGCGGGCACCCGTGGCGCGCACCGCATCGGCAGTCATGGCCTTGACCGTGCCGGCGGTGCCGACCGGCATGAAAACGGGCGTTGGCACTTCACCATGGGCCGTGTGCAATACGCCCGCGCGTGCCGCGCCATCTTGTGCTTCGTGCTGCCAGGAAAGCGTCATGGCGCATCACTCGCGCGAAACAGCAGGGATGAATCGCCATAGGAATAGAAGCGATAATGTTGCGCGATGGCGTGGTTATACGCATTCCGCATGCGCTGATCACCAGCAAAGGCGCAAACCAGCATGAACAGCGTGCTACGCGGCAGGTGAAAATTTGTCATCAGCGCATCGGCGCTGCGAAACGCGTGCCCTGGCAGCAGATATAGACCCGTAAGGCCACGAAAGGGTGTAATGCTGCCATCCGGTTGCACCGCACTTTCCAGAAGGCGCAAGGCCGTGGTGCCGATGGCGATGATGCGCTCGCCCGCCGCGCGCACTGCATTCAATTGCGCGGCAGCTTCCGGGGTGATTTCGCCCCATTCCTCATGCAGTTTATGCGCCCGCGCATCATCGCTGCGCACCGGCAGAAAGGTGCCGGCGCCGACATGCAGCGTGACGGTTACGCGCTTCACACCGCGTGCATCAAGGGCTTGCAGCAGGGCTTCGGTGAAATGCAGGCTCGCGGTGGGGGCAGCGACAGCACCGGGGCGGCGGGCGAAGATTGTTTGGTAATCGCTGGTATCTTCAGCGGTTGGGCCTTCGGGGCGGCTGATATAGGGCGGCAGAGGGATCTCCCCGGCCTTTTCCAAAGCGGCCGCGAGCCGCGCCTGATCCGGGCCGAAATCAAGCCGCGCGGCGCCACCTTCGGGATCATCCAGCACGCGCGCGGTGCATTCTTCGGCGCCTTCAACCTGTAATTCATCCCCGGCCTTGAGGCGACGCGCATTGCGGATCAGCGCATGCCAAATGCCAGCTTCCTCATGCCGGTTCAGCATGATTTCAACCCGTGCCTGGCCGCGCCGGGCATGAAGCCGCGCGGGGATGACGCGCGTATCATTCACCACCATCACATCGCCAGGGCCAAGCAGCGCCGGCAGATCACGCACGCCGCGATCTTCCACGCCATCCGGGCGCACCACCAGCATGCGCGCCGCATCGCGCGGGCGGATGGGCGCCTGCGCGATCAAACGGTCAGGCAGGATGAAATCATAATCATCCAGCCGCAAAGGAGGGGGTTGAGCCAGCACTTGGGCGCGGTAGCGCGAAGCCGCCCCTGGCGCAACCAGCCGGCCCAGATGCTGGGGATGTTATTCCGCTGAACGCAGGCCGGTTGCTTCAATCAGGCTGCGAAATTTTTCGCTTTCCGAGCGGGAGAAGGCAGCGAAATCCACACGGTTGCGATACAGGATGGGCTGGGCCACGCGCTTCATGCCTTCAATGAAGCTTTCAGTCTTCACAGCCCTTTCGCAGGCGGCCTCCAGCCGCGCCATGACGGGTTCAGGCGTGCCGGCGGGGGCGTAAAGGCCGCTCCAGATCGTATAGACCAGGTCATGGCCTTCTTCGCGCATGGTGGGCACATCGGGGAAATCCGGGTTGCGCGCTTCGGTCAGAAAGGCGATCGGGTGCAGATCATATTGGCGTATCAACAAGGTCTGGTCCGTGAAAAGCTGCAATTGCCCCTGCTGGAAGGCGAGCATCACCTCACCCGAACCACGAAACGGCACATGGTTCATCTGGATATTCGCCGCGCGCATCAGCGCCACCATGGAAATATGCGGAATGCTGCCTGCCCCGGTGGAGGCGAAGGGCATGCCGCCATTCTCGGCACGCGCACGAGCGATCACATCGGCCACGCGCCGCAGCCCGGAATTCTTCTGCGTCATCATGATGACCGGGCTATCCGCAACTTGGCAGATCGCCGCGAGGTTTTCGAGCTTATAGGTCAGGTTGCTGCGAAAATGCGGTTGGATGGCGATGGGGCCGATTGGGGAAAGCAGAATGGTCTGCCCATCGGGCCGCGCCCGCGCCACTTCCGCTGTGCCGATGGTGCCGCCGGCACCGGTGACGTTACGTATCACAACAGGCTGGCCGAGCGCTGCCGCCATATCATTCTGCATGAGCCTAGCCACGATATCAGATGGGCCGCCGGCAGAGAAATTCACAACAAGCGAAATTTGCGCTGAGGCAGGCAGCGCCCAGGCGCCAAGGATCGCGGCGAGCGCGATGAGACATCTCTTCATTCGTTTCCCCCTGCCCGCTTGTCGGCGCGGGCTGATAAGGGCAGGCTAAACCAAGAAAGCAAGGAAAGGGAAGCGCCATGAATGAGACCATGACAGGGGCGCATATGCGCCCGTTGCGTCGCCCCACCAAACGAGAAGGAATGGAGCCTAACCAATGACCGCAAGCTATGATCTGAAAGGCAAAACCGCGCTGGTAACCGGGGGTGCTTCCGGCATTGGCCTGGCGACCGTTGAAATGCTCGCGGCCAATGGCTGCAAGGTCGCCATCAACCATTTGGCGGGGGATGAGCGTGGACCCGCCGAAGTGGCACGGCTGCGCGGCCTGGGGCGGGATGTGATTGCGGCACCCGGCAATGTGGCCGATGCCGCGGATTGCAAACGCATGGTTGAACAGGCGGTGGCTGACCTCGGCCGCTTGGATTACTTGGTAAACAACGCCGGCACGCCTGGGACGAGAACCACGATTGCGCCCAATGAATTTGACCGGCTGACGGAAGAATTATGGGACACGGTCTTGCAGGTTAATCTGCTTGGCGTGTTTCGATGCACCAAGGCTGCGGCGCCGGCCTTGCGCGCTGCCGGTGGCGCGGTGGTGAGTGTGGCATCCATCGCCGGGCTTAATCACGCCGGGTCTTCCATGGCCTATGGCGCGACCAAAGCGGGGGTGGTGAGCCTGACCAAGAATTTGGCTCGCGGGTTGGCGCCGGAAGTGCGCGTGAATGCCGTGGCGCCAGGTGCAGTGGACTCCACCTGGATGATTGAATGGACCGAAGAACAGCGCCGCGGCAGTATTGACAACGCCGCGCTGAAGCGCCGCTGCACCACGGCTGATCTGGCAGAAGTGATGGTGTTTCTGCTGGCGGGTGCTGCCATGGTCACGGGCCAGACCATTGTGGTGGATGGCGGGCTGACGCTTTAGATGTATTCTTTCAGTGCCCCCGCAGCCGCGCCCGTGCTGGCCGGCCGGGGCCGCTGAAGGCAGCCAGCATCGCCAAATGGCTACCATGGTCAGCATCCCGCAATGGCAGGCGGAACAGCTTGCCTTGCGCGTCGCGCATATGGAGTTCAGCGCCGTTGCTGGATTCCAGCAGGGCGACACAGGTGAAAGCCGCTTCGGCCATTTCAACGCGACGGTTGGTTTGCATGGATTTTTCGCTCCTCAGAATCACGCTTGTTGTGACGGCCTTAAGAAAAGCCCATCCCTGGTTGTGGAACAGTTAACAGGAATGGTTTCGCGGTGATTTTCTTGCTAAGAATTTTTTGGTATTAATCAAAAGTAAAATTCTTCAACCAAAGGTTCCCGTCATGGTGCAGATCAATGCCGAGCGTTTCCTTGCCGATCTTCATGAGCTGCGCAAAATCGGCGCCTATAAAACCGGCGTGCATCGCCCGACCTTTTCGCCGCAGGATATGGAAAGCCGCCATTGGCTGATGGAGAAGCTGCGCGAATGCGGGCTGGAAGCCAATATTGACGGCATTGGCAATGTCTATGGCCGCCACAAGGGGCCGGGGCCGCATTTGCTGGTGGGCAGCCATATCGAAAGCCAGAATTACGCGGGCTGGTTGGATGGCGCGCTTGGTGTCATGGCTGGTGTTGCTTTGGCGCGGGCCGGCCTGCCCGTGGATGTCGCGGCCTTTGCTGATGAGGAAGGGCATTTCGAAGGTGGCTTCCTCGGCAGCCGTTCCATGATTGGTGATTTGACGGAAGCCGAGATTGATCGCAGCCGCAGCCGAAATGATGGCACGCCGTTGCGTGAAGCGCTGGCCGCCGCAGGGCTTGCGGGTAAGCCGCGCATGCAATTGGAACCCGGGCGGCATAAGGGTTTCTATGAAATGCATATCGAACAAGGCACGCAGCTTGAAGGCCAAGGTCTGCGCGTGGGCGTGGTGACGGGCATTGTTGCCATCTGGCAATGGCGCATTCAGTTCCAGGGCCAGCAGGATCACGCCGGCGGTACCACCATGGCTGAACGCAAGGATGCGGGGCTTTCCGCCGTGCGTCTGCTGGCCGCGATTGATCAAGAATTCCCGCGCATTTGTGGCCCGCGCAGCACTTGGACCACCGGGCGCATCAGCCTTGATCCAGGCGCGCCTTCCATCATCCCTGGCAGCGCGGATGTATTGTTCCAATTCCGCGATGTTTCGGTGCCTGTGCTGGAACGGATGGAAGCCGGGCTGCGCGCCTTGGTGCAGGAAAGCAATCGGCGCGAGAAATGCCCCGCGACTCTGACGCAAATGAGCCGCGCGACCCCCGCGATTTGTGACCCTGCCATGATGGCCGCGCTGGACCAGGCGGCGGAAGCCCATGCGCCGGGCTTGTGGCAGCAAATGCCATCAGGTGCAGGGCATGATGCGCAATACATCGCGCGGCTCATGCCGGCTTCCATGATCTTCGTGCCTTCCGTTGGCGGCATCAGCCATCATTGGGCCGAAGACACGAAGGATGAGGATTTGGCGCTGGGCTGCCAGGTGCTAGCCAGCGCCGCTGAGAAGTTTTTGGCTGGCTAGAACCTATCTATTCCAGCGTGATATTCGCTTCGCGAATCACGCGGCCCCATTTTTCGGTTTCGCTGCGCAGGAAGGCTTCGGCCTGCGCTGTGGAATTGGGTTGCACCACCATGGCAAGCTGGGTGTAGCGCGAAGCGACTTCCGGGTCCTGCACCACTTCATTCAATGCGGCATTCAGTTTTTCAGTGATGGCGGCGGGCGTGCGGGCGGGGGCCAGGATGCAATTCCACTCATAAGCCTCATAGCCCGTAAGCGTATCGCCAATGGCGGGCAGGTCCGGAAAGGCGGCGATACGCCCGCGCCCGGTATGCGCCACGGCGCGCACGCGCCCGCCCTGCACGAAGGGCAGAGACACATTAGAATTGCTGAAGAAATAGCCGACCTGCCCGGCCACCACATCGGTCAAGGCCGGCCCTCCGCCGCGATAAGGCACATGGTTCACGGTGATGCCGGCAGCACGCGTGAATAACTCCAACGCCAGATGCTGCGCCGATCCATTACCCGAAGAAGCCCAATCAAGCGACCCTGGCCGCGCCTTGGCGAGCGCGATGACTTCTTCCAGGGATTTCGGCGCCTGGTTCGGGTTCATCACCAGCAGCATCGGCACCTGCATGGGCAGGAAGACCGCTTTCAGATCAGCCAGCGCATCGAAGGAAACCCGCAGCAGAAAGGGGTTGATCGCGAGCGGCGTTGCGTCATGCAGCAACGTGTAGCCATCAGGCGCGGCGCGCGCGACTTCGGCGGCACCGATGCTGCCCGAAGCACCTGGTCGGTTTTCAATCACGAAGGGCTGGCCAAGCTTTTGCCCGAGCTTCGGGAAAATCATGCGCGCCGTGGTATCGGCGCCGCCACCTGGCGGCCAGGGCACCACCACACGCACGGGGCGATTGGGCCAGTCGCTACCCTGCGCTTGCGCTGTCAGCGAAAGAAATGGGGTTGCCAATAGCGCCGAAAGCGTCGCGCGGCGGCCAGGATTAAACTGCGTCATCATAAGCCCTTTCATGCCGCGCGACGAATAAGGTCGGATGCGCGTTCGGCCAGCATCAGCACGGCCGGGTGAATGTTGGAAGAAGGCACCAGCGGAAAGACCGAAGCATCCACCACGCGTAGCCCCTGCACGCCGCGCACGCGCAACTCTGAATCAACCACCGAACGTGAATCCGTGCCCATCCGGTTCGTGCCGCAAGGATGATACACGGTGGTGCCATTGCCACGGATATAATCCAGCATTTCATCCTCGGCGGCTGTCTTGGGGCCGGGGAATTCTTCACGCTCAATCAATCCGGCGAAGGGGTTGGTCGCAGCGATGCGCCGGCCCAGTTTGGCGGATTCAAGCATGATACGAATATCGGAAGGCGCGGTCAGGTAATTCGCGCGGATCACGGGTTTGTCGGCAACATTGGGGGAACGCAGCGTCAAGTCACCGCGGCTATCGGGGCGGCAGACGCAGAAGTTGAAGGTGAAACCAGGATGCTTGGCCAGAGAATTCGCCGAAGTGCCCTGATTGCCGCCCAGGCTGAAATTGACGAATTGGAATTGCACTTCGGGTTCCTCAGAACCCGGCAGAACACGGGCGAAAAGGCTTGCTTCGGATGCGCCCACCGCCATCTGCCCCTTGCGGCGCAGCGCCCATTCCAGCCCAAGACCAGCAGTACGGATCGGGTTAGCCATGATCTCATTCAATGTACCGCAAGGCTTGGTGCGATAGGCAAAGCGCACCATGAAATGATCCTGCAAATTCTTGCCCACTTCCGGCGCATTCACCTTCACCTGAATGCCCATTTCCTGAAGCGCATTCGCCTCACCAATGCCTGACAGCATCAGCATTTTCGGGCTTTCGATGGCACCCGAGGATAAAATCACTTCCCGCCGCGCGCGATAGGTTTCCTCACCGCTCGGGCCACGCACCACCACGCCAACCGCTCGGCCATTTTCGATCAAAATGCGCTGGCCAAGCCGTTCCGTTTCCACGCGTAAATTGGGCCGCTTCAGCGCTGGGCGCAGATAAGCCACAGCCGGGCTCCAGCGTCGCCCGCGATGCACATTCAACTGGTTTGGCGCCACACCTTCAAACCATTCGCCATTATTATCGCGATTGCGGGTGAAGCCGAGTTTCTCACAGGTTTCCACAAAAGCGCGGCAACCAGGCGATGGTTCCGGCACTTCGGCAATCTGCATCGGGCCATCCTTGCCGCGATACTCGCTATCTGGCCCCGCGAAGGTTTCAAGCCGCTTGAAATAGGGCAGGCAATCTTCGTAAGACCAGCCCCGCGCGCCGGATTGCGACCAGCGATCGTAATCGCGCGGGCTGCCGCGCAGGAACACCAAGCCATTGACGCTGCCAGAACCGCCGATCACGCGCCCGCGTGGCCAATAAACGCTGCGCCCCCCAAGCTCCCCTTCCGCTTCGGTCTGGTAATTCCAATCGAATTTCTTGGTCACATAAAGCCGCGCAAAACCCATGGGGATGTGGATCCAGGGGTTGCGGTCCCAGGGGCCGGCTTCCAGCATGGTGACACTCGTGCCCGGATCTTCCGACAGCCGGGTCGCCAAGACGCAACCGGCCGAGCCCCCACCCAGAATGACATAATCCGATTCATGTTGCGCCATGGCTGTTTCTCCCCCTGCCTTGTCCTGCCACCATGCCACCACCCCTGCGCAAGCGGCAATCATGTTCTATATAGGCAATATGGACCTTCCCCCGATCAGCGGCTTTTTTGGCTTCCTGGGCGCCTGCTTCGCGGCGGCCATGTCTGGGGCGGTATTCAAACCGGGGGCCTGGTATGAAGGCCTGGCCAAGCCGCCCTGGCGCCCGCCGAATTGGCTGTTTGGCCCCGCTTGGGCGCTGCTTTTCCTCATGATTGCCACTGCGGGTTGGCTGGTTTGGGGCCGAGCCGGTTTCGCTGGGGCCAGCCTTGCACTCACAATCTATGGGGTACAATTGCTGCTCAATGCCGCCTGGTCGGGCTTTTTCTTCGGAATGCGGCGGATGGATCTGGCCTTGGCGGATTTGTGTTTGCTCTGGCTTTCCATCCTGGCCTGCATCATCACCTTCTGGCCCATTGATGAAAGGGCCGCCTGGCTCATGGTGCCTTATCTCGCCTGGGTGAGTTTCGCGGGGGTGCTGAATTGGACCATGTGGCGCATGAATCCGGGCGTGCAGCGATGATCGCCTTGGCACTTATCGCCTGAGCGACGCTATGGCATGATCCGCTTTTACGATCTGACAAGCGCAAAGGGATAAAATCATGACCGAAACCATGAAGGCGGCGGTGGTAACTGCTGAGGGCGTCAAGGTACAACAAGCGCCACGCCCGGTTCCGGGACCAGAGCAGGTATTGGTGCGGGTGCGCGCGGCTGGGCTCAACCGCGCTGATCTTGGGGTGGCGGCGGGGCATGCGCATGGACGCATGGGGGGAGCGGGCACCATCCTTGGCCTGGAATTTGCCGGAGAGGTGGCTGCGGTGGGCGCTGGCGTTACGGGCATCAAGCCAGGCGACCGCGTGATGTGCGCCGGTTCCGGCGGTTATGCCGAATATGCCATTGCGGATATGGGCCGCGTGCAGCCCGTGCCGGATCGGAATATGTCCTGGGAGGAAGCTGCGACTTTGCCGGTGGCGCTCTCCACCATGCATGATGCGCTAATTTCCAATGGTCGTTTGGCCAAGGGTGAAGCGGTGCTGATCCTGGGTGCTTCCAGCGGCGTTGGGCTGATGGGTATGCAGATCGCGAAATACATGGGTGCGGGGATGGTGATTGGTACGTCCACCCATGCCGAACGGCGGGCGCGGTTGAAGGAATTTGGCGCGGATCACGCGGTGAATACCAATGACGCCGATTGGGCGGATCAGGTGCTGGCGCTGACCGAAGGGCGCGGTGTGCAGCTGGTGATTGATCAGGTCTCCGGCGGCACCATCAATGCCGCCATGCGCGCCACCGCCATTCTGGGCCGCATTGTGAATGTCGGGCGGCTTGGCGGTGCGCATGGCGATTTTGATTTTGATCTGCACGCGACGCGCCGCATTGCCTATATTGGCGTGACGCATCGCACGCGCAGTGTCGCCGAAATCCGCGAGGAAGAACGAATCGCACGTCGGGATTTACGCAAGGGCGTGGATGAAGGCGTGTTCCATTTGCCGATTGACCGCGTCTTTGCCCTTGATGAAGCGGTTGAGGCTTTGGCGCATATGAAAGCCAATGCGCATCTGGGCAAAATCATCCTGAAAGCCTGAAGGAAACCCCCATGGCACAGGAAGCAAGCCTGATCATTCGTGGTGGTACGCTGGTGGATGGCACCGGCGCGGCCCCTTATGAAGCCGATATCGCCATTGGCGATGGGCGCATTCTGGAAATCGGCAAAATTTCCGCGCGCGGTGCGGATGAAATCAATGCCAAGGGGCTGATCGTCACCCCCGGCTTTGTGGATATCCATACACATTATGATGCTCAGGCCACCTGGAGCAGCCGGCTGCTTTCTTCTTCCATCAATGGCGTGACCACGGCGCTGCTTGGTAATTGCGGCGTGGGTTTCGCGCCGTGCCGGCCGGAACGGCGCGATATGCTGGTGAAGCTGATGGAGGGTGTGGAGGATTTGCCGGAGGTTGTGCTGACCGAAGGCCTGCCCTGGAATTGGGAAAGCTTCCCCGAATACATGGATGCCCTGGATGCGCGGCCTTATGACATGGATGTAGCCGCCATGGTCACCCATGCGCCCTTGCGCGTGCATGTGATGGGTGAGGCAGCCGAAGCCCATGCGGTAGCCACACCCGAACAATGCGCGGAAATGGCTCGGCTGACCGCGGAAGGTTTGGCTGCCGGCGCGCTTGGCTTTTCGACATCGCGCGCCATTGCGCATCGCACCCTGGATGGGCGGCATATTCCAACCCTCGGCACGCCAGAAGCGGAGTTGGAGACCATCGCCCGCGCCATACGTGCGCAAGGTTCGGGCTGGATGCAGGTGATTTCGGATTTCGACGATCCGGAAGATGAATTTGCGCGGCTGCAACGTATCGCGGCGGCGTCGGGCCGGCCAATGACATTCTCGCTCTTGCAACGGGAATCGAAGCCGGGGCTGTGGCGTTGGCTATTGGATAAGGTGGAATCCGCGCATGAGGCCGGCGTGCCCATGTATGGCCAGGTAATGGGCCGCCCCGTTGGCCTGATGTTTGGCTTTGAGCTTTCGCAGCATCCCTTCCTGATGCGCGCTTCCTATCAGGCCATCGCGCATCTGCCCTTCGAACAGCGCATCGCCGCTTTGCGTGACCCCGCTTTGCGCGCGCGCATTATTGCGGAACCGACAGAAGATCCAGCGCTAAAAGTACGTTTGAATAATTGGGAAAAGATTTTCCCGCTGGGCGATCCGCCGGATTATGAGCCTCCGCCCGAAAAATCCATCGCCGCCATGGCGGCAGCGCGCGGCATGGACCCCGCCGCGCTTTGCTATGATTTGATGATGGAACAGGATGGCCGCGCCATTCTGAACCGTCCCATTCTGAACTATGCGGATGGAGACCTGACCGCCATTCGCAATATGGTGACGCATCCACACACGCTGATGGGGCTTGGCGATGGTGGCGCGCATGTTGGCTATATCTGCGATGCATCCTGCATGACCCATATGCTGGTGCATTGGGCGAGGGATCGCGCGCGCGGGCCGCGCCTGCCGCTGGAATTCGTGGTGAAGCGCATTTCGCGTGACAATGCCCATGCGCTCGGCCTCAAGGATCGCGGCGTGCTGGCGGTAGGCAAAAAGGCCGATATCAATGTGATTGATTTCGGCCGGCTGGCGCTTGAGATGCCCAAAATGCATTACGATCTGCCCGCTGGCGGCAAGCGCCTGATCCAAAAGGCTGATGGCTATGTCGCCACCATTGTCGCAGGCACGCCGGTATATCGCGAAGGTGAGGCAACCGGCGCGCTCCCCGGGCGCCTGGTGCGGGGCGCGAAGGCGGCTTAGCCCGTCACCCCACCGCTGCCGGCAAGCCCGCCCAGATTTCATCAAGGCTGAGCGGGCGCGCCATCAACCCCTGATCGGCGCACCAGCGTGAAGCCAATTCCAGCGCTGGGTTCAGCGCCGCGCGGCTACGCGGTGCCGTGCCGGCAGCATTGAATTGACGCAGCACTTCAGCCACCAGCGCGGCATCCCGCGCATGGGCACCCTTCATCACCACAAGATGGTTCACCGGCTTGAAGCCGTAGCGCGCGTGAAAGGCTGCACCCGCCTCTGCGGGGTCTGGGAAAACCGTGCGCACATCATCACCGGCAGGCAGTTCAAAGCCCATGATGGCGGCATCAAGCGCGCCGCTATCGAACATGCCATTCAGGGTTTCGCCCGCACCGGCACGCTGCACCCAGGGTGGGTCGCGGAAGCTTGGTTCATGCGCGTCTTCAAACGTCACCCAGCGCATCGCGTCCGCGCGTAGCCCGAAGCTTTCCTGCAAGACGCCCCTGATCCACATGCCGGTGGTTTGTCTATAGGCGCGCACGCCAATGCGCTTGCCGGCAAGATCGGCGGGGGTTTCGATACCCCTTCCCGCGCGGCAGAACATCGCCGTTTCCTGAAAGCGTTCCGCCACCACCAACGGCAGCAGCACCAAATCGCGCCCGGCAGCTTTCGCCATTAGGAAAGTCGCAATCGCCATTTCGCTGATGTCAAAACGCCCTTCGCGCACCATGGGCGCGAAAGCCTTGCTGATGGGCTTCACCACCTGCATCGCTAGGCTAAGCGACGCACTCGCGGTCTCACCGCGATGCAGCGCCATGGTATGCGGATAATCATCCACGCAAATGGAAAGTGTGGCGGCATTCATGCGCCAATCTCCTCAAAGAAAGCATCCACCAAGGCGTTGAAGGCGGCTGCGCGTTCGAAATGACCGGAATGGCCGGCCTTATGCAGCACGGCATAGCGCGCACCCGGAATGGCACTGGCCATGGCTCGGGCGGCGAAGGGCGGCAGCACGATATCTTCCTCGCTCGGAATAAACAGCAGCGGGCATTGTGCCGCCGCGAAGGATTCCGGCGCACGGTTGCGCCCCACCTGCAACCGCGCGCGCACCGCTTCGCGATCAAAGCCGCCGGTCAGGCCATAGACATGGTTATAGAGGTGATAGAGCGCCGGCTGTTCCGCCGCCATGCGCGCGCCGGCAGCAGGGTTGATATTGCGCTTCATCCCCGCCTCACGCGCCGCCGCACTTTCTTCCTGCCAGGCTTTCAGGCGCGATTGTTCCGGTTCACGCATCTGCCGCGGGTCGAGCGTGCCGGTGGTGGCGCCGAGAACCAGCGCCTTCACGCGACCCGGGCGCAGCAGCGCATATTCAACCCCGGTCCAACCGCCCATGGATTGGCAAATGATGCGGATATCGCCAAGGCCAAGCTCATCCACCAAAGCCGCCAGATCAGCGGCATAAGCAGCGGGATCAGGCCCCTCCCCTGGCGCGGTGGAAGGGAAAAAGCCGCGATGGGAAAAGGCCACGCAGGTATAGCGCGGCGCGAAATGCGCCACCTGCTGCCACCAGGACATCAGATTACCGCCGAGCCCATGCGCGAAGACAATCGCAGGCCCTTCGCCCGTGACTTCATAGCGGATGCGCGCATCCGGGCGTTCTATCCAGCCGGCGCGGCGCGGTGGGGCGGTAAACTCTGCTGGGTTGGTCATGGCGGTCTGGTCCCCAAATCTTGCCGGGCATCATGGGGCAAAATGCCCTGCCTGTCTTGGGCTGGCGCCGCGGCCAAAGCTTGCTAGGATTCCATCCGTTCAGGAATGGGAAGCAACCATGGCGCAAGCGGATGCCGATACCTTCGATTACGTGATTGTGGGTGCGGGGGCGGCGGGATCCATCCTTGCGGCGCGGCTGACGGAAGATCCGGAAACCACCGTCTGCGTGTTGGAAGCCGGCCCGCCCGATACCAACCCCTTCATTCATATCCCCGCTGGCTTCATCAAGGCTTTGGTGAACCCCGACATCACCTGGCAATTCAGTACCGAACCCACGGAGAATACCGGCGGACGACGCGTAAAAACCGTGCAAGGGCGCACGCTTGGCGGTTCATCTTCCATCAATGGCATGATTTATAATCGCGGCCAGCCCGGGGATCAGGATAGCTGGGCGCAGCGCGGCAATCGCGGGTGGGGCTATGCGGATTGCCTGCCCTATTACATGCGCACCGAACGCCGGCTTGGCTTTGGCGAGGAACGGCGCGGGCGCGATGGCGGTATTCCCGTGACGGATATGGATTGGTTCAACCCGCTCTCGGAAGCCTTCATCGCTGGTTGCGTGGCGGCCGGCATTCCGCGCAACCCAGATTACAACAGCGGCAATCAGGCTGGAGTCGGCTATTTCCAACGCGCCATCCAACGCGGCCGACGCATCTCCGCCGCGCGCGGCTTTCTGCATCCTGCCATGGCGCGCAAGACACTTGATGTGCGCACCAATGCGCGCGCCTGCTGCATTATTTTGGAAGGCAAGCGTGCGG
>JBBAUC010000028.1:0-704 GCA_040398485.1 Roseomonas sp. | reverse complement strand
CGGCGGCACACCGCGCGAAGTGCGCGCCAGGCGAGAAGTGATCATCTCCGCCGGTACCGCGAATACAGCCCGGCTGCTGCAGGTTTCAGGCATTGGTCCCGGCTGGCTATTACAAAAGCTTGACGTGCCGGTGCTGCATGATTTGCGCGGCGTGGGCGAGAATTTTCGCGACCATTACGCAACCCGCGTTGTCATGCGCGCCAAGCCTGGTGTCACCACACTCAATGAATTGGCGCGCGGTGTGAAGCTGGCCGGGCAAGTAGCGCGCTGGGCGATGGGGCGGCCTTCCATCCTGGCTACCGTGCCATCGCATGTCTATGTTTTCTGGAAATCCTTTGAAGGCCTGGATCAGCCTGATCTGCAATGCGTCTTCACACCGGGATCTTATGCGGAAGGCAAGGTCTATGTGCTGGATGATTATCCGGGGGTTACCGCCGGCGCCTGGCAGCATCGCCCGGAGAGTATCGGCTGGGTGCGCGCGAAGTCCGCCGATGTATTCGATGACCCTGAAATTCAGCCCAATTATTTGTCTGATCCCATGGATCGGCGCGTGCATCTGGGCGGCATTCGGCTGATCCGGCGGCTGTTGAATGCGCCGGAACTTAGCCCCTTTCTGGAAGCGGAAACCCTGCCCGGCCCGCATCTGGATTCCGATGATGAGTTGATGGATTTTGCAAGGCGCAATGGCTCGACAACCTATCATT
>JBBAUC010000027.1:0-22174 GCA_040398485.1 Roseomonas sp. | reverse complement strand
CAACTGGATCAGAGACGCCATTTCATTATCCACATCTACCCGGGACTCGCGGTTAAAGCGCGCCTCCAGCCCCTCACTGAATTGCTTTGCTGTTTCAAGTGCGCTGGTTGCTTCCGCGCTGTCAGATGTTTGGGAAGCAGTGACTAGCGCGCTGTAATCCTCAATGTTACGCGGTGAGCCAAAGGGGCTGGAAAGCGTCCCATCCGGGCCGAGGCCGCTTGTGGCAAAACCGCCCCAACTTGCGCCGGAAGCACTCGTCTCACCGAAGGTAAAGCTTAGGATGCGGTCTAACAGGGTCACGAAGCCGGCCGGGCCACCCACGGGATTTTTGGTGAACCCGCCTGTATCATGTGTGCCATCGCGCAGCAGCCTAACATCTGAACGCACCTCTGGGTTGACCGTAATCCGATTAGCAAATCCGACTTGAGTGCTACCTGCATAGGCGTTTTTAGGACTAGTGCCAGGATCAGGGCCACTATAGTCCGGCGAAGCCCCGGACGGGTCCGTGAAAAACCTCAGGCCCACTTCCTCAAAACGGTCAGCAAGTTCGGCAGCCGCGACGTCAAGTTCTGCCTGATAGCGTGGCAGGGTCTGATCACGAAGCGTGATGGACTCCCCCAGCTTGCCGCCGATCAATTGGCGCGTGACATCAATGCCACCCATCATGATGGGCGGAATCGTGCCTGACCCACGGTAAAAACTATCCGGCGCAATGACCGCGCCTGGTACTGAGAAGACATCCCCTGTTTTCTGGATGGGAATGGTGATGCCGCCCGCGCCCAGCAGCAGAAGGCCACCATTGGCCTGGCGAATGGGCTTCACTTCCAATAACTCACTTAACCGGGTAAGTGCGACATCCAGCTTATCTTCAACATCGGCCGTGGGCACGCCAGCGCCGGTACGCTCCACAACATCGTCCCTCAGGACACTGATCTCGCGAAGCGTCGAATTGACCTGTGCGACTTTCTGCACAATGCCATCATGCGCGGCTTGGCGGGCTTCCCCGACGACCCTGGCGATATCATTAAAGCGCGCCACAGTATTTTGCGCTGCATTCAATACAACGGCCTGTTGTTTGACCACCTGAGAGGGGTCAACCCGGAGTTCGATAAAGCTGGTGCGCAGTTTGGCGACCAAATCACCAAGCGATTCAGCCTTTGCTGGATCACCATGCGCTTCATTGATGCGGGACAAGACGTTATCCCGCAATTCTGCGGCTGACCTCGCCGAACGGCGCTTGTTCATTTCATTCGTGAGCGCGGTATCCAATTCACGCATCGGGCCAAGGCTACGTACGCCCATACCCTGTCCGCTGACGGAAACCGCATCACCAACAATGCGCTTGCGCGTATAGCCTTCAACCTCAGCATTCGCCACATTATCTGCTGCGTTGGACAGGGCCCGCTGCGTATGCAGCAGTCCCGATCGTGCAATCAGCAGGGCGGCGTCAATGCTCATGTCTCAGGGCCAATCAATGATGCTTCATGCAGCCTTAGCGCCGCATATTCAGCGTTTCCTGCAAAAGCTCATCTACTGTTGTGACGATCTTCGTATTCGCGGAATAAGCGCGCTGCGCCAGGATCAGCTTGGAAAATTCAGTGGCGATATCCACATTTGAACGCTCAACCGCGCGCGTGGAAAGAAGCCCTGCACCGTCTTCACCGGCTTCCACAACGCGCGCTTCACCGCTTTCCGTGGTGCGCAGGAAGGCCTGGCCGTCCAGATGTTCCAGCTTATCCGCATCCTTGAACACTGTCACCGGTACCCGCGCTACAATGCGGGATTGGCCATTGTCGTAGTTGATCCGCACATCGCCATTCTTCTGCGTGGTGACCGAGGAGAAGGAGCCAAGCGGAATACCATTCTGCTCGAAGCTGTTGACGCTGAGACCACTTGCGCCGGTGGAGGCAAATTGCGTAAGCCCACCCGAGACACCAAAGCTGCCCAGGTTGAGCACCATGGTCTGGAGCCCCTGGCCAAAGTCAGCCTGGAAGGTGACCGCTGCTGGCGATCCAGTCGTGGCCGTAGTCCCGCTGAGGGTGCCAGTGGGGGTCGTAAACTCAGCGAGCGTGCCGTCCGGCTGATCCACCGCACCATCCTTGCCGAACAGGATGTTGATGTTGCCCAAATTGCCGGCGGGCGTACCGTTGGTTGCATTGGGCGCCGTGATGGACAAATTCCAAGTATTATCGGTAGGCGAAGCCGAAGGTGCAAAGGTCAGCTGCAGCGCCCGGGAACGGCCCAGCGAATCAATCACCTGAATCGACGTACTTTGGTTGGTGGTGCCACCCGCAGCAAGATTGCCGATGAAGTTAAGGTCCTGCGTCGGCGTCGGGGTAAAGACATCTTCCTTGACCTGAATGGGCGCAAGCTGTGTCTTGTCCACCACGCCATCCGTCACTGGCCAGCCCTGCAAGACATAGCCCGATCCATTCACCATATAGCCTTCGCGATCACGGTTGAAATCGCCGGCACGGGTATAAAAGTTGCGCGCGTCAAAGTTCTTTGTGCCATCCTGATTCGTGCCAACTGGCAGCGCAGCGGTGAAGAAGCCTTGGCCGGAAATCGCCATGGCCAGCGGGTTTTCCACCTGCTCAATCGTTCCCTGCACCTGGTTGGTAAAGTCCGGTCGTGCCAGCACGGTGCCGGGGCGATGCACTTCGGAATTGCTTTCCGAAATATAGGAAACGAAATTCGTATCCGTCCGCTTGAAGCCGGTTGTCTGCGTGTTGGCGACATTGTCCGAAATGTGCCCAAGCGCGCGCGACTGCGCACTCATGCCGCTCAGGGCGGTGTTCATCGAGCTATAAAGCGACATGGCTAATTCTCCTGCCGAAAAGGTTCAGCGCGTGACATCTGAGGTCGGGAGGCAAGCGCCATGCCAGCGCAAATTGCCGTTTCGGATGGTGAATCGAGGGCTGAATCCGCCGCCACAGGGCAAGTATTGCGCAGTTCGCGGCAATTCCTGCCGCATGAAGCTGGGAATTCTCTGGCCCGCCACTTGCTGCCCCCTGTAATCGACACTGCGTCGGCGCCGCGCCTTTCCTGCTTCGGGGTAGTGCCTGAGCAGGCGGGTGGAAGGCTTCGATAGAAAAAATTTGACTGGAACGCTGAATGTTGGAAACTGCTTCTGCACCGCCGCCCAAACCGGCCGTTAGTCAAACGGCAGGCACTTCGGCGCGCAGCGTTCAGAAGGAATCGGCGGGATTTCAGGACAAGCTGCGCGATGCGCTTGATTCCGCGCCTGAGGAGGGTCCGCAGGCCCCAAACGCCGATACAGCAGTCAAGGCAACAGAGCGCCAAGATCACAGTCAAGCTGAGAGTAAAAGCGTCAACTCCAGGCAAGACGCTACAAGGCGTGACTTTGGCGCACCCGAAACGGCGCCGCAGGCTGCAAACCCCGCTGGCGGGCTGGCGGAAGCCGCGGCTGAACCCGCGGCCCCGTTGGTTGAGGCTGCGTTGGGCGCATTGGTGGACCAGGAAGCTTCAGCGCAAATGGCCCTGACCCAAGCAGAAATGCCGACAGGTCTTGCCGGGCTGCAATCGGCTGTGATCATGCCGGCGGCCCAAACCCTGGCTGGCCAGCCAGGCGCTGCGGTTCAGCTTGTTATTTCCGGGTCTGGTCAGCAGGCCAACCCTGCCTCGGGCATGATCGAGACCGAAAAGGGTGTCGTCCAAGGTTTGGTCACGCCCATGGAGGACCCGTCCGCCGCTGCCACGCTTGCGGCAGCGGGAACCGCTCAGGCGTCACAAGCCGAGATCACGGCCACCAAGGCGATCCCGGCGGGGCAGCAGGGCATGGCGTTGAACGCGGCGCCAGATGCGGCGCCAGATATCGCAGCTACCACGGCGATGCCGGCGGGGCAGCAGGGCATGGCGTTGAAGGCGGCGCCAAATATCACAGCAGATCAACAGCATAACCTCGCCAATGCCTTGGCAGCCGGGTCAGCTCAGGCGGCGGCGCAGATGGCGCCCAGCCCGCAAGCCACGGGCGGCCCCGCCAAACCCGCGCCCATCCTGCGGACCAAGGAAGCGCTCGATACCGCTAGAAACACCGAAGCGCTGACGCGCCTCGCCAAGGCCATCAACACTACTGAAGCGGCGCCCGAGGTGAAGCTGGTCATGGCCACCGAAACCGTGATGGCGAGTTCTCACCTGGCCAGCCTGGAAGCCCCCAAGGCAAACAACGCCAAGGCTTCCGTTGAAGGCCGAGTGGACGGCCTTGCGATGCCACCCTCAGGCTTCGCGCCGGCTGATGGCATGCTGCAACGCATTGATGCGCCGGCGCCCAGTTCTGTCGCACGTGAATTGCCCGCACCGCCGGCACGCCAGCTTGCCCCTGTGGTTGTTTCTCTTGCTCTTGGCCGCGGGGATGAAGCGCTGACCATCGCGCTTGATCCAGTGGAACTTGGCCGCGTGGAAGTGAGCATCGGCCAAGGCAAGGAAGCCGGCCAGGTCCGCATTGTGGCGGAACGGCCCGAAACCCTGGCCCTTTTGCAGCGCGACCAGCGTGAATTGGACCGGGCACTGAACCAGTCGGGGCTCGGGGATATGGCGCGCTCGCTGTCTTTCTCCCTCGCCTCGGATCAGGGGCGCCAGCAGCAACAAGGTTCGGCCCATGAAAGGGGCCACCGCGCTTCCATGATCGCAGGCGGCTTGGATGGTGACCGCACCATGCCAGTGCTGCCAGGCCCGACCCGCAACGCTACCTCCCTTATTGACATCGCTGTCTGAACGGAACCCAAACCATGTCCGCATCCATTGCTGCCGCTTCCGCCAATGCCGCCACCAGCACCGCGCAGAGTTCGAAATTCGGGGGGGATTTCAATACCTTCCTGACCCTGCTGACCACGCAGATCAAGAACCAAAGCCCAACCGATCCGCTGGATACGAACCAGATGACCAATCAATTGGTGCAGTTTGCCTCGGTCGAACAGCAGATCTCGATGAACCAGAACCTGCAACGCTTGCTCGCGCTGGAGCAGACATCTCAGCTGACCGCCAGCGCGCCCCTTATCGGCCAGAAGGTGTCGGTTGAGGCTGAGCAGATCACCCTGCAAAGCGGTACCGGGTCGCTGAATTTGCCGGCAGCTGGTGCCTCTCAGACCGCCTTGGTCACCATCCGGGGTAGCGGCGATCGCGTCCTTCGCCAGGAAACGGTTCCGCTTGGCAGTGCGCCCAAGACTTGGTCCTGGGATGGCAAGGGCTCTGATGGGCTAGCGCTGCCGGATGGCGCCTATAAGGTGAGCGTCACTGGCGTTGCTATCGGCGGCAAGCCTGAGGCGCTACCCTTCACGACCGTCGGCAAGGTGACTGGGGCCGAAAGGGCGGGCGGTGATCTGAAGCTGCTACTCGGCCAGTTGCAGGTCAGCTTCGACAAGCTCCGCAACGTCAATTCGGGTAACTGAGGCCCCTTTCTCCCGCAGTCTCGTGGTTTTGCCGCCCCTCTCAATTGAGTGGGCGGCAAGCTTGAGGCATAGCCAAGGGGCGTTGAACCTCAAGAAATGTATCAAAAATGATACACGGGTCGTCTTTCCGCCATTTTGTTCTAAATCCTACATTTCCTTTGAGGAAATTTTTGCCGATTGTGGTATATGACAATCGTATAAGCGGGGCTTTGGCTCAGGGGACGCTTGGGAAAGAGGATTGGGGGTGATGGGCAATTTCGTCGCTCAGGTGCGTGCCTTGGGGATGTGGCGCTTGGGTGCCCTGGCCGGCACGGCCGTGCTTGTACTCGGGCTCATGGTCTGGCTTGTGCTGCGGGCCAGCCAGCCGGTCATGGGGCTTCTATATGCGGATTTGGAGCAACGCGATGCCGGGCAGGTAGTCGCTGCGCTTGATCGGGCCAAGGTTCCGTATCGCATCGAAGGCAATGGCACCCGGATCATGGTGCCTGATGACCAGGTGGGTCGTCTGCGGCTGTCGCTGGCGCGCGAAGGCCTGCCATCGGGTGGTAACGTTGGCTACGAAATCTTTGATCGCAATGAAAGCCTGACGACCACACCCTTTCAGCAGGATATGAACCGTGTGCGCGCCATGGAAGGCGAATTGGCGCGCAGTATTGCGACCCTGTCTGGTGTGCGCGCCGCGCGTGTGCATCTTGTGTTGCCGCGTCGCGAAGCCTTTTCGCGGGAACGTGGTGATGCGCAAGCCTCGGTCATGCTGACCATGCAGGGTGCGCAGCGGCTTGATCGGGAAGCGATTCAGTCGGTGCTGCACCTGGTTTCCACCGCAGTACCTGGCTTGCGGCCGCAGAATGTTTCCATTGTTGATTCACGCGGCGCGCTTTTGGCCCGCGGTGGTCAAGCGCTATCGGGCCCAGCGGCGGCGGCTTCTCAGGAAGAAATGCGGCGTGGTCAGGAATTGCGCTTGGCGCGCGCGGTTGAGGAAATGCTGGAGCGCAGCCTTGGCCCGGGGCGCGTGCGCGCCGAAGCCACGGTTGATATGGATTTCGATCGTGTCCAGATCACCGAAGAACGATTTGACCCTGACAATCAGGTGGCGCGCAGCCAGCAAAGCGTGCAGGAAAGCTCTCGCGGTTCAGAACCTGCGCCGACAACGGTACAGAACAACCTGCCCGGCAATGAAAACGCGCCGGGCGGCACGCAGGAAAGCCGTCAGGAAGAAACCACCAATTTCGAGATCGGGCGCACCACGCGCAGCACCACGCGCGATCAACCGATTATCCGGCGCATCAGCATTGGCGTGTTGGTGGATGGTGTTTGGGAACCCCAGGCCAATGGACCGCCGCAATATCGTGAACGCTCGGCTGAAGAATTGGCGCGGATCGCGACATTGGTACGAAGCTCCGTAGGTTTTGACGAACGCCGTGGCGACAAGGTTGAGGTCGTGGCGATGCGCTTCGCCGAACCGCCTTTGCCGGCGGATAGCGGCGAACGTAGTTTCTTTGATATCGCCTTCACCTCCTCGACTGTCGCCCGCATAATCGAAAGTGCGCTTTTTGCCCTTGTTGCGCTGGTGGCGATCCTGCTTTTGGGGCGGCCGGCGGTGCGGCGCCTTGTGACTCTTGCGAAGCCGTCGCAGACCGGCGCGCTGGCTGGCGCCGCTGGCGGCAGCGGCCTGCCGGCTGTCGCCGGTGATGCAGGGCCAGAACAGGATGGTATGGTGACACTTTCCATGGTGCAGGGACAGATGCGGGCTTCCTCCATCAATCAGCTTCAGCAATTGGTGGAAAGTAACCCAGAACAATCGCTTAATGTGCTCAGACGCTGGATCGCCCCGCCGGAGGAACCGGCATGAGCGGCAAGATGACCGGCCCGCAAAAGGCCGCGACCTTCATGTTGGCAGTGGGTGAGGAGCATGCCTCCAAGCTTTTCGCCATGATGCATGAGGATGAGATCCGCGACATTTCTCAGGCAATGGCAAGCCTTGGCACGGTCTCGTCGGCGGCGGTTGAGGATCTGGCGCGCGAGTTTACCGATTCCATCGGCCAGACTGGCAATCTTGTCGGCACATGGGAAACAACGGAACGCATGCTGCTGCGCACCTTGCCGCGGGATCGCGTTTCGCAAATCATGGAAGAAATCCGTGGTCCTGCGGGACGGACCATGTGGGACAAGCTTGGTAATGTGAATGAGGCTGTTCTCGCGAATTACCTGAAGAATGAATATCCGCAGACGGTGGCTGTGGTGCTGACCAAGGTGAAGGCCGAACATGCGGCGCGGGTTCTTTCCATGCTGCCCGAAAGCTTCGCCATGGAAGTGGTGATGCGCATGCTGCGGATGGAAAGCGTGCAAAAGGAAGCGCTGGACGGTGTCGAAAGGACGCTGAAAGCCGAATTCATGTCCAATCTGGCGCGCGCTCAACGCCGTGACGCGCATGAGATGATGGCAGAAATCTTCAATAATCTGGACCGCCAATCCGAAAGCCGCATTCTGGCCGCCCTTGAAGAACGCAACCGTGACGCTGCGGAACGTATCCGTGCGCTCATGTTCACCTTCGATGATTTGGTGCGTCTGGATGGCCAAGGCGTTCAGGTACTGCTGCGCAACGTACCGAAGGAACAGCTGATCCTCGCTCTCAAGGGGGCATCGGAGAATCTGCGCGACCTATTCCTCAAGAACATGAGCGAACGCGCCGGCAAGATGTTCAAGGAAGACCTTGCCAATCTTGGCCCCGTCAGACTGCGCGAAGTGGATGAGGCGCAGGCCGCAGTGGTGGTGATGGCGAAGGACCTTGCCGCGCAAGGCCAGATCACGCTCCAAGAAGGGCGTGAGGACGAGATGGTGTATTGATGTCAGACGGATTTGTTCCGGTCTCGCGCACGGTACTTTTGCGGGAATTCGCCCCCACTTCATTGATCGAAGCCTTGGATGCGGCGCGGGAAGAAGCGGCGCGCATGCCACCGCTGCCGCCTGAACCAGACCCCATGGAAGAAACGCTGCGCGCTGTTGCCGCAGCAGCGCGCGAGGATGGCTTTGCCGCCGGCCGCGCTTCCATGACCCAGGAAGCGGCCAACCGCGCAGCGGAAAGCCTAGCGAATGTCGCCAAAAGCCTGGCTGCCAGCCAGCAAGCCTCGGCCGATGTCGCCATTGAAGCCAGCAAGGGCGTCGCGCGCGTTGCGCTTGCCATGCTGGATGCGGCGTTGCCAGGGCTGGCCGCTCAGCAAAGTGCTGACCTGGTCGCTGATTTCGCCGAAAGACTGCGCCCAGCACTGGGCTTCCTGCCAGAGGCACATTTGCACGTTGCGCCCGGCTTGATCGAAGATGTGCGCGCCTTGGTTGGTGATCTTGCCGTTACCCTGGTGCCGGATGCCACGCTGGCCCCAGGTGATGCGCGCGCATCCTGGCAGGGGGGCGGCGCCGAATTCGATCTTGCGAAGCGACGTCTGGCGATTGCTGAAGCGCTCAGCGCCGCCGGCCTATATGTTGAACCCGAAATTCAAAAGGGGTGATCCAGGGCTGGCCCTTCATCTGAAACAGGCCCGCCTTCGGAAAGCCCAAAGCTTTAGGATAAAATGACATGAGCGGATCGGATAATTTCGAAGCCATGGCACCGCCGGCGCAGGATCAGCGCCCGCAAGGCCAAGCCGGCACCATGCGCGACTTGGATGCTGTCTATGACATCCCAGTGCAGATCAGCGCCGTGCTGGGCCGCGCCACCATGCAGGTCAGCCAATTGCTGAAACTCGGCCGTGGCGCGGTGGTGGAATTGGATCGCCGATTGGGCGAGGCAGTGGATATCTACGTCAATAATCGCCTTGTCGCGCGCGGCGAAGTGGTGATGGTGGATGATAACCGCCTTGGCATCACCATGACAGAAATCGTGAAGTCAGACCGCGGCGGGTGATATGGCGCGGGTACTGATCATCGGGTCGTTGGAAGCGGAACTCGGCCAGGCGGCGCGCATTGCCGTGGCGCGTGGCGCGCGCCTGACGGTCGCCGAAGGGGCGGCAGCCGGGCTCGCGAAACTGCGGGCAGATGGCGCTGACCTGGTGCTTTGCGATGTGACGCATGATGTGGGTTGGCTGATTGCCTGCCTGACGGAAGAACGTATCGCCTGCCCCGTCATTGCTTGCGGGCGGCCCAATGACGCGGACGCCGCAGTGCGCGCCATTCGCGCCGGCGCCAAGGAATTCCTGCCACTTCCGCCTGATGCGGAGCTAATCGCCGCCATGCTGCAGACTGTAGCTGGTGAGGCGGATAAGCCCGTGGTCCAGGACCCATCCATGGTGGTGTTGCTGGATCGCGCCACCCAGATTGCGCGCGCCGATGCTTCGGTGCTGATCACGGGGGAAAGCGGCACGGGCAAGGAAGTGCTGGCGCGGCATATGCACGCTGCCTCCCGCCGCGCCAATGGCCCCTTTGTTGCGCTGAATTGCGCGGCGCTGCCGGAAGCGCTGCTGGAAAGCGAGTTATTTGGCCATGAGAAGGGCGCCTTTTCCGGAGCTGTCGCGGCGCGCAAGGGCAAGTTCGAACAGGCGAATGGCGGCACCCTATTGCTCGATGAAATCGGCGAAATGGACCCCCGCCTTCAGGCCAAGATCCTGCGCGCCATCCAGGAACGCGAAATAGATCGCCTGGGTGGTGGCGCGCCCATTCGGATTGATGTGCGCATCCTGGCCGCGACGCATCGTGATCTTCAGATGGAAGTCGCCAAGGGGCGTTTCCGTGAAGACCTTTACTTCCGCCTGGCTGTGGTGCGGCTCCGTATTCCAGCGCTTCGTGAAAGGCTGGCTGATATCCTGCCTCTCGCGCGCTATTTCGCTGAACGCTATGCCCAGGCCAATGGCTTGCCCCATCGCCTGCTGACGCCTGAAGCTGAAGCCATGCTGCTGCGCCATCCCTGGCCCGGCAATGTGCGCGAATTGGAAAATGCCATTCATCGCGCCGTGCTTTTGGCCGAAGGCAGCACGATTGGTGCCGATGCCATTGAATTGATGACGCCCGCATCGGTGGCCGCCATGGCCGCGCCGATCACGGCGGCGATGCCAGAAGCTTCACCGACACCAATGGCGCCGGCACAAGCTGCGGCCACGTCGCCCGCGCCCCGCAACGCTGCGGCGCTGGTTGGGCGCCGGATGGAGGAGGTGGAGCAGGAGTTAATTCTGGAAACGCTCTCCCATTGCCTGGGCAATCGCACGCGGGCAGCGGAAATGCTGGGTATTTCCATCCGCACCCTGCGCAATAAGCTGCATGAATACCGCGCTGCGGGTGTTTCGGTGCCGCCCATTCCAGGGCAGATGCCAGCCTCCGCCACGGTTGACTGAAGCGCGTGTCAGAAACACTGGTTCCTTCCTGGCTAAAGCGTGCCCAGCCCGGCAATGACGTGTCGCTGGCGCTTGGCGTCGCGATGCTGCTTGTTGTTCTCATTGTCCCGCTGCCGGTGCTGCTGCTGGATTTGGGGCTGGCGATTTCCATCACGCTATCGGTGCTGGTGCTGATGACATCGCTGTTTTTGCAGCGACCTCTCGATTTCACCTCCTTCCCGACATTGCTGCTGCTGACCACGCTGCTCAGGTTGTCGCTGAATGTCGCCACCACGCGCATCATCCTGACCCATGGGCATGAGGGGCCGGAATCGGCGGGACACGTGATTTCGGCCTTTGGCGGCTTTCTGATGGGGGGCGATGTCGCGGTTGGTCTGATTGTCTTCTTCATCCTGTTGATCGTGAATTTCGTTGTCATCACCAAGGGCAGCGGACGCATTGCAGAAGTTGCCGCGCGCTTCAGCTTGGACGCTATGCCCGGCAAGCAGATGGCGATTGATGCTGATCTTTCGGCTGGGTTGATTGACGAAAACCAGGCCCGTTTGCGCCGCAAGGAACTGGAAGCGGAAACCGGCTTTTATGGTTCCATGGATGGTGCCGCGAAATTCGTGCGCGGCGATGCCATTGCGGGCCTGATTATCACCGCCATCAATCTTATCGGCGGGATTGCCATTGGCAGCCTGCGCCACGGCATGAGTTTCGGTGATGCCGTCACTAATTTTTCGATGCTGACCGTGGGCGATGGGCTGGTCACGCAAATCCCGGCGCTGCTGGTTTCGGTCGCCGCCGGTATCGTGGTTACCAAGGGCAGCACGGAAGGCACGGCGGATCAGGCGCTGGTCGAGCAATTGGCCTCAAGCCCCAAGCCGCTCGCCATTGCTGCCGGCGCTTCGGCCATCATGGCACTGATGCCGGGCATGCCCTTCCTGCCCTTTACGGTTCTTGCAGGTGCGGCGGGCTTTGCCGCCTGGCGCCTGATGCAAAAGGAACAACAACGCGACATAGCCGCGCGCGCACCGCCTTTGCCGACGCCAGAGGCTGATTTGCCGATTGGCGAATCCCTCAAGATGGATTTGCTGCGGCTGGAATTGGGCTATGGGCTGCTGTCGCTTGCGGCGGGTGATGCGCCGCGTCTGACGGATCAGATCAAGGGGCTGCGCCGCACCATCGCGCAGGAAATGGGCTTCGTGCTGCCATCCGTGCGTATCCAGGATAATCTCGCCCTGCCATCGGATACCTATGTCATCAAGGTCAAGGAAATTGAAGCCGGCAGGGGACAATTGCGCCATCCCTTGCTGCTCGCGATTGATCCATCAGGCGGCATACCGGATATGCCCGGCGAACGCTGCACGGAACCAACCTTCGGCCTGCCTGCGCTGTGGATAGACGAAGCGCGCCGCGAAGAAGCCCTGGCGCGCGGCTGCACCGTGGTGGATTGCGCGGGCGTTGTCGCCACACACATCACCGAAATCGTCCGCGAATTTATGGCCGAGCTGCTTTCCTTCGCCGAGACGCAGAAATTGCTTGATGAATTGCCGGCAGAACAGAAGAAGCTGCTGTCTGATCTTGTGCCGCAGCCGATCGGGGTTGGCGGTGTTCAGCGCATCCTGCAAAGCCTGCTCGCGGAACGGGTTTCCATTCGTGATTTGCCGACGATCCTGGAAGGCATTCAGGAAGCCAATGCCGCCGGCGCACGAACCGTTGCCTCCATCCTGGCAATCGTGCGCCAGCGTCTGGCGCGCCAGCTTTCTGATGCGGCGCGCGGGCCTGAGGGTTATGTGCCGATGATCACGCTCTCAGCCGATTGGGAAGTGGCCTTTACTGAAGCGCTGATCGGCCCGGCTGATGATCGGCAGCTTGCCATGGCGCCGTCCAAGCTTTCGGACTTCATGCAAAAGCTCAGAACCGTTTTCGATCAGGCCAATGCCATGGGCGAACAGCCCGTGCTGGTCTGTTCCGGGGCTATTCGCGCCCATGTGCGGGCGATTGTGGAACGCTTCCGCCCATCAACCCCGGTGTTGGCGCATACTGAAATCCATCCGCGCGCGCGCATTCGCACCGTGGGGTCACTTTAGGTGGTGCACACGCCACCAAACTTGCCTGCCGCGCAAAGGGGCCGCTGAGGCATGCGGCTCAAGCTTTTTCACGGCGCCAATATGGCCGAAGCCATGGCGCAAATTCGGGCCGAACTCGGCGCCGATGCGATCATCCTGGAACAGCGCCGCACCCGCCATGGCGTGGAAATCACCGCGGCGCTTGAGCCGGATGAACTGATCCTGATTCAGCCGCTGACCAGCGCTGCGCCCTTTGCGGCGCCCGGGCCGCTTGATTTCCACAATATCCCGCCCAGCCTTTCGCAGGCCTTGTCAGCAGGCGCACTGCCGCAAAGCCTGGCCGAGGCCTTGGCCTTTACCGCGCTGCCCTTGGGCCGGGACCGCCCTTTGCTGCTGGCTGGCCCGCCTGGTGCGGGCAAAACGCTCACGACCGCCAAGCTCACTGCGCGCATGGTGCTGGGCGGTACGCCTCCGCTGGTTATCACCACGGATGGCCAACGCGCCGGCGCGGTCGAACAGCTTGCTGCCTTTACGCGGGTTTTGGGGGTCACGCTCGCGGTGGCGCCAACACCTGCCATGCTCGCCAAGGCGCTGGTGCATCGCAGCCCCGGCCAGCCGGTGCTGATTGATACTGCCGGCTGCGACCCCTTCAATGAGGATCAGGCGCGGCAATTGCGCCAATTGGTGACGCAAGCCGGGGCGGATATGGTGGTCGTGCTGCCGGCCGGGCTTGATCCGGCCGAAGCTGCCGATTTGGCACGTGCTTTTGCCGCCCTTGGCGCACAGCATTTGCTGCCAACCAGGCTGGATGCGGCGCGGCGCTTGGGGGGCGTATTGATGGCGGCCAAGGCCGGGCCGCTTGCATTGACGGAAGCGGGCATCGGCCCGGAAGTTGCCGATGGGCTTGAAACCCTGACGCCGGAGGGGCTGGCATCGCGCTTGCTCTCCTCTGCACAAAACGCGTCTGCACAGAACGCGTCTGCTCAGCGCGGGGCCGCAGGGCCCGGTAAGGAAAACCCTTGATGTCGAACGGGAGTGTCGCGTCCCAAACCGGGCGCATGATCGTGGTAGCCTCTGGCAAAGGTGGCGTTGGCAAGACATTGTTTTCGATCAGCCTTGCTCAGGCGCTGGCGCGCAAAGGGCGGCGCGTGCTGCTGGCTGATGCGGATTTGGGCCTCGCGAATATTGATGTGCAGCTTGGCATTCAGCCGGAGCGAGACCTTTCGGCCGTACTCTCCGGCAAGATGACGCCGGCCGAAGCTGCCACGCGCATCCCAGATGCGGGCTTTGATGTATTGGCGGGCCGTTCCGGTTCAGGCGCGCTTGCCTCCCTCAGTTCCACCGCGCTGGATGCCTTCCTTGCGGCGCTAGGTAGCGCTCGGGGGCATTGGCAGGATGTGGTGGTTGATCTGGGTGCCGGGCTTGATATGGCGCAGCGGCGCATCGCGGCGGCGGCGGATTTGCTGTTGGTGGTGGCGACCGAAGAACCCACCAGCCTGACCGATGCCTATGCGGTGCTGAAACTGCACGGCAAGGATAATCCCAAAGGCATTTCGCGGATTGTCGTGAATATGGCGGATGACCGCGCCAGCGGGCAGCGCACTTATGAAGCGCTCCGTCGTGCGGCTGGTGCTTTTCTGAAGCGCGAAATTCCCCTGGCGGGCATTGTGCGGCGTGACCTCAAGGTGCGTGACGCCATTCGCCATCAGGTGCCGTTGCTGACACGCCACCCAAGTGCGGCGGCAGCTTTGGATATTGAAGCCATCGCGCAAACCCTGGGCTAGATCAGGGGCTGGGAAGCCTCACCGACGCGTGAGCGCGCCCGCGATCTGCGATAGCATTTCGGAAATGCGGAAGGGCTTTTGCAGGAAATAGAAATTCTCGGTCACGACCTCTCCGCTCAGCGTGCCTTCCGCATAGCCTGACATCAGCACAATGGGCAGATCAGGACTGGTCTCTCGCAGGCGGCGCGCAAGGGTCAGGCCATCAATGCTGCCCGGCATGGCGACATCCGAAATCACCAGATCAGGCTTCAGCCCGGCGGCAATGGCGCCAAGCGCCGCTTCGCCATCTTCCACCGCCGTTACCTCATAGCCCGCGGTGGTGAGCGCGCGGGTCAAAAGCCGATGCAAAGGCGCTTCATCTTCCACCAGCAAAAGCCGCCGCCCGGCGCCGATAGCATGCACGCCCGGTGTATGCGCCACAGTTTTATCCGGCTCCGCCGCAACGCGTGGAAACCACAGGCGAAACCGACTACCCTCTCCGGGGCGGGAGCGCACCGATACATGGCCGCCCGATTGCCTGAGAATGCCAAGCACGGTCGAAAGCCCAAGCCCTGTGCCGCCGCCATCGCGCTTGGTGGTATAGAAGGGCTCGAAGATACGCGAGATCAGGTCGGGCTCCATCCCCGCACCTTCATCCTGCACTTCCAGGATGGCCCAGGGACCCGGGGCGATGGTGCCGCCCTGTGCTGGTTCCGGCGCTTCAAGGTCACGGCTTGTGACGGAGATATGCAGCTTGCCGCCTTTCGGCATGGCATCACGCGCATTCACCGCCAGGTTCATCAGCGCCTGGTCAATATGGCTTGGGTCCACGCGCGCGCAGGGGCCTGGCCGTTCAAGATCAAGCGTGATCGGAATGCGCCGGCCCAAAAGACGCGCCAGTAGCGGCGCCATGCCATCCACCGCGCGGTCGAGTGCGACTACGCGCGGTTGCACTGCCTGGCGGCTGGCAAAGGCCAAAAGCTGGCGTACCAGCCGGGCGCCGCGCCCGGCGCTGTCCAATATCTGGCGCAAATCCTCGGCCGTTGCGGCATCCTGCCCACGCGCCAGCGCGGTTTCCGCTGCCGCACCCACGGCGGCCAGCAAATTGTTGAAATCATGCGCGACACCGCCGGCGAGCCGGCCCACGGCTTCCAACCGCGCCGCTTCTTCCAACTGTGCCTGGCGCCGCCGCCGCGCAGTGATGTCCAACACGCGGAGCAAGGCCCCTTGCTCCCCACGCAAGGGGCGGCAATGCACCTCCACCGCCGCATCGGGGGCTTGGTCCGGCGCGGCGAGCTGCGCTTCCACCGCGGGCGGGGCAGGGGGGCCGGCCAGGGCTACAGCGATGATTTGGCGCACCGCATCCTGGCTGGCAGCCGCGAAAAGCAGCGCGGGGTCGCGCCCCGGCCCTGGCGCTGGGCCATTGGCGCAAAGTCTTTCCAGCACGGCACTGGCCGCCCGAATACGCCCTGCCGAATCCAAAACGGCAAGCCCGGCTTCTTCCTCTGATTCGAAAAGCCTACGGAAGGAATCCGCCGCTGCTTCGCCGCGCCCGCTCACGCTGCTGCCCCGGCGCGGCCTCGCAACCGCCAGACATAGGCGATGATTTCGGCGACGGCCTGATAATGTTCGGCCGGGATTTCGGTATCCAATTCCAGCTTGAACAGCGCCCGCGCCAAGGGCGGATTGGATACCAGCGGCACATTGGATTCCTCGGCCAGCGCTCGGATGCGCGCCGCAACGGCTTCCGCCCCCTTCGCCACCACCTTTGGTGCTGCCTGGGAATTTTCGTCGTATGCAAGGGCGACAGCGAAATGGGTCGGGTTGGTGATCACGACAGCGGCCTTCGGCACAGCTGCCATCATGCGCCGGCGCGCCCGCGCCATACGCAGGCTCCTGATCCGGCCCTTGATCATCGGATCGCCTTCGCTTTCCTTCACTTCCTCACGCAATTCCTGGCGCGTCATGCGAAGCTTGTGCAAATGGCGAAAACGCACCACCAGGTAATCCAGCACGGCAATCCCCGCGAAGGCGATCATGGCTGCGATGAACAGATTCATCGAAGCGCTTACCATCATGCGCAGCAGGTCACCCGGCCCAAGTGAAAGTGCCGCGCGTAATTCTCGCGGATCGCCCAGCGCCCACCAAAGCGCAGCGCCAACCACACCAAGCTTGATGAGCGTGCGCAGGAATTCGATGCCACCATCAGGGCCAATCAGGCGCTTGATGCCGGAAGCGGGATTAAGGCGGGAAAATTGCGGCTTCAGCCCCTTGGCCGAAACCAGTCCGCGGCTTTGCAGCATGGCGCCGGCGATGGCGCCGATCATGGCCATAACCATCACGGGCAACACGGCAAGCAGGCCAAGGCGCATCATCTCGGTCGCGACAAGACCAACTTGCAATTGATGTCCGTTTTCCAAGACGCCGCGCATGCCGCGCATCAATTCATACCCAAGCGGCGGCAGGCCGAACATCATGCCGACCAGCGCCGCGCCAAGTGCCACGAAGCCGACCACTTCGCGCGACATGACGATCTGGCCTTCTTCCCGCGCCTTTTCGATACGCCTTGCGGTGGCTTCTTCTGTCTTGTCCTGGCCGCCTTCCTCGCCGCCGCCGCTACCCGACATGGTTCAACGCACCCCAGGCAGGGCGAGGAAAGTCTCGCGCGCGATACTGGCATAAAGTCCGAGCATGGCCGGCAATAACAGGGCCAGCAGCAAAAGGCCAAGCACGATTTGCCCAGGCACCACCAGGAAGTAGATCTGTACCTGCGGCGCGATGCGCGCGAGCAGACCAAAGGCAACATTCAGCACCACGGAAAGCAGCAGGAAAGGCGCCATGAGTTGCAGCGCAAGAATGAAGCTTTGCCCAACCGCCACCGCCATGGCCTCGGCCCCCGGCCCGGCCAGAAACCCTTCGCCCACCGGCAGCACTGCATAGCTTTCGGCGATGGCGCGGAGCGGTACCGCGTAAAGCCCGCTGCTGAGCATGAGTACCACGGAGATCAGCCCAAAAAATCGCCCCGTCACGGCATTCTGCCCACCCATAGCCGGGTCTGGCACCAGCAATTGCGAAAGCCCAAGCAGTAGCGCGAAAAGCTGGCCGGCCATGGTCATTGCAAGCGTGACCAGCCGCGTCAGCGCGCCATACCAGATACCGATCACGATTTCGATCAGGATCAAGCGCAGCATTTCGCCCACCGCATCAGGTGCGGCCGGCAGCGCTGGCGATAGGACGGGATAGAGCACCATCACGAGCGCGAAGCCCAAGCCCAGGCGATAATTGCTGGGCACTTCCTGTTCGCCAAGCCCCGGCATCAGCATCACCACCGCACCAATGCGCGCCAGCAGCAAGATGGCGCGAAACACCATATCAGGGAGTGCTGCGAGCCATTCCGCTTCTGTCATGGCCAGTGGTCTGATCGCTGTTGTGGGTTCCCCACAGCAGCGTGAATCGGCCCACCAAACTTATGGTCCGATCGCTGTTGTGGGTTCCCCACAGCAGCGTGAATCGGCCCACCAAACATATGGCTAGTGTTGCGCGGGGGCTTAGTTTGGTCGGGAAAGGTCAGCATGAACCGCACCACTAGGGCCTGGACCCGACCTGGATGATCATGTCGAACAGGCTTTGCGCATAGCCGCGCAGCACGCCGGTAAAGAAGGGCGTCAGCAGGATAAGGGCAATGGCCAGAGCGGCCATTTTTGGCAGGAAGGAAAGGCTTGCCTCATTTACCTGGGTCAGCGCCTGGAAGACGGCCACCACGAGCCCAACCACCAGCAGCAGAATCAAAAGCGGCCCACCGATTTGCAGAGTGACCCAAAGCGCTTCCCGGCTTGCTTCAGCGATGCCGCCCATCGCCCTGCCTTTCCTTGCCCATGCGTAACGCCAAAATCGGCGTCAGATCGGCATACGCATCACTTCCTGATAGGCCGCGACCACGCGGTCACGCACTGCGACGGCGGTTTGCAAGGTAAGTTCAGCGCGTCCCACGGCCACCACCAGATCTGTCACGCTCCCCTCACCTGTAAGGCCGCGCGCGGAAGCGGTTTCTGCTTCACGGCTGGTAGTGACCGCGTTTTGCACAGCGCGCGACAGCGCCTCACCAAAGCTTGCGGTCTCACCGCCGCCGATGGAGGCAGGGGTGGCGGAAGGTGCCGTCATATTGGCACGATAGGCGGCGGCAGCGCCGCCGGGGGTCAGGGGTAGGGCCATTAGCGCATCGCCTCAATAGTGCGGGTCAACATGCCGCGGCTGACTTCCAGCACCGAAAGATTGGCGCTGTAGCTGCGCTGGGCTTCGCGCATATCCATCACTTCAATGGTGGAATTCACATTCGGGGTCTTCACATAGCCCTGGGCATTGGCGGCCGGATGGGTCGGGTCGTGACGCGTCGGGAAGTCGCCCTTGGTGGTGCCAACGCGGGCAACCCGCACGGTATTCGCACCCAGGGCCCGGTCAAAGCGATTGGCAAAGGTCACGGTCTTGCGGCGGAAAGGATCGCCGCCGGCAACTTCTGATGTGGTGTCGCGATTGGCCAGGTTTTCTGCCACCACCCGCAACCGAGAACTCTGCGTATCCATCCCGGCCGCGGCTATGCGCATTGCGCGATCAAGTTCCATGGCTCAGCGCCCTTCTTAAGACTGGTTCCGCCCAAGGGCGGTCATGAACATGCTCATGTAGCGACGACGCACCGAAAGCGCGGTGGCATGGGCGGAATCGGTATCAGCAACGCGCAGCGCTTCGCGTTCAAGGGACACGGCATTCCCGCTTGGGTCGCGACTGGCGGAGATTCGTTCCTTGAGCGTGCGGCCATCCTGCGGGCGTGTGCCCTGCAAATGATTGGCATTGGTTGCCACCATCTGCTTTTCCTTGAGCTTGCCGGACAGCACCTTGGCGAAGGGCTGCATATCGGAAGGCCGGTAATTAGGTGTATCCGCATTGGAGATATTCTGCGCCAGCACGCGCTGGCGCGCTTCCGTCCAGCGCAGCCGCTGTTCGGCGAGGGCAATCGGTCCGGTCTTGGTCGGGTCCATGTTCCCATCCTTGCACGTTGCGGGCCAAAATGCGTTAAAAAGCGTCTTGTTACAACATTTTCTAATGGTTTTTTTCCACCGAACCTGTTGGATAGCCCAGTGAACACGGATTTAGAAGATAGCACAGGCGCAGAAGCGAGCCGCCATGGCCTAGCGGTTCTTGCCGCCATCAAGGCCATGGGGGAAAGCCTGACCCAGGCGGAGGCAAGTCTTGCCGAGGGTTATGCGCTTGATCTTGCCGGGCTTGATGCCGAAATCGGTCGGCTTTGTGCTGCGGCAGGGGCCGCACCCGCGGCCATGGCCCCAGCGTTGCGGCGCAATCTGGAAGCCTTGCTCGTGCAGGTCGAAAGGTTGCAAGCAGCCCTGCCACGGCCAAACGCCCTGCCACGGCCAAACAATGTAGGGGAACGGCCATGACCCTTAGCCTTGCCAATTGGCTCACCGCCGGCATTTCGCTGATTTTCGTGTTGGGGCTGATATTGCTGCTGGCGCGGTTGCTACGCGCCACGGGCCTGGCCCCGCAGACCGGCGGGCAGCGCCTGAAATTGCAAGAAGTGCTGGCGCTGGATGCGCGCCGGCGCGTGATGATCCTGCGCTGTGATGGGCGGGAAGTGCTATTGCTGACGGGCGGACCACAGGATCTATGCCTGGGATGGCTGCCGCCCAAGAATGAGGAACCGCCTAAGCCATGAGCCGCAGAATAGTCTTTTGGGTCCTCGGCGGGCTTGCCTTGTTGGCACTGCCTGCAGGTGTTGCCTTGGCGCAGAGCGTTTCGATTGACCTTGGCCAGACCGGGCAACCGGGTGCCACGGCGCGGCTGGTGCAGTTGACCGCGCTGATCGGGCTGCTTTCCCTGGCACCTTCCCTGCTGGTGATGGCAACCGCCTTTGCGCGCATTGTGATTGTGTTGTCATTGCTGCGCAGCGCCATTGGCGCGCCCGGCATTCCGCCCAATCCGGTGCTGATTGGGCTTGCGCTGTTCCTGACCTTCTTCGTCATGCAGCCGGTTTTCGAGGCGTCTTGGACGCAGGGCATTGTGCCAATGACCGAGGGGCGGATTTCCGAATTGGCCGGGCTGGAAGCGGCGGCGCAGCCCTTCCGCCTGTTCATGGTGGCCAATATCCGAGAAGATGATTTGATCCTGTTCATGGATCTGGGCGGCATCCCGGCCGTGACGAATCCGGCTGAGACCCCCTGGCGGGCCCTCATCCCGGCCTTCATCGTGGGTGAATTGAAGCGCGCCTTTGAAATCGGCTTCCTGCTTTTTCTGCCCTTCCTGGTCATTGATATGGTGATCGCGAGCATTCTGATGTCGCTTGGCATGATGATGCTGCCCCCATCCGTCGTGGCGCTGCCCTTCAAGCTGATCTTTTTCGTGCTGGTGGATGGCTGGCGCCTGGTCTCAGGCAGCCTGGTGCAGGGTTTTAATCTAAGTTGAAATCCCGCAGAATTCAGGCGCCGGGCAGGCTTTCCGCGATATAGGGCGGCAGGTTGAAGGCGCCGGTGTGAATCTCAGGCGTCCAATAACGCGTGGCGCCGAGCATACCCGAAGCTTCCGCACGACGGCGAATTTCATCAGTGGCAACCGCGCGGCACGACGCATCCTTCGCCGCCCAGCCGAGCGCCATGAAGCCACCAACATAGGTCGGCACCGCGGCCAGATAGGCCCAGTTATCCGGGAAGAATTTCGCACGCCGGCGCGATGTTTCGTGTAATTCATCGGCCTGCATGAAGGGCACGCCGCATTGATTGACGATCAGGCCGCGCGGCGAAAGGATGCGCGCCGCATTGGCGTAAAATTCATCGGTAAAAAGTGCCTCACCAACGCCGATCGGGTCGGTGCTGTCCACGATGATCACATCAAAGCTTTCGGCGGGCGCCACACGCACATAATCAATGCCATCGCCGATGATCACCTCGGCGCGCGGATCATTCCAGGCATTGCCACCAATGGTCGGCAGAAATTCCTTGGCAAGCCGCACCACTTCGCCATCAATTTCCACCATCACGGCTTTTTCGACGCCGCGATGCTGCAACACGCGCTTGAGAACGCCGCCATCGCCCGCGCCGATGATCAGCACGCGCTCGGCCGCGCCATGGGCCAGGATGGGCACATGGGTGATCATTTCCTGATAGACGAATTCATCGCCTTCTGTGATCTGCACCACGCCATCCAGCAGCATCACCCGGCCATGGGTTTCGCTTTCAAAGATGACAATGTCCTGAAACGCCGAGTGCACCCGCGCCAATTCGCGCTTCACACGGAAGCGTTGGCCCCAGGCGGCGTAAAGGGTTTCATTGATCCAGCTATCGGTCGCCATGGCGGCACCTCATTCATGAAGAAGGGCCGGGCGTTGCCACCCGGCCCCATCAAGACGATATCGAAATTGGCTCAGCCGATCAGGCCGCGCTTATGTTCGGCGAGCTGCACCCGTTCCGGCAGGAAGCCGCGCTTAAGCGCCGGGATCGCCTTATAAGGATTGCATTCGCCGCAGACGAAAATATCGAGCGCAGCGTAATCGCGTTCCGGCCAAGTGTGGATCGACACATGGCTTTCCGCCAGCACCAGCACGCCGGATACCCCACCATTGGGCG
>JBBAUC010000026.1:0-22592 GCA_040398485.1 Roseomonas sp. | reverse complement strand
CTGCCGCGCCGCATACGCATATCGCGACCATGCGCAATGATGTGGCGCAGGAAGCCACACTACTGCGCTTGCTGACTGATCGCTTCCCGAATGTCTCGGGCATTCGCGTGCGCGATGCCTTGGATCAGGTGGTCGGGCTTTTGGAGAAGATCGGCTTCGCGCTTTCCGCCGTGGCCGGCATCACCTTGTTGGCGGGCTTGCTGGTGCTGGCGGGCGCAGTTGCGGCGGGGCAAAGGCGGCGCATCAGGGATGCCGTTGTGCTGAAGACCATCGGCGCCACGCGCGCGCAAATCCGCGCGAGCTTCCTGGTGGAATTCGGGCTGCTTGGCCTGACGGCGGGGTTGCTCGCGGCGGCAGCCGGCACAGCGGCGGCCTGGGGGGTCGTGCGCTTTGTCATGCGCGCGGATTGGGTGTTTCTGCCGGGCACTTTGGCGCTGACGGTATTGGCCTGCATGGCCATCACCCTTGCCTTCGGTTATGCCGGCACCGCCTTCGCGCTGCGTGCCAAGGCCGCACCCTTGCTCCGCAATGAATAGGAAGCCCGCCATGGCCGAGGATGACAAACTCTCTCCGCTCGATGCCACGCTGCTGCGCCGTGCCTTCGCCTTAGCCGGTGAGGCGCGCGCGCGGGGTGATCGCCCCTTCGCCGCGGTGATTGCCGATGAAAAGGGCCAGGTGCTGGCCGAGGCCGGTTCCACCCAGGGCAAGGGCGGCGGCGGGACGCTCGCGCATTCCGAAATGAATGCGCTGCATGATGTATTGCGCGCCGGGCTGCCGCGCGATGTGCTACGGAATGCCACGATTTATTCCTCGGGCGAGCCCTGCGCCATGTGTTCGGCGGCGATTTTCTACACAGGGGTCGGTCGCGCGGTGTACGGGCTTTCCGCCGGCGCCATTCTGCATTTGCGCAATGCGCACCCCCACACCGCAGGGTTATCCCTTTCTTGCCGGGCGGTTTTGGACAGCGCGGCGGAAAAGGTGGCGGTGGTTGGCCCCTGCCTGGAAGTAGAAGGCGCGGTGCCGCATCAGGGCTATTGGCAGGAAGGCGCTGCTTGAAGGCAGTAGCCGGCCGAGAGCGATTAGTTTAATGAGGGATCGTTAATCTCGGCCTTTGACAATTGGCCAATTGGAAGGAACACCAGATCATGTTCGCAACCCTCTCAGGGCGCCTACGCCAAGGCGCCATTCTTGCCCTGCCGCTTTTTGCGGTAATCGGCTGCGCCACGCCAACCCCCGAACCGCCGGCACCAGTGGTGGTCTCCACCACCCGCGAAATGGTGGCGGCGGTGGACCGGGTGGATGCCCGCACCCGGACTGTTGTGGTGCGCGGCCCGGATAACCGGCCGCAAACCCTGCAGCTTGGCCCGGAAGTGCAGAATTTCGCGCAGATCCGCCGCGGCGATCGCGTGCGGGTGCATTATGAGGAAGCCATTGCCGTCCGCATGGCCGCCCCGGGTACCACGCTTGAACCCGAAACCGCCGTCGGTGGTGTCCGTGCCGCCCCAGGCCAACGCCCCGGCGCCGGCACCGTTGCCGCCACACGTGCCCGGGTCCGCGTTACCGCCGTGGATACCACCAACAATACCGTAAGCTTCGTGGGGCCATCCCGCGTGGAACGCACGGTCGCTGTGCGCACGCCCGAAATGCGGGAATTCCTGAAGACGCTCCGGCCCGGTAATGAGGTGGATGTCGCCATCGCCGAAGCCATGGCCATCCGTGTGGAGCCGGCGGAACGCTAAAAATATAGGGGGGCGCCCGCCGATCCGCGGGCGCCCCCCTATTGATTTGGATTACGAAATCTCCATATTATCCGGCGAAGGGGAATCATCCCCACCAATTAGGAGTCTGTTTCGTCATGGCCTCTGGTCCCGACACGCGTTACACGACCGGCTGGGGTCGCCCCGTCGCAGCCGATGCTGCGGCGATTGATGCCGGGCTGCGGGCATATATGCTCCGCGTCTTCAACTGGATGGCTTCCGGCCTGCTGGTCACCGGCATTGTTGCCTATGTGATCGGCTCCTCGCCGGAGCTGCAACAGATGTTCTGGTCTGTGACCCGCGCTGCCAATGGCGCGCGCATTGTCTCGCCGACCGCCCTGGGTTGGGTTGCGATGCTCTCGCCGCTCGCCTTTGTTTTGGTGTTCACGTTTGGCATCAACAAGCTCTCGCGCCCCGCGGCGCAGGCGCTGTTCTGGGCATTCGCCGCCTGTATGGGGGCGAGCCTTTCGAACATCTTCATCCGCTACACGGGTCAGTCGATCGCCAGCACCTTCTTCATCACGGCGACGATGTTCGCGGCGGTGAGCTTGTATGGCTACACCACCAAGGCGGACCTGACGCGCTTTGGCAGCTTCATGATCATGGGCCTGATCGGCATCATGATTGCGGGTCTGGTCAATATCTTCCTGGCGTCTTCGGCGCTGGCCTTTGCGATCAGTGTGATTGGTGTGGTCGTGTTCGTTGGCCTCACGGCTTATGACACGCAGCGCATCAAGGCGGATTACCTGCAATTCGCCTATGCGGAAGGCACGGATGAAGCCGGCAAGCGGAGCGTGATGGATGCGCTTGGCCTGTACCTGAACTTCGTGAACCTGTTCCAGCTGCTGCTTTCCTTCATGGGTCAGCGCAACAGCGATTGATCTAAAGCTTCGGCTTCTGATCAGAAACCCCGGGGGCGACCCCGGGGTTTTTTTATTGGGTTTTACAGCCCAGAATCTATCGGCACGCGCAAAGCTTCGGCCAGACGGTTGGTTTCTGCCGCCATACCAAGCACGGCCAGCAATTCGCCATGCATCGCATCCGTCATGCCTTTGGCACGCGCGGCGGCCGTGTGGGATGCGGTGCAATAGGCACAACCCGCCGCCGCTGAAGCCGCCAGATAAAGCATTTCCTTCGTAAGTGGGTCGAGCGCACCTGGCGCCATCACCTGCTTCAGGCTTTCCCAGGTGCGCTTGAGCGTGGGCGGATGCACCGCCAGCGCCTTCCAGAAATTATTGACATCGGGAACGCCGCGCGCGGCCTTGATGTCATCAAACACTGCGCGCACCTCGGGCACGGCGTCGGCGTATTCAACCAGCGCCATCAGGCACCCCCGGGCAGGGGCCGATAGGGCAGGGCGGCAAGGCGTGTGGCATGCAGCGTAATGTCCTGCCAAACGCGGCCCGTCACATAGGGGTCCTCGGCCATCCAGGCGCGGGCGGCGTCATCGGTCGCGTGGCGCGTGACAGTGATGGAACCGATCATGCGCTGGCCAGCCTCATCCATGATGGCGCCACCAATCGCCAGTGTTCCATCGGCGGCCATGGGCTGCATCCGCGCGATATGCGCCTCCCGCGCCGCTTGCCGGCGGGCGGGGGCCTCGGCATCCGTGCCATCAAAGGCAATGGCGACGGTATGGGTGCGGGTGGAAGTCACCGGGTCGCCCGGCTTGGGCAGGCGCTGATAGGGTAGCGTGGCGATACGGAAGGGCAGGATGCGGATATCCCCCCAGACACCTTCCACCGAAAAGGGTTCTTCCGAGAGATAAGCCTGAACGCCGGCCATATCCGGCACATCCAGGATCATCAGCGACCCGGAAGGCACCCATTCGGAGGTGAAAAGCGGCGTGCCGAAGGGCATCCGCCCATCCTCAGCCCAGTGGCTGATCACCGCCCTGTGGCGGTCCATCGCCGCGGCGCGGCGGGTTTTATCTGCACCATCGAATGCAAGTACGGCGTAGCCCATGGCATTTCCCTTTCGTGAGAAGGGCAGCATGCCATGGGCGAAGGCTTATGAAAGGGGGGGCGAAACGCCCACCCGCATCAATACATATGCTGCCCGCCATTGATGGACAGCGTGGACCCGGTGACGAAATCTGCATCATCGGCGGTCAGGAAGACCACGCCGCGGGCGATATCCTCGGCCTTGCCGAGGCGTCCGCGCGGGATGCGGGCAATGATTTTTTCCAGAATATCGGGCGGGACGGCGCGCACCATTTCGGTATCAACATAACCGGGGGCGACCGCATTCACGGTAATGCCAAGCTTCGCCCCTTCCTGCGCCAAGGCCTTGGTGAAGCCATGGATCCCAGACTTCGCCGCGGCGTAATTTACCTGGCCATATTGACCGGCCTGGCCATTTATCGAACCAATATTCACGATGCGGCCGAATTTGCGGGTATTCATGCCTTCCCAGACCAGCTTGCAAAGATTGTAGCAGGCACCAAGGTTTGTATCCATCACCGCATCCCACATGTCGCGGTTCAGCTTGCGCATCGGAGCATCGCGCGTGATGCCAGCATTATTCACCAGGATTTCAATTGGCCCCACTTCGGCTTCGATTTTCGCGATGGCTTCAGCGCATTGCGCGAAATCGGCGACATCGAATTTGTAGCAGGGAATACCGGTGCGATCGGTGAACGCCTTCGCCGCCGCATCATTGCCGGCATAGGAAGCAACCACGGTCCGGCCCGCCGCTTGCAGCCCTTCGCTGATCGCAGCGCCAATGCCTCTTTGGCCACCGGTAACAAGTGCAACACGCGCCATGACGTCTCTCTCCTGAATCGCTTTTGATGGGCCGGACGCCCCATGGCAGCCGGTTCTTTCGGTTTATTTGCGGCAGATCAATAACGCTTTCGTAGTTTCGCGCCACAAGAATTACGCGAGCGGGCCAATTTTCCGCCCAGCAAAATAGCTTCTCCTCCTTTTGGTGTTACTTTACGGCGCGGATCCCCCGACCGCGCCGTATTTTTTTGCTTAAGCCGTAGGATGTGCTAGGGAAACTACATGGTTCTTGGGGTTCTCCTTTTCCGAATTACCGCCGCGGCCGCCTAAGGCGCCGGGCTTCGGGTCTGCGCGCCTTGCCGGTCGGCCGCGCTTTCTTGCACGCCCCGCCACCCTGAACCGGACCCTTCCCATGCTCCCGAGCCCCTTGCCCACGCGCTTTGATCTGCGCGCCGAACCCAGCCCCGGCCTGCTGCCGCGCCTATTGCAGCCCTTCGCCAAGCGCGATGTGACGCCTGATCTGTTCCAAGCCCGCCGCGCGGGTGAGGAAATGGACATCACCATCACTTGCCATGACCTGGAACCAGGCATGGCGGCGCTGATCGCCGGCAATTTGGGGCAGGTGATTGGCGTGAGCCGTGTTGTGGTGACACCTGGGGAAAGCCTCGCCACACGCCGAGCATAGGGCTAGAACCACCCTATGAAGCCGCTGATCCTGACCATGGGTGAGCCCGCCGGGATCGGCGCGGAAATCACCGCCGGCGCCTGGCGCGTATTGCGGGGCAGTGGGCCATGCTTTGCGCTGATTGACGATGCCGGGCGGGATTTCGGCGTGCCGGTGGCGCGGATTTCCGCACCCGAAGAAGCGGGTGCCGTCTTTGCGCAGGCGTTGCCCATTCTGCATCGGCCTTTGGCGGCACCGGTGGTGCCCGGCAAGCCAAGCCCCGCCCATGCCGGCGCGGTGATTGCAGCGATTGAGGAAGCGGTGGCGCTGGCCAAAGCGGGCCGTGCGGCGGGCGTGGTGACCAACCCGATCCAGAAGGCAAGCCTGACCGCCGCTGGCTTTCCGCATCCCGGCCATACGGAATTTTTGGGTGAATTGGCGGGCACAGGCGTGCCGCCGGTGATGATGCTGGCCTGCCCGGAACTCCGCGTTGTGCCGGTGACGGTGCATGAAGCCTTGGCCAAGGCGATTGCGCGGCTGAACCCCGCGCTGATTATGGAGACCAGCCGCATTGTGGATGCCGCGTTGAAGCGCGATTTCGGCATTGCCGCGCCGCGCTTGGCGATTGCGGGTTTGAACCCCCATGCCGGGGAAGCCGGCACCATGGGGCGAGAGGAGATTGACATCATCGCCCCCGCCATCGCGGCTTTGCGTGCCGAGGGCATTGATGCGCGCGGCCCCATGCCGCCGGATACCATGTTCACCGCGCTCGCGCGGCCTGGCTATGACGCGGCGATCTGCCTGTATCACGACCAGGCGCTGATCCCGATCAAGACGATTGATATGGCGGGCGGCGTCAATGTGACGCTCGGGCTTTCCATCATCCGCACCAGCCCCGATCACGGCACGGCGTTGGATATTGCCGGCAAGGGCCTGGCCGATCCCGCTTCGCTGATTGCGGCCATCAGGCTGGCCGGTGAGCTTGCTCAGAAAAGAGGTTTGGCGTGAAGCATCTCGACCTATCGGTGAATGTTGATCATGTGGCGACGCTGCGCAATGCGCGCGGTGGCGTGCATCCTTGCCCGGTGGAGGCTTCGCGCATTGCCGTGGAGGCCGGCGCTGATGGCATTACCGTGCATCTGCGCGAAGACCGGCGCCACATCAAGGATCGTGATGTGGAACGTATTCGTGCCGAAACCGCCGCACCGCTCAATTTCGAAATGGCGGCGACCGAGGAAATGGTCGCCTTCGCGGAACGCATCCGCCCGCCTTATTGCTGCATCGTTCCGGAAAAACGCGCAGAGCTCACAACGGAAGGCGGCTTGGACGTCCTGCGCGCCGGACCGTTTTTGCGGGAAGCCGTGGTGCGGCTGCGGGCCGCCAATGTGCGCGTTTCGATTTTCATCGAAGCCGATGCGGCGCAGATTGAAGCTGCGGCGGCGATTGGCGCGGCGGCGATTGAATTGCATACGGGCACTTATGCGGAAGGGCCGGTGGCCGACAGGCCCAAGCAATTGGCGCGGTTGCAGGCAGGTGTGGTTGCGGCGCGGCGCACAGGTTTGCTTTGCCATGCCGGGCATGGGCTGACGTATGAGACGGTGACCGATATCGCCCGGATGGAGGAGGTGACGGAAATCTCCATCGGGCATTTTCTGATTTCACAAAGCGTTTTTGAAGGGCTGCCCGCGGTGGTGCATCGTTTCAAGGAGCTGATCGCCGCTGCGCGCGGCGCTTGAGGAGAGTATGATGCCGACAATGACCGTTGATGGTTATCCGATTGCCTATGCCGAAGCCGGCAGTGGCACGCCTGTGGTGATGGTGCATGGCACTTTGGGGGATCAGCGTTCCTTCGCGGGGCAGATGGAAGCTTTTGGCGCGCAGTATCACGCGGTTTCGATCAGTCTGCGCCATTGCTGGCCGGATAAGTGGCGCGAAGATGGGGATTTCACCATTGCGCGCCATACGGCGGATGTGGCGGGCTTCATTCGTGGGCTTGGCAAGGGCCGGGTGCATTTGATTGGCCATTCGCGCGGCGGGCATATCGCGTTTCGTGTGGCGCAGCATCATCCGGAATTATTGGAATCGGTCGTGTTGTTGGAACCAGGTGGCGAATTAGATGAAAGTCTGGGCGGCGCGCCGCCGGCGGGCAATCAAGCATCGGCCTTTGCGCGTGGCGCGGCGCTGATTGCGGAAGGCAAGGTGGAAGAAGGCCTGACGGTTGTGGCCGAACACACCGGCGGGCCGGGTGCTTGGGCGAAGCGTTCGGAGGCGCGCAAGACAGTCAATCGCGACAATGCGACGACGTTGCTTGGCCAGATCAAGGAACAGCGCAAGCCCTATGCGCGGGCCGAGGCAGCGGGGATTACGACGCGCACGCTGTTGGTGGGGGGTGATCAATCCCAACCGCAATTCGGGCGCATTCTGGATGCTTTGGAGGGTGTGATGCTCAATGCGCAGCGTGTGACGATTGCGCGCGCTGCGCATAGTGTGCAGGCGGATAATCCGGCTGATTTCAACGCGGCGGTGTTGAGATTTCTTGCGTCCTAAGTTTCGGCGGGGTCCGGGGTAACAGGCTTTTGTTTGGCGCGCAGCCGCCACACCAACCCTGCGCGCGCCGCCGGCTTACGCCAGCGGCCACCCCGGCGGGGGCTTGGGGGCGGAGCCCCCGGTTTTCTAACGCGTCGCCCGTTCCAAAAACCGCAGCAGCGCCGCCAGATCCTCCGTATTATCCACGCGCTGCACCGGCATTTTCGTCCCCGGCGTCACCACATCGGGGCCGCGCGTGAATAGATCGCCGATGGTGATTGCGTCCCAGGTTATATCCCCGCGCGCGAGGCGTTCCGAATAGGCATAGCCGGGCAGGGACCCCATGCGGCGGCCGAAAACGCCATGCAGATGTGGCCCGGCCATGGGGCCGGCATCGGGCGTGAGGGCATGGCAGGCGCTGCAGGCGCGAAAGACTTGTGCGCCATGGGCATCAAGCCCTTGCGGCAGGTCGCTGGTGGCGGGCGCGGCGATGGGGCCAATGGCGCGGCCGCTCAGCGCGTCCCAGCGCCGCACTTGGCGGTCAGCGCCGCCGGTCCATAGCAGCCGCCCATCCGGGGCGAAGGCAACGGACCACACTGGCAGGCCGGGGCCTTCCAGCGTGTGGAGCAAGCGCGCTGTCTCCACGCCGCAGATCGTCACGTTCCCGCCGAGCGATGCCACGGCCAGGCGTGCGCCCGTGGCATCAAGGCTGAGGGCGACGATGGGCCGGTTACCTGCTTCCACTTCGCGCATAGCGCCATTCGGCGCGATCAGACGGAGCACGCCATCCACGCCACCGGCGGCGAGGCCCCCGTCAGGCAGGGCAATCAGCGTATTCAGCGGCAGGCCGGCTTCGGCGATGATCTGGTTGCTGCCATTGGCGGCCCAAAGCCGGATGGTGCCGTCGAAGCCCACGCTGATTAGCGCGCCATCGGCGCGAAACGCCACGGCATTCACATTGCCGCGGTGGCCTTCAAGGATTTGCGCGCTTCCATCAGCAAGGTTCCAAAGCCGCACAGAACCATCCCAGGCGGCGGAGGCCAGATAGCCACCGCGCGCGGCGAGGGACGCGATCTGCCCCGTATGCCCTTCCAGGATTTGCGCGGGTGCAGCACCAAGCCCCGGCGCCCAAAGCGCGATGCGTCCGCCCTCACCAGCACTCGCGATGCGACCATCGGGCAAAAGCGCCAGCGCATTGACGCTGCCGCGATGCCAGCGCGCGACGGCACGTGCCTGGCCGGCGCGGGCATCCCATAGGATGACGGCGTGATCAAAACTGGCGGAGACAATGTGCTGCCCATCCGGCAGTGGCAGTACGGCGCGCACCGGGCCTCCGTGGCCGGACAAATCCTGCGCCAGCGCGGGCGCAGCGAGCAGCAGGAAGACCCAAAAAAGCTGCCGCATCACATCACTACCCCACCGCTGACATGAATGGATTGCCCGGTGATATATCCCGCGCCGGGGGAGGCAAGAAAGGCGATGGTCGCCGCCACATCATCGGGCGTGCCAAGGCGTCGGAGTGGGATGCGTGCGGTGATTTCATCCCATTGTGCGGCGGAAAGCGCTGCATGGGCGCCGGGGTCTTTGCGCGTATAGCCAGGCACCACCGCATTCACCGTGACCTTGGGCGCCCATTCAATGGCGAGTGCGCGGACCAGCGCTTCCACCGCCGCTTTGGCAGCGGCCGAGGCCGGGAAGGTGGTGACATCATTACGGAATAGGTGCGCCACAAAGGAAGAAACCGCGATCAGGCGGGGGTCTTGCCCTGCGGCCAGATGTGGTGCGGCGGCGCGGGCCAGGCGGAGGAAGCTGAAGGTGATCGCCTCATGGCTTTTGGCAAAGCCGGCATCGGTCAGCGTGCTGATTTGGGTGCGGTCAGCAAAGCCGGCATTGGCCACAAGCACATCCAAGCCGCCAAGCGCGGAGACGCTTTCCGCAACCAGTCGCGCCGGCGCCTCGGCTTCGGTGAAATCGCCGAAGGCTTCCGCAACTTCCGCGCCTTTTTCCCGCGCGGCGGCGGCCACACGCGCCAGGGCTTCGCGATTCGCCCGCGTGTGCAGCATCAGCGCCACGCCGGGGGCGGCGAAGGCGCGTGCCGTCGCCGCGCCAATGCCGCTTGCTGCCCCGGTGATGAGAATGCGTCTTGCCGCCATGATCCCGCCCCTGTCTTGTTCGGCGCAGGATAAGCCAGCGCGGCGCCATTGCCAGCCCCGGCTTACCGCCCCATCCTGACGCCAAATCAGCCAACCAAGGGAAATGCCACATGACACTCACCGTGCTTGAACCGGAAGGGCTCTATCCGACGACGGAGTTGGAACAGCGCATCATGGGGCCAGGCGTGCGCATCCTGCAGGGGGCGTGCAAGGCATCGCTCGCGGAATTGCCCGATGAGCTCTGCCAGCAGGCTGAAGGCTTGATGACGCTGCGCATGGCCGTGCCGGCGGATCAGATTGCGCGTTTCCCGAAGTTGAAGGTCGTGATCCGCATGGGGGTGGGGTATGACCGGGTGGATCGCGCGGCTTGCGCGGCGCGCGGCATCAAGGTGTGCAATGTGCCGGATTACGGCACGCAGGAAGTGGCGGAATTCGCGGTGCTGATGGCGCTTGGGTTAAGGCGCGGTTTGACGCTGTATCATGATACGCAACGCGGCCCGACGCCCGCGAAATGGGCGGTGATGCCCCACCCGGCGGTGCGCCGGCAGGAAGTGCAAACCTTCGGCATTCTGGGCCTTGGGCGCATTGGCACGGCGGCTGCTTTGCGCGCCAAGGCGCTGGGTTATCGCGTGGTGTTTTATGACCCGTCTTTGCCCAATGGATCGGACCGCGCCATTGGTGTCACACGCTGCCGGACCATGGATGAAATGCTCGCACAAGCCGATGTGCTTTCCATCCATTGTCCGCTGACGCGCAAAACCCGCGGCCTGATTGGGGAGCGTGAATTGCGGCTGCTGCCGAAGGACGCTGTCGTGGTGAATACGGCGCGCGGCCCGATTCTGGATATTGATGCTTTGGAACGCGTTTTGCGCGATGGGCATGTCGCGGCGGCGGGGCTTGATGTGATCCCAGTGGAACCGCCGGTCGAACCGGTACCTTCTCTGCTGCAGGCCTATCGCAACAAGGAAGAATGGCTCACGGGGCGGCTGATCATCACGCCGCATATCGCTTTCCATACGCCTCAGGCTTGGGATGATATCCGCCTGAAAAGCGCCGAGACCATGCGCGATGTGCTGGTGGAAGGGTTGAACACCAATGTCATCCCGCCCGAGTCTGATTGATCAACTGGGCTGATTTTCCCAGCATGGCGCGTTATATAGGCGGAAAGACAATTGGGAGTTTCCGATGAATAGACGCACCATGCTGGCGGCACCTTTGGCCGCACCGTTGCTGGCAGCTTCTGTGGCCCAGGCGCAGGCCGCGCTGGTGATGGAAGAATTCATGATCCCGTCGGGCGATGCCGGGATTGAGCTTTTCCTGCGCAACAAGCGCCCGGAAAACTTGAACGCCTTTACCCCCGCGCGGACAGTGCTGTTCGTGCATGGCGCGACTTACCCGGCGCATACGGCGTTTGACCTGCCGCTCGGTGGGTTGTCCTGGATGGATTACATCGCAGGGCAGGGCTTTGATGTTTGGTGCCTGGATATTCGCGGCTATGGCCGCAGCACCCGCCCCCCGGAAATGAGCCAACCGCCAGAAGCCAATCCACCCATCGTGCGCGGTGAGACGGCGGTGAAGGATATTGGCACCGCAGCGGCCTTCATTCGCGAAAGGCGCAATGTCGCGAAGCTGGTGCATATCGGCTGGTCATGGGGCAGCACGCTGATGGGCCGCTTCGCCGCCGATAACCCGGCGCAGGTGGAACGCCTGGTGCTGTTCGCGCCACCCTGGTTGCGTGACGGGCCAAGCCTTGCGGGTGGCGCCGCGACTGCGACGCTGGGCGCTTATCGGACCGTGACGCAGGCGCAGGCGCGGGAACGCTGGATGACAGGTGTGCCGGAAGGCAAGCGCGCCGGCCTTATTCCGCCCGGCTGGTTTGAACATTGGGCAGGCGTGACCTGGGCGACGGACCCAGAAGGCATGCGCCGCAACCCGCAAAGCCTGCGCGCACCCAATGGCGTGCTGCTGGATAGCCGCGAATATGCGCAGGCCGGCCGGCCCTTCTGGGACCCGGCCAAGGTCACCGCGCCAACCCTGCTGGTGGTCGCGGAATGGGACCGCGATACGCCGCCCAGCATGGCCATGGCCATCTTCCCGCTGCTGACCAATAGCCCCGGCAAGCGCCTGGTGGTGCTGGGGGAAGGCACGCATACCATTGTGATGGAACGCAATCGCGGCGCGCTATTTCAGGCGGTGCAGGGATTCCTGGCGGAAGTCTCGGCCTGAGACCGCGTTTTGCCCCACACCATGCTAAATCCTGTTTGAACGAATCGGAGACCCGCGCCCATGTCCAAACCCGCCTCCTCGCCCGGCCTGGTGGTTGATCGCAACCTTGCGCTTGAATTGGTGCGCGTGACGGAAGCCGCGGCACTCGCAGCCTCCCGCTGGATTGGCCGGGGCGACAAGAACGCCGCCGATGGCGCCGCGGTGGAAGCCATGCGCAAGGCCTTCGATACGGTCGCCATCACCGGCACGGTCGTGATCGGCGAAGGCGAGATGGATGAGGCGCCGATGCTCTATATCGGCGAAAAGGTCGGGCTTTACGCCAAGGCCGGCGGCGGGCCGGAAGTGGATATCGCGGTGGACCCGCTGGAGGGTACCTCCATCACCGCCAAGGGCGGGCCGAATGCGATTGCGACTGTGGCGCTCGCGGAAAAGGGCGGCTTTCTGCATGCGCCGGATATTTACATGGATAAGCTCGCGGTCGGGCCTGGCCTGCCGGACGGCATTGTGGATCTGGATGCGAAGCCTGAGGAAAACCTCCGCGAATTGGCGCGCGCCAAGAAATGCGAGATTGGTGATTTGATGGTCTGCACGCTGGATCGTGACCGGCATAAGGAAATGATCCGCGCCTGCCGCGCTGCCGGCGCGCGCATCATGCTGCTGGGCGATGGCGATGTCTCCGGCGTTATTGCCGTCAGCCAGCCGGAAGCGGGCGTGGATATCTATATGGGCTCGGGCGGCGCGCCTGAAGGCGTGTTGGCAGCGGCGGCTTTGCGCTGCATTGGTGGGCAGATGCAAGGCCGGCTGATGTTTGAGAATGAGGAACAGATCGCGCGTGCACTTTCCATGCGCATCACCGATCCCAATCGTAAATACAGTGTGGAGGAAATGGCCAAGGGCGATGTGATGTTTGCGGCGACAGGTGTGACCAGCGGCGCCATGCTGCGCGGTGTGCGGCGTTTTGCGGGTGGTGCTTACACGCATTCCATCGTCATGCGGTCAAAATCCGGTACGGTGCGCTATGTGGAAGGGCATCATAATTTCGCGCGCAAGCCCAGCGCCTTCATCGCTTGATCAGGGCGCGCGTATTTCATGGATGATAGCGCGCTGACAGGGCCCGTTTTGGGTGTCACGCGCAGCCTGACAGGGCGAAGCTGGCAATGGCGCGCGGGCGATGCGCGGATCGGCCTTGGCATCGCGCAGCGGCTTGAATTGCCGGAGATGCTGGGCAGGCTACTCGCCGCACGAGGCATTGGCCTTGATGACGCGGCGGATTTTTTGGAGCCGAAGCTCCGCGCGCTAATGCCGGACCCATCGCGGCTGGCTGATATGGAAGCAGCGGCTGATCGTATTGCGGTTGCGGTGCGCAGTGGTGAGCATGTCGCGGTATTCGGTGATTATGATGTGGATGGCGCCTGCGCTGGGGCGCTGATGACGCGGTTTCTCCGTGATCTTGGCTGCCAAGTGACACCTTACGTGCCGGATCGCATCAAGGAAGGCTATGGGCCGAATGCGCCGGCGATTGCGGCACTTTGTAATGGCGGCGCTTCGCTGATCATTTGCGTGGATTGCGGCATTGCGGCGGGTGTCGCTTTAGCCGCCGCCGAAGGCCGCGCTGATGTTGTGGTTTTGGATCATCACAAGGCGGAAGGCGCGCTGCCGGCGGTACTCGCCGTGGTCAATCCTAATCGGTTGGATTGCCCATCTGGCTTGCGGCATATCTGCGCGGCGGCGGTCGCGTTTCTGGCGGCCACGGCAAGCCTTCGTGTGCTGCGTCGCGCTGGTTGGTTCACGCGCCGGAAGGAACCTGATTTGCTTGCGTTGCTGGATATCGTCGCGCTTGCGACCGTGTGTGATGTCATGCCGCTCACGGGGTTCAACCGCGCCTTGGTCACGCAAGGCTTGAAGGTGCTGGGCAAGCGCGAGCGGATTGGCCTGGCCGCGCTGCTGGATGTGGCAGGGCAGAAGGATATGCCAAGCGCGCACACACTTGGCTTCATGCTGGGCCCGCGCATCAATGCGTCTGGCCGCATTGCGGAAGCTGATTTGGGTTTGCGGTTATTGCTTTCGGAAGACGCGATTGAAGCGCGCGCCATGGCGGAAAAACTGGATGAGGTGAATAAGCGCCGGCAGGAAGTAGAAGGCGATATGCTGGGCACGGCGATGGCGATGGCGGAAGCGCAGGTCAAGGCGGGCCATGCCGTACTGCTGATTGCGGCAGAGGGTTGGCACCCCGGCGTGGTCGGTATTGTTGCAGGCCGCGTCAAGGAAAAATTCAATCGCCCCGCCTGTGTCGCGGGCATTACGGGAGGCATCGCCAAGGGATCGGGCCGATCCGTCACGGGCATTGATCTTGGCACTGCGATCATCGCCGCGCGAGAGATGGGCTTGCTTGAGACCGGCGGCGGGCACCCCATGGCGGCGGGATTTTCCTATAATGCTGCGAAGGGCGAAGCCTTCCACGCCTTCCTGGAGGAACGGCTTGCCCATGCCGCGCGGCTGCCGAGTGCGGCGGATTTATTGGTGGAAGGTGCGCTGACGGTCGCCGCCGCCACCACGGCCTTGGCCAAGGATATCACGCGCCTGGCGCCCTTTGGCGCTGGCAATGAAGAACCCATCTTCGCCCTGTCCCGCGCGCGTGTGGTGAAAGCGGATCGCATCGGTAAGGAAGGCGCTACAATCCGCGCCTTTGTGGAAGGCGAAGGCGGCGGGCGGCTGAAAACAATCTGCTTCCGCGCCAAGGATGGACCATTGGCCGAGGCTTTGCTCTCACCCGATCGCACGCCCTTGCATTTATGCGGGCATTTGCGTGCGGAAGCCTGGAATGGCGATGTGAGCGTCGGGTTTCAGATTGTGGATGCCGCTCGGGTCTAACGCCGCTTGTGTCAGTGTTGCGGCCAGGCGATCGGCGGTAGGCGCGTCAGTGGTATCTGCGCCACGCTCACCACGCCATTTTGCAGGGTAATCGGAATTTCCGCGACGGGTGGTCCGCCATCTTGCGGCCGGCGCGTCAGCAGCGCGACGGCGAATTTTGTGCCATCCAAAGCGCGCCGCTGAATAAGACCGGACCGCGCGAGCGAATCCAGCGCGGCATTGGGATTGGTCACGGAAAGCGTCCCCCCCAAAGCTGGTTGCAAAGCGGGGTCGAGCCGCGCGGAAAGCCTGACGCCCGCATCCAAATCCCCCCAGGCCAGGCGCATTTGGTGCACATCCAGCTTGCCATCCGAAGCGCGCCAGGCATTCAATTGTTCACGCAGGCTCGGCAGGGGCAGCACGTTGCCGTAAAGCGCGCCATTGAATTCAAGCCGGGCGAGCCTTGGGCCAAGGCCGGCAAGCGCTGGTGTGCGAAGCCAGGCTTGCGGCAGGGAAGCGTCTTCGGCCGCGAATTGCAGTGTGAGCGCCGCTTCGGCCGAGCGAGTCCAATTCGCATCCATGCCAAGCCGCTGCACGCTCAGCACGCCATCGGGGGTTTGCGCCACCATGCCTTGCAGCAGCGCATTGGCCCGGCGCGGCGGCTGGCCCACTTCCAGCGGCAGCAACGCCTTGAAGCTGGTCGCGGTGAAAGGGATTTGCGTGGTGCCGATGCGCAGCGCCTGTTGGCCCGTTGCTTCCAGGTGCAGCGCACCGGGCAAGGGAAGCGGGGTGGTCAGTGTCAGTGCCTCAGCCGCCCAGCCCAGGCCCTGGCCGGAGGCCTCATCACCTGGGCTTTCGATGGAAAGCCGCGGGATGGAAAGCCGCGCGGCAAAGGGCCAACCGCTGCGTTCTGGGGTTTCATGGCGAATGCTCCAGCCCTGGGCGCGGTGCTTGATTGCCCAATCACTGAAAGATTCGGCCAAGGCCCCCGTGCTCCAGCGCCAAAGCAGGCTTTGGCCGGCCACCAGCGCGGCGAGTAGGACTAGTGCGCCAAACAGGAAGCGCCCAAGCAAGGGCGAGCGTGTGGGAGTGGCTGGCTTGGCGTTCATGCTGGGCGCCGATATAGCGGGATTTGAATGCGCCCGCCATGACAACCGATATCGCCTCTCTCCTCGCCCCGGATGGGGATTTTTATGTCTTTGCCTATGGATCGCTGATCTGGCGGCCAGGCTTTGACCATGCCGCGCGTCATCCGGCGCTGCTGCGCGGCTTTCACCGGCGCTTTTGCCTCTGGAGCCATCGGTATCGCGGCACGCCGGAACGCCCGGGGCTGGTTTTGGGGCTGGATCGCGGCGGCGCTTGCCGGGGTGCGGTGTTTCGCGTGCCCGGGCGCGCGGCGGCCGAAACCCTGGCCTATCTGGATGCGCGCGAATTGCCCGATGGCGGAGAGGTTGTTTATCGCCGCTGTCTTTTGCCGCTGACGCTGTTGGATAGCGGGCAACGTGTCCCCGCCATTGCCTATGTCGCGAACCGGGCGTGCCGGCTGTATTGCGGCAAACAGCCGGCGGAAATCTTGGCGCGCGCGATTGATACTGGGCATGGGCAGATGGGATCGAACCGGGATTATTTGTTCAATACGCTGGATCATTTGGGCGAGATGGGCGTGCGGGATCGCGGGCTTGAGGCTATCGCAGCGTTGGTTCGCCGCTAGTGGGCGCTATGGCGCGATCAGCCGAAATGGATCACGCTATCAACTGGCTTGAATAAGGACAGGATCATGGCCCTGCAACGCATGGTGCTTGAAATTGGCATGGGCACCGATATTCGCGGCGCGGATTACACCAAGGCAGCGGTGCGCGCGCTTCGCGATGCGCTTTGGCATAATTCGCTCACCATCGGTGTGGCCGTTGGCCAGGATGTTGATGCCATGCAGGTTGAAGTGCTGATCGGCGTGCCGAAGCCCGATTTGGTGGATAAGGACCAGGTGCTGGCCATTCTGCCGCATGGCAGCGGCACCGTGACTTTGGTGGAAGGTGGCCTTGAGATTCCGAATGATGAGGGCACCAACAGCACTGTCATTGCCAATTGCTGCGCCATTGTGCGGCTGGATGTGTGAAGGAGACCGACAATGGCCTTGAAGCGCATCATCCTGGAAATGGGCAGCGGCAATGATCTGCATGGCGGGGATTACACCAAGGCCGCTTTGCGAGCGGTGCAGGATGCCTTGCATCATTCCTCCTTGGCGTTCATCCGCACGCTTGGGCTTGATATCAAGACCATGCAGGTCGAAGTGACCATCGGCGTGCAGCAGCCCGATAAGGTGGATATCGAAGCGGTGCGCAAATTCCTGCCTTATGGCGTGGTCACGGCACGCGCGGTGAAGGGCGGCTTGGATGTTCCGGAAGAAGGCGCGCATGACAAGGCGGTGATTGCCTCGGCCGCCATTGCGGTGCGTTTCGATTTGCCCTGAGGCAGCTTTCAACACATGCGGCAGGATAAGATGGAAAACGCCAAAAAATCGCCCCTCGGCATTTATAATGAGCGTTTGCAGCGGGGCGAACTTGCCTATCAATTCAGCCCAAGTGTCGGCAAACCCGTGTTCTATCCGCGCATCATCTGCCCTTATACGGGCAGCGAAGATTTGGAATGGCGAATCTCCAAGGGGCTTGGCACGGTGCATGCGACCACGGTGGTACATCCCGCTCAGGGCGATGCTTACAATGTATGCCTGGTGGATATGGATGAGGGTTATCGGCTGATGAGCCGGGTTGAGGATATTGACCCGATGGCGGTGAAAATTGGCATGCGCGTGACATTCCGCACCCATCATCAGGGCGATGATGAAGCGCCCATCCCGATTTTCACCGTGTTGGAGGGCTAAGGCGATGGGCAGCATGAAGCGCGGCAGCGTCGCCATTGTGGGCGCGGCGGAATCGGATATCGGCAGTGTTGCCGCGGATATGTCCGTAATTGATCTGATGGCGCAGGGGACAGTGCGGGCGCTTGCCGATGCGGGGCTGACGCTTGCTGATGTGGATGGGCTTTTTTGTGCCACGACGCAGGCGCGGACATCTGCCATGTCCTTGGCGGAATATCTGAAAAAGCCGGATGCTTATGTGGACTCCACTATTGTCGGTGGATCATCCTTTGAAATTCATGTGGCGCATGCGCAAGCCGCGATTGAAGCGGGGCTTTGTTCGGTGGCGGTTGTGGCTTATGGCAGCACGCAGCGATCAGCGGGGCGGAAGAATGCCTCGCCCCGTGAATTCAACCCTTATGAGACGCCCTTCAAACCCTTCATGCCTTCCACCGCCTATGCCATGGCGGCAAATCGCCACATGCATGAATACGGCACAACGCGGGAACAATTGGCGGAAGTGGCGGTGGCAGCGCGGCGCTGGGCGCAGCTTAATCCCGTTGCCTTTGATCAAAGGCCGCTGGATATCGCGGGCGTGCTTGGGGCGAAGATGGTGTCCTACCCCTTCACCGTGCGTGATTGCTGCCTGGTGACGGATGGCGGGGGCGCCATTGTGCTGACATCCGTCGCGCGGGCGAAGGCGCTGAAGAAGCCGCCGGTTTATGTGCTTGGCACCGGGACCAGCATTACCCATGCCAGCATTTCCAATATGCCGGATTTGACGCGCACGGGGGCGATTGCTTCCGGCGCGCGTGCCTATCAGGCGGCGGGGCTTGGGCCGCAGGATATGGATATGGCAGAGCTATATGATGCGTTTACCATCAACACCATTCTGTTCCTGGAAGACCTCGGTTTTTGCAAAAAGGGCGAAGGCGGCGGCTTTGTCGCCAATGGGCGCATCGCGCCGGGCGGTGCCTTCCCCGTGAATACTAATGGTGGCGGCCTGTCCTACTGCCATCCGGGTATGTACGGGCTTTACCTGCTGATTGAAGCGGTGCGGCAAATCCGCGGCGAGTGTGGTGCGCGGCAAGTGCGCAAGCACGATACCGCCATTGTGCATGGCAATGGGGGCGTGCTGTCGGCGCAGAGTACGGTGATTTTGGGCGGGGCGGGGGCGGTTTAGGGGGGGTGACCCTCCTTGGTGCCTGCTTTGACAAGGCGCCGTAGCCCCAGTTCCGATAGCCCAGGGTGATTCTAATCTTGACATAGCATCAAGTTTTTAATATCAAATCGCTTCGGGGGAAGTTTTCAGGGGTTTACTATGTATCAGAGTAAGGAGAGCGCCTCCCTCGGCGTTTTGCTGGCGCAAGGTGCTGCCATTGTCTGGAGCCGCCACGCCATTGAACGCGCCCATGAACGCGGTGTTTCGAAATTGGATGCGGAGCGTGTGATCAGGCGGGGCCGCGTTACCGGCCTGGATATGCAGGCGGACGGGCAAGAGCGTTGGCAGCTTGCTGGCAAGGATGAGGATGGTCTCGCCTTCACCGTTGTGGTCACCCCGATCGCGCCGGATGTCCTCGTTGTCACTGTCATCACATGAAAGGGAGAGAATGCCATGCGGCGCGTATTGCCACGATATGAGGAAAGCGGCCTCGGCCTGCCCTATCCGGTCGTGCTCATCAACGCGGCCGAGGAACATTCTGACGCGGCCGGCAATGTGCTTGGCGTTTCGGTCCCGAACCTTGAAGGCCTGGCGGCTGCCGTTGCGGTCGCGCGTGCCTTTCTGCCCGTGGAACTGACCGGCAGTGAGGTGCGCTTCATGCGCAAGGTAATTGGCATGACAGCCAAGGATTTTGCCGAGGCGTTGAAGCTCGACCCCGCGTCTCTTTCCCGGTGGGAGAACAACAAACAGACACTGGGTGGCTGGGCCGAAAGCCAGGTCCGGCTGGCGAGCGTCGCCATTCTTGCCCAGCGCATGCCAAGCCTGAAGCCGGATATGGAAAAGCTTTTTCGCATGGTACCGCGCAAACGTGAGGAAGGCGAAGCTTGGCCGGTTTTCGAAATGCGCCTTGAACCGCAGCGCGCGGCAGGTGTCCGGCACGCTGCCGGCGAAAGCTGGGCGGCGCTTCAGGCGGCCTGAAGGCCCCTCGCGCTTTCGCGCCGCACCCTTTATGTCTCCAGCCATGGAGTACATCTCAACACGCGGGCAGGCGCCGGCCCGGGATTTTGAAGGCGTATTGCTGGCTGGCCTCGCTGAGGATGGCGGGCTTTTCGTGCCGCGCCATTGGCCGGAGCTTTCGCCCGCCGAATGGCGCGCCATGCGCGGGCTTTCCTATGCGGAATTGGCAGCGCGCATCATCGGGCTATTTGCGGGGCCCAGCCTGCCGCTCGATCAGCTTTGCAAGCAGGCCTATGCGGGCTTTGGCCATCCGGCCATTGTGCCGCTGGTCCAGCTTGATCAGCGGAGTTTTGCGCTGGAGCTGTTTCATGGCCCGACACTCGCCTTCAAGGATATGGCGCTGCAATTGCTCGGGCCGCTTTTCGATCATGTGCTGACCAAGCGCGGCGAACGCGTCACGATTGTTGGCGCGACGTCAGGCGACACAGGTTCCGCCGCGATTGAAGCCTGCCGGGATCGCGCGGCGATTGATATCGTGATCCTGCACCCCGAAGGCCGCACCAGCGAAGTGCAGCGCCGGCAAATGACCAGCGTGATGGCGCCAAATGTCAGCAATATCGCCATCAAGGGCGATTTCGATGCCTGCCAGGACCTGGTCAAGGCCATGTTCAATGATGCGCCCTTCCGCCAGGAAATGCGGCTTTCGGCGGTGAATTCCATCAATTGGGCGCGGATTGCGGCGCAAATTCCCTATTATGTCGCCGCTGCCTTGGCACTTGGCGCGCCGGATCGCCCGGTGGCTTTCAGCGTGCCCACTGGCAATTTTGGCAATGTTCTGGCCGCCTGGGCCGCAATGCGCATGGGCCTGCCGGTGGCGAAGCTGATCGTGGGGTCGAACCGCAATGACATCCTGGCGCGGTTTCTGGCGACCAATGACATGACAGCGCGGCCGGTGGAGCCGTCCCTTTCGCCTTCGATGGACATCCAGGTTTCCTCCAATTTCGAGCGCCTGCTGTTCGAATTGCAGGGCCGCGATGGCGCCGTCACGGCGGAAGCCATGCGCCGCTTCCGCGCCGAAGGGCGCATGCCCATTGCGGATGCGGCGTGGCGGGCAACCAACCGGCTTTTTGCGGGCTTCACTTTGGATGATGCAGGGACACTCGCCGAAATCCGCCATTTGCACCAGGCGGCAGGGTATTTGGCGGACCCGCATACCGCGATCGGCACCGCCGCCGCACGTGCCTTGGCGCCGGAGGATCGCGCCATCCCCGTGGTAGTGGCCGCCACCGCGCATCCGGCAAAATTCCCCGATGCGGTTGAACGCGCTACGGGGCTGCGCCCCCCTCTGCCCGCGCGGCTCGCCAACCTATATGATCGGGAAGAACGCTTTTCCACCCTGGCCGATGACCTCGGCGCGGTGGAAGAAGCGGTTCGTGCCCATGCCCGTCGCAATGCAGCTTGAAAAGATAAACGCACCCATGACCGAAGCCGTCCGCGTTACCCGCCTTGCCAATGGCCTGACCGTTGTTTCCGAAAATATGCCGCGCGTGGAAACCGTTTCCTTCGGTGCCTATGTTGCTGTCGGCACGCGACACGAAACGCCGGAAGACAATGGCGTATCGCATTTCCTGGAACACATGGCCTTCAAGGGCACGGCGCGGCGCGATGCGGCGGCAATCGCGCGGGAGATCGAGAATGTCGGCGGGCATTTGAACGCCTATACCGCGCGCGAACAAACCGCGTATTACGCCAAGGTGCTGAAGGAAGACACGGCACTCGCCGTTGATATCATCGGCGATATCCTGACGCATTCAACCTTTGAGCCTGAGGAAGTTGAACGCGAACGCGGCGTGATTTTGCAGGAAATCGGCCAGGCGAATGATACGCCGGATGATATCGTGTTCGACCATTTCCAAACCACGGCCTTTCCGGATCAGCCCATGGGCAGGCCCGTGCTGGGCACGGAGGGGTCAATCAAAGCCATGACGCGCGATGCGCTCAGGGGCTATATGGGCCGCAATTACGGGCCTTCATCCATGGTGGTCGCCGGCGCTGGCGCGCTGGATCATGACACGCTGCTTGATCTGGTCGGCAAGCATTTCGCCGACCTGCCCAAGGTGGATATCGCAACCCCGGAAGCGGCTCGCTATGCCGGCGGTGAGTTCCGTGAGGAACGCGAATTGGACCAGGTGCATATCGTGCTTGGTTTTCCTTCCGTCCCCTATCTGGACCCGATGCATTGGCCGACGCAGGTGCTGGGCACGCTGCTGGGTGGTGGCATGTCGTCGCGCCTGTTTCAGGAAATCCGTGAAAAGCGCGGCTTGGTTTATTCCATCTATGCCTTTGCCTCGCCCTTCCGGGATGGTGGCTTGTTCCAGATTTATGCTGGCACTGGTGAGAAGGAAGCCGCTGAATTGATGCCCGTGACGCTTGAGGAATTGATCAAGGTGCAGCGCGACGTGACCGAGGATGAATTGGCTCGCGCCAAGGCGCAACTCCGCGCTTCCTTGCTCATGTCTTTGGAATCCACCGGCAGCCGCTGTGAACAGCTTGCGCGGCAATTGCAGGTGCATGGCCGCGTGATCCCAACTGAGGAAACCAAGCAGCGCATTGCCTCGGTCACCGTGGAACAAGTGCAGCAGGCGGCTGCGCGCGCCTTCCGCCAGCGCCCGACGCTGGCGGTGATGGGGCCATCCGGGCAGGTGCCCTCGGTCGGC
>JBBAUC010000025.1:0-22704 GCA_040398485.1 Roseomonas sp. | reverse complement strand
GGGCGATACATGTCCCGCAGCTCGGCCCCCGGTAATTCGAAGCTGCCTGCCGTCACCGCCCGCACCCGTACCGCAATGCGTGCCACGCGATTTTCCCCTTCCAAGGTCACCGCCGCGGCGAAGCGATCATCCAAGGCGGGTTGGCTATCAATGGCGGTAAGCTGGCCAAGCCAGGGCAGGCCGGCCACTTCCCCCGCGCCAAAGCGCCCGGTGATTTCCCAGCCTGCCGGCAGGCCCTGCTGCACCAGCAACTGAAATTTCTCCTCGGCATCCGCGCTAGCTTCCAACAACAGAACAAAGCCATCCCCGGCGCGGAGCGTATCCAGGTTCAGCGCCGCGCCATCCAGCGCATAGAAATGCCGCGTCACGCGCAGCCCCTGCCGCGCGGCGGGCAGAGCCTCACGCGGGATGCCGGCAGTGGCGGTCATTTGCCATACGGTTGTGCTGCCCCGGTTGCGCAGCCGTGCCGGGCCCGAGAGCGGCGCCACAATCACTGATGCAGCGGGCAGCGCCACGCCATCCAGGCTTGCTTCAATCGGGCGCATGCCTTGGCCCAAACGCGCCGCCGCCAACACGGCCCAGGCCTGTTCCTGTGTGCTGGTATTCTCCGGCGTGAAATTCTGCCCCGGCAAGGCGCCCATCAGCGCCGCCAGCCGATCCGCGAGCAAGCCACTTTCCTTGAGCAGGCTTGCCACCGCCAGCGCATCTCGTTGCGCCGTGCCGAGATCAAAGCTCCACCAGCGCCTGCTAAGGTTCGAAAGCGCAGCGTTGAAAGCCTGTTCCGCCCGCGCGCGATCCCCGCCACGCGCAAACACCGCGCCCAATTGCGCGAGAGAAAGCGGCGTTGGCATATTGCCGGCGCTTTCCATCAACCGCCGCGCCGCACCGAGCCGAACCCGCCCCGCCATGGCCAGCGCATGCAACCGATAGGCTTGCGCGGCGCGTTCTTCCGGCGTGGCTTCACCAGTGTCGCCCACCGCATCATCCAGGAAGCGCAGCGCATCATTCAACGCGGCTTCCGGTAGCGTGGCGCCGGCAGAACGGGCGCGCAGCAGCGCTTCCACCGCGAAGGGTGTCAGCCACAGCTCGGCTTGCGCATTGGCGGACCAAAGGCCGAAGGCGCCATCAAAACGCTGCCGATCCAAAATGGCCTGCACCGCGGCTTGCAGCCTGGCCGCTTGATCGCCACCGGCTGGCGCGAATAGCCCCGCACTCAGCGCAATGGCGCGCGCTGCGCTTTGTTCCAGACACGCCAAAGGAAAGGCTTCCACGGCACGCAACGCCGCCGCTGCATCATACCGCACCACTGCACCAAGGCTGAGTTCCGCCCGCGCCGTGCCAGGAATGAAACGATCAAAGGCGGGCGCCACCTCTCGCGCCGCCCCGCCGGGCAATTCAGCCGATTGCACATCGGTCAGCAATGGCCGCGCGGGGCGAATGTTGATGCGGCTTTCGCGCATGACGCTGAAACCCTGAGGCCCACTCAGGCGGAGCCGCAACAGCCCCTCACCACCCGCCAGCGCGCGCAAGGTGGTTGCAGGCGCTGCGCGTTCGCCGGTGGCAAGCTGCGCGGCTAAGCGCGTCGGCCCTTCAATCGCAATTGAGCCTTCGGTGCTGAGTTCGGCGACAATCTCACCTGCTGGTAATTCGATATTGTGCATCAGCACCGGCAGCCGCGCCGTATCGCCGGGGGCAAGGAAGCGCGGCAAGGCGGCTTCCACCACCGCCTGGTCGCGAACAATCAGGGCGCGGCTTGCGGCACCGATGCGCGTGCCTTCCCAGGCGACAGCCATCAGGCGCAATTCACCCGCGAAATCCGGAATATCCAGCGCGATCACCGCCGTGCCATCAGCGCCCACGCGCACCGGGCCGGAGAAAAGCGAGACCAATCTTTGCGGCGGCTGAATGCCCATGCCGGCCAAGCCACCATCACCGCCCTGGCGCAGAAGCGCGAGCGCGCCTTCCGCCGGTGCCAATAACCGTCCGTAATCATCACGAATATCCACGCCAAGTCTGCGCTTGCCCAGGAAATGCGCCACCGGATCGGGTGAGGCAAAGCCGGTCAGGCGCAAAATCCCCTCATCCACCGCAGCCAGCGTCACCATCGCCTCACCCCGCGCCTCAGCAATGCGGATCGGGATTTCCACGCGCTGGCGCGGGCGGATGCGTTCGGGGGCCGCGATTGTCACCTCAAGCCGGCGCGGCGCGGGATCAAGCCCGATCCAAGCCAGGCCAAGCGCACGGCCGGGGCGGCCTTCACGCGCCTCACCAGGGCGATAGGCGGTGATGGCGATGTAAGCGCCCGGCCCCCAGGCGGCATCCACCGGCACTTCAATCTCGGTACCCGCTTCGCTCAGCGTGATTTCGCGCAGCGAGACAAGCCGATCCGTCAGCACCGCAACCGTCGCCGGCCCCGCGAAGGGTGGCGTGACGCGTAGCCGCGCGACTTCTCCCGGCGCAAAATTGCGGCGTTCAGCGGCCACATCAATCCGGTCCGGGATCTCCGCGCTTTCCACACCAGCCCAGCCGGCACGGAAGCGATAGGATGCCATGCCAAGCCCATCCGCATCGGCGATTTCCAAACGATAACGACCAAAGGGCAGGCTGCGCGCGAAGCGCGTGGGCGCGGCGGGGTTGATGGTGATCTCCGCCGCATCCACAGGTTCATCGCGCCAAACGGTTTCAAACCGCGCAATGGAATCGCGCATCACCAGCCGCCAATCCGGCCTTTCGCGCAGTAGGCGTAGCCGCAGCCGCGCTGGTGCCGCGCTGCCATCGGGTGCCACTGCCGCGATTTCAAACGCCGCTTCCGCGCCGGCATCCACCGCATCGCCCTGAAAGGCCGGGCGCAGTACGGGGAACAGGCTGCCAGCGCGCACCGGCACGGCAATCTGCGCGCGGCTTTCGCGCCCGCCGGGCTCCGCAATCGCCAGCGTGACATTCGCCTTGATGGGCAGCGTTGTGTCTGGTGCGCGCGGCAGGGAAAGCGCAACCGTGCCGCGCCCTTCACGATCAAGCGGTGCGATTTCTTGCCGGATCAAATCCGGCGCGAAGTTTTCATCCTGCAGGCCGAAGCGCCAGCCACGCCAGGCTTCAAAAGGCTCGGGGTCCGGCAGCAGGCGAATCTCGGCGTTGCCCGTAAGCCCCGCGCCCGGCGCGCCATAGAGGAAGCGCGCGGTGATCGGCAGATCAAGCGCCGTATTGCCCGGCACCAAGAGCCCCGGCGCCGGCCCGGCGGTGACTTCCAAGCCTTCAGGCACAAAGGCATCCACGCGGAATTGCGCGCGACCAATCGGCGGCAGGGCGGGATCAGCGAGGGCTTCAATGGACCATTGGCCATAAACCGCACCATCGGAAAGCCTGAGTGGCCAGGAAATCGCGCCGCCCATCAGGCGCGGTGGGGTGATTTCCGCAGCGATCTGCCCATTGGGCCGCCGCAGCCTGAGCCTGACCGGCATATCCTGCGGATTGCCGGCGGCATCACGCAAAAGCCCCGTCAGATTGACGGTCTCGCCAGGACGATAAATGCCGCGATCGAGCCAGAGAAACGCATCAAGCGGGCCGGGATGCGCGCGGCCCGTCGCGCCCCGATCCGAAAGATCAAAACTCGCCGCTTCAAGATTGAGCGCTGCGAGATCATCCGGCGCTTCAGCATGAATGGCGAAGGGTGCCAAGGGCCCCTGCCCGCGCAGCAGCGCGACTGGAAAACGCGCGAGCCCCGTTGCATCCGTGCGCGCTTCGGCGAGCACATCATTATTGCGCGCCATCAGCGCAACACGCAGGCCGGATTTTACTTGGCCAGATTGAAAGCCGCGCGCCTGTACCGCCAGCCCATCCGCGCCGCGCCAGGCGGTCAGCCCGATATCCGTCACGAAAAACGGAAAGGCGGCGGCGGTGGCTTCTCCACGGCGGGTTTCCGCCTGCCGCGCCGTGATCACATAAAGCCCCGGCGCGGCATCGCGCAGCAGATCAGAAAGCGGCAGCGCATGGCGCGTGAGGCGATTAGGTGTGCCGCCCTGCAATTCTGCGCTGCCTTCCCACAACACGCGCCCGCTTTGCTCGGCGATATACTTAGCCATCCATTGATCCAAAGCCTCACCTGGACGCCAGCGTTCGCGGAGCGAAAGCAGATTGCGTTCGGAAAGCCGCACCAGGCGAAGCTGCAATTTCTCGACATTCACCGTCGCCACACCAAGGCGCGGCGCCTGGCCGCGCGGTAGGATGAAGGCACGGTTTTCAAAAACTATGCGCGCGCTGCGATCCGGCATGGCAATGGCAAGCTGCGTATCGGCGCGCAGATTACCGCCTTCACCAGGCAGGCCAGCGCGCAGGATCAACCGCGTGGTCTGCCCCCAGGGCAGGCCACCCACGCAAAGCTGATCCGCTTCACGTTCGATGGTGAGGTTGGGCAAGGCAGGGTCAGCGCGCACCCAATCCTCCGCACGCCAATCGCTGCGGCGCGCGGGCGGGATGGTGAAGGTGATGCAGGCGCGCGCTGGTTCGGCATCTGGTTCCGGCGTGACGCGCCGCACCAGCATGCCGGCGGCGCTGCGCGCGGCATCAAGCGCTTCTTTGTGGCGCGCATCATTGGGCAGGCGTTCTACCACCGCTTCAAGCGCCTCCACCTGCTGCGCCAGACGATCCTGGCGGCGCAACGCTTCAGCAATCAGCAGCAAAGGCGGAACTTCGGGCTCTCCGCCCGGGGCGAATTGAAAGGCGCGCCAGGCAGCTTGCAAGGCGCGGTTATTCTCGGGTGGCGTGCGGGCAAGCTGCGCTTCAGCGAGGGCCAGCCAATGATCGGCATTGCTATTGCCAAGCCCGATGCGTTCTTCCAACGCAGCGGCTGCAGCAGCGAAATCGCGCCGCGCGGTGGCATCCTGCGCGCGCCGTTCTGCGCCGGCGCGTTGCTGCGGCGTGCCGCCGGCGGGGAAGCGGCGTTGCAGGCTTTGCTGGTAGGCGCCGGATTCCTGGGACAGGCCGGGCAGGTCAAAACCCTGCGCCCCGGCAAGCGCCGGGGCCAAGGCCAGCATCAGGATCAGCAAAAGGCGCGGCAGCTTCATCGGGGGGTTCCTCGCCAAAGGCAGGCTATCTTATCACATGTTACGGGGCGGGATGCATCATTGGGTTTTAGGCCGGGGGGTATGGCCTGAGACCTCCGCCCCCGCATCCCGGCTGAGGGCTGCGAGCATGGGAATGGACAGAAGCGTGACCAGGGCCGCCACCAGGAAGCCGACGGAGAAATCCGCAAGCGCAAGCGCTGGCCGCCCAGCGATCAGGCGCGATGCCTCCAGTGTCGTGGTTGCCAGCACCACGCCAAGCGCGGGTGATAATTGCTGAAGGGTGCTGTAGAAGCTGGTGGCGGCAGAGAGTTTTTCCGGCTGCACATCAGCAAAGACCAGCGTATTGAGCGAGGTGAATTGCAGGCTGCGGAACAGGCCGCCGCAAGCCAGTAGCAGGAAAATCGCCGCGACCGGCCAGGCGGGATTGGGGAAGGCCAGCAGTGCAATACCCGCCGAGGCAAAGACGCCGTTGATTAGCAGTGCATTGCGAAACCCGAAGCGTCTGAGCAGCGGGCGCACCAGCGGCTTCATGGTAAAGGCGCCAAGCGCGGTCGCGAAGGATATCAGTCCGCTTTCGGAAGCCGACATGCCAAAGCCGATTTGCAGCATGATGGGCACCAGGAAGGGCACCGCGCCGGCACCAACACGAAACAAGCTGCCGAAAAGCGCGGGCTGGCGAAAGGTGGGGATTTTGAGCAGCGCGATATCAATCGCAGGCCGCGGCGCGCGGCGGCAATGGAAATAAGCGACAACGCCAATCAGCAAGCCCGCCGCCAACGCAACCCCAGGCCAGGGTTCCGCCACCACATGCCGCCCCACGGTTTCAAGGCCGAACATGCCAAGCGCCAAGGCAAACCCCACCAGTGCCAAGCCAAGAATATCAGGCTTGCCCGGATTGGTTGGTGGAATGGCAGGAATTTTCCACGCCACCAGCAAGAACCCGATCAACCCGATCGGCACATTGATCCAGAACACCGCGCGCCAGCCGAAAAGATCGGTGAGGATGCCACCCAATGGCGGGCCGCAGACGGGACCAAGCAGTGCCGGCATCGTCAGCCAGGCCATGGCGGAAAGCAGTTCTTCCTTACGCACGCCGCGCAGCAGCAAAAGCCGCCCGACTGGGAACATCATGGCACCACCCGCGCCTTGCAGGATGCGAAAGGCGATCAGGTCTTCCAAGCCCCGCGCTTGGCCGGAAAGCGCGGAGGCCGCAACAAAGACGAGAATGGCCAACATGAAAACACGCTTGGCGCCGAAGCGATCCGCGATCCAGCTTGAAAACGGAATAAAGACCGTGAGTGCCACCAGATACGACGTGATGGCCGCCCCCAAGCGCGCCGGGTCTTCGCCCATATCGCGCGCCATGCTGGGCAGCGCGGTGGCGACCACGGCGCTATCCAGGTTTTGCATCAGCAGCGCGGATGCGACAATCAACGCAATGACGCGGTGATTGGCATGGGCTGCGGGGTGTTCCATCACGCGCGGCTTTCAGGGGCGCAGGATCACGCGGCCAGCACTTCGCCTGGCGGTGACCTCATTCATCGCTTCGCGGAACTGCTCCAAGGGATAAGCCGCGTGGATTTCGGGCTTCAGCGCGCCCGCCTTCCACCAGGCCATCAATTGATCCCAAAGGGCGCGCGCGGCGGGCGCGTGGTCTCGGCGGCCATCGCCCGGGGACCAGCCGACATAGGTGCCCCAATTCACGCCAATCACGCCGATATTCTTGAGTAGCAGGATATTGGTTTGCAGCGTTGGAATGCCGCCGCCGGCGAAGCCAACCACAACAAGATTGCCGCCATCAGCCAGACAGCGCAGGCTTTCATCAAAGGCAGGGCCGCCAATGGTATCCACCAGGCAATCCACGCCTCGCCCGCCTGTGGCGGCACGCACCGCATCGCGGAAGGGTGCCGCGCTATCCAGCACCACATCGGCGCCGCGTTCGCGGAGCATTTCGTGCTTTGCCACGCCAGCGCGCGCAATCACTTTTGCGCCGCAGGCCTTGGCGATTTCAACAGCGGCGAGGCCAACGCCACCCGCCGCACCATGCACCAGCACCCAATCGCCCGCCTTGATCCTGCCGCGCCACAAAAGCGCGGCCCCGGCGGTTGGGTAGGAAATCGGGAAAGCGATTGCGGGTTCGAGTGGCAGGCCATCCGGGATGGCGATGGTATGGATATCATCGGCAATGGCTTCTTCCGCCATGCCGCCCCAATCCACCACGGCGAAAACCCGCGCGCCGGGTGGCGGCGCATCGGCATCGGGTGCCGCTTCCAGCACCGTGCCCACGATTTCAGTACCGGGTGTGAAGGGCAGCGGCGGCTTGCGCTGATATTTGCCCGCCACCACCAATTGCGTGGCGAAGGAAACACCCGCCGCCGCCACTTTTATCCGAACGCCATGCGGGCGCAGCGCTGGGCGCGGCACATCCTTGACCTCGAGCGCATCAAAATCCCGCCAGCTTTCGCAAATGATCGCGCGCATCACGCGGCCTCATCCTGCATGATCATATCAGCACCCTTTTCACCAATCATGATGGTCGGCACATTGGTGTTGCCCGTGGTGAGTGTTGGCATCACGGAAGCATCAATCACGCGAAGCCCGGCAATGCCGCGCAGCCGAAGCCGGCTATCCACGACACTCGCCGGGTCTTCGCCCATGCGGCAGGTGCCGACGGGGTGATAGATGGTGGTGCCATATTGGCGGGCGAAGGCGAGCAATTCATCATCGGTCTGCACCGCTGGCCCCGGCAGAATTTCCTTCACGCTATAGGGTGTGATGGCGGCTTGAGCGAAAATCTCGCGCACCAAGCGCAGCCCGCGCGCGAGCAATTCCTGATCGCTCCGCGCCGAAAGGTAATTCGGCCGGATCGCCGGCCTTTCAAACGGGTCAGCGGATTTCGCCATGACGGTGCCGCGGCTATCGGGCTTCACCGGGCAAATGGCGCACGTCATGCCGGGTTCTTTTTCCAGTACGCCGAATTGGCCAAGCGCATAGCTCGCCGGCGTGAACAGCAATTGCAGATCGGGACTGGCAAGCCCTTCACGCGAACGCGCGAAAACCTGCGCCGTGGTGACGCCAAAGGTCAGCGCGCCATTACCGACCGTGAAGAAGCGCGCCACCTGTTCCACCAGGCGCAGCCCACGCGCCAATTGATTGGTGCTGATGCTGTCCTTCACACGATGCTGCACGCGTGTGACGTAATGATCCTGCAAATTGGCGCCGACGCTCGGCATATCCTGCAGCGCCTCAATGCCAAGCGCGCGCAAATGCTCCGCCGGGCCAATGCCTGAAATTTGCAGCACATGCGGCGAATTCACTGCACCGCCGGAGAGGATCACTTCCCGCTTGGCGCGGATTTGCTTGAGCGTGCCACCCTGGTGGAATTCCGCGCCGACGCAGCGCTTGCCTTCAAATAATAGCCGCGTGACCTGGGCTTCGGTTTCCACCTGCACCTTGTCCCCCGCCTGCGCCAAATAGGTGCGCGCGGTCGAACCGCGCCAGCGGCCAATGCGCGTCATTTGCGAATAGCCAACGCCTTCCTGTTCCACGCCATTCAGATCGCGTTGGAAAGGGTGGCCCGCTTGCTGCGCCGCTTCGATGAAGCGATGCGTCAGCGGCAGGATGGTGCGGTAATCTTCCACCTGCAAAGGCCCATCCTGACCACGCACGGAAGGGTCGCCACCATTGCGATAGGTTTCACTGCGCCGAAACAGCGGCAGCACTTCGTCATAGCTCCAGCCGCGGCAGCCCATTTGCGCCCAAAGATCGAAATCAGCCGGATTGCCGCGCACGTAAAGCATGCCATTGATCGAAGATGTGCCGCCCAAAGTCCGCCCGCGCGGCCAGCGGATTTCGCGATTATTGGCGCCCGATTCAGCTTCCGTCGTGTAGCCCCAATTCACCAGCTTCTGATTTTGCATCAGCTTCAGCATGCCGGCGGGGATATGGATCCAAGGGTGGCGATCTTTTGGCCCGGCTTCCAGCAAAGTCACGCGCCGCCCGGCCATGCCAAGCCGGCTTGCCACCACACAGCCGGCTGAACCCGCGCCAATCACCAGATAATCGGTTTCCATCACTTCGCCCTCGTTTATAGCCCGAAGGGGGTTCTCTCAACGCGCACCCCTTCCCTTATTCAGGTTTGCCGTCAGGATAGGCATGATTTGGCGCTGGAGGAAACGCGATGAATGAAGCGATGCGGCCCTATAAGGGGCTTCGGGTGCTGGATGCGGGCCAGGGCATTGCCGGGCCCTATTGCGGCATGATGCTGGCCGCCTGCGGCGCTGATGTGATCAAGCTTGAACCACCCGAAGGCGATTGGTCGCGCGGGCTTGGCACGGCCAAGGATACGGTTTCGGTGATGACGGTATGTTTCAATCGCGGCAAGCGTTCCGTGGTACTGGATTTGAAATCAGAAGAAGGCAAGCGCGCCGCCGCTGCCTTGTCGGCACAAGCTGATGTGTTGATTGAAGCCTTCCGCCCAGGTGTGGCCGCGCGCATTGGTCTTGGGCCGGAGAATGCAAAGCCGGATGCGGTTTGTCTTTCCATTTCAGGCTTTGGTCAAAGCGGGCCTTATGCTGAGCGGCCATGTACGGATTCCGTCGCTCAGGCGTTTTCCGGCTTCGTCAGCCTGAATGAAGGCGCGGATGGCGCGCCACATAAAGGCGGAGCTTTCATCGCTGATATGGCAACGGGGATTTATGCCTTTTCCGCCGTGCAAGTCGCACTCGCCGCGCGCGCGCAGGATAGCACGCCACGTCGGCGCGTGATTGACATGTCGCTTATGGCGGCCACGTCCAATCTGCTGACGCACCAAATCGGCGAATGGGGCGTGCAGGGCAAATCAGCCGCACCCCCCAATGCGCCGGCGGGGGCTTATCGTGCGGCGGATGGCGGCTGGGTGATGATCACGCTGGTGCGCGAAGCGGAATGGCCGAAGCTGTGCGGTGCGTTGGGTATTGCTGGTATCGCTGCCGATCCGCGCTTTCTGAATTTCGATCTGCGTTGGCAGAATAGGGAAGCGCTTTACGCCATTATCCGCGCTGCCTTTCTGAAGAAACCCGTCGCGGAATGGGTGACAATCTTGCAGGGCGAAAGATTGCTGGCGGATCGCGTAAATACGCCGCTTGATTGGCTGGCGAATGAGCATGTTGTCGCCTATGGCGCTGCCGCGCGCATTCCGCAGCCGCAATTGGGCGCGGTACCGCTGCCGATGCTGCCGGGGCTTGGCCATTTTGTGGCGGAAGCCCCGGCGCTTGGCCAGCATACGGCGGATGTGCTGGCGGAATTGGGATAAGGCGCGCCCCTCCTCAATTATGAGGCAGGCGCAGCCCCGGTTCATCCCATTGCATCGCGACCAACTTCCCAGTGTTGGACAGTGTTATATAGGCCGTGCGCATATCCGGCCCGCCGAAGCATATATTGGTCGGCATGCGTTCGGGCATTTTCACGGTGCGCAGAATCTCGCCCGAAGGTGACACAGTGGTGATCTCACCCGCCACCAGCGTCGCCACGATGATATTGCCCGATGCGGCAATGGCGATGCTGTCCAGCCGCCGATAGCCGGGGAATTGGCACAGCACGCGCCCACCGGCGCTTGATGGCCAGGGTTCCTTCTTCAGCTTGCCGGGCGCTTCAATATCCCAGGCCCAAAGCCGGCCGGTTTCGGTCTCGGCCACATAAAGCGTCTTGCCATCAGGGCTCACGCCAATGCCATTGGCGCCGCCAAACACGGGGAAGGCCGCTTCCACCACGCGCGATCCATCTTCCGATGCCCAATACGCGCCGCCATGGTCACGATCCCGCGCGCGCACCTTGCCGAGGTCAGAGAACCAAAATCCGCCCTTGCCATCGAACATCAAATCATTCGGGCCACGCAAAGGCCGCCCATCACACACACGGATCAGCGCTTCAACCTTGCCGGTCGCGGCATCAATTCTTTCAATGCGTCCGCCAGCATAATCCGGTGATTGGCCACTTGGGCGCAGTATTCCGGGTTCCTCATGCCAGGTGAAGCCGCCATTATTGCAGACGTAAAAACTGCCATTCGGCCCAAGTGCGAGGCCATTCGGCGCGCCCTCCACGGTGGCGATGGTGGTCTTGCTGCCATTGGGCGCCACTTTCGTGATGCGCCGCGCTTCAATTTCGACCAGCGCCACGGACCCATCGGGCATGGCAACAGGGCCTTCGGGGAAGCGCAGCCCCTCGGCCAGGATTTTGAGGTCGGGTGTGGCGACATGAACGGCCATGGTTTCCTCCTGCATTGGTTACCCTGATCATGGCCCTGTTTTGTCCCGCTGCGAAGCCTTGACGCGGCGGGGCTTCGGGGGAAGCCTTCACCCCATGAAAACCGCCCCTGATCCCGTCACGCTCTCGGTCCTCGATAACCGCTTCCGCGCCATTGTGGAGGAAATGGGGGAGGCGATGCTGCGCACCGCCTATTCGCAAATCCTGAACTCGTCGCGCGATTTCTCGATTGCGCTGTGTGATGCCGAAGCGCGGTTGGTCGCGCAGGCGGACCACATCCCGGTCCATGTCGGCGCCATGCCCTTTGCCGTGCAGGCGGTGCGCGATGCCTTTGGCGATAGCGTACAGGAAGGCGATATCTATCTGTTGAACGACCCCTATCATGGCGGGTCGCATTTGCCGGACCTGACCGCCATTGTGCCGGTCTTTGCCGAAGGGCGCATCGTGTTCTGGTCGGTCGTGCGCGCGCATCACACGGATATCGGCGGCGCCACACATGGCGGCTATAATCCAGGTGCGACGGAGATTTGGCAGGAAGGGCTGCGCGTGCCGCCCATTCTGCTCGGCCAGGGGCGCATTCCGCGCGAAGATTTGGTGCGTATGATCATCACCAATACGCGGCTTGCGCGCGATGTGCGCGGTGATCTGATGGCGATGATCGGCGCCGCGCATCTCGGTGAAAAGCGCCTGCTGTCACTGCTGGCACGCTATGGCGCGGATACCACCGTGGCGGCGGTGGATGCGATTCTGGCGCTAGCCGAAGTACACACACGGCGCATCATTTCCACCTGGGCCGATGGCACCTGGCTGGGTGAAGCCTTTCTGGATGATGATGGCTTTGGCGGCAATGATATCGCCATTCGCGCGCGCGTCACGAAACAGGGCGATCACCTGACCGTGGACCTCACGGAAAGCGCGCCGCAAACGCCTGGCTTCGTCAATTCATCCTATCCCAATATGGCGAGTGCGGTGCGCATGGCACTCGCCTTCCTGCTTGATCCGGAAGTGGCAAAGAATGATGGCTGCTTCCGGCCGCTGACAATCAAGGCGCGCGAAGGCACGGTGGTGTGGGCGAGTGAAGGCGCGCCTGTGACCATGTGCACATCGCATTGTTCGAATGAGATTGTGGAAGCGGTGGTGAAAGCGCTCGCCAATGCCTGCCCGGATCGCGCCATGGGTGGTTGGGGCCGGCGCTTTCGCGTGGCGATCAAGGGGCGTGATCCTCGGCGGCCAGGGCGCTTTTTTGTCTGGCATATGTTCCATGCGCGGCCAGGTGGCGGCGGTTCTTCCGGCGGAGATGGCTGGTCCACCGCAGGCGAATGGCATTCTGCCGGTGGTTTGAAATTCGGCAGTGTGGAAATGGCGGAAGCGCGTTTCCCGCTATATTTTGCGCGTCATGAATTCCGCCCGGGTAGCGCGGGTGATGGCACTTATCGCGGCGGGCTTGGCGGTGATTTGCTGCTGAAACTGGAAACCGATGGTCCGTCAGTGGCGAATACCGCCGGTGATGGTGTGCGTTATGGCGCGGCGGGGATGTTGGGGGGCCAGGATGGCTTGCCGCATCATTATCGGCTGGAACGTGCAGATGGCACATCGCGTGATTTGCGCACCAAGGAAGTCGGCATTCCACTCGCGCCCGGTGATCAATTGCATGTGCTCTCGGGCGGAGGCGGCGGTTGGGGGCCACCTGAAAAGCGCGACCCTGCCGCGCGCGCGGCTGATGCGGCGGAGGGCTTGGTATGACCTACCGTATTGGCGTTGATGTCGGCGGCACTTTCACCGATGTGGTCTGTGTCGCCGCTGATGGCACCACAACGCTCGCCAAGGCGGCCAGCACGCCGGCGGATCAATCCGAAGGCGTAGTCGCGGGGCTGGCCGTTTTGGCGGAAACACTTGGCGTGACACTTCCTGATCTGCTGCGGCAGACCGAACGCATCGTCCATGGCACCACGGTTGCCACCAATGCGTTGTTGGAACGCAAGGGGGCGAAGATTGCGATGCTCACCACGGAAGGGCATCGCGATGTGATTGAAATGCGCGAAGGGCTGAAGCCTGAACGCTACAATATGCGCCTGCCTGCCGCGCCAGCGCTTGTGCCGCGCCGTTTGCGGCTTGCGGTGCGTGAAAGGCTACGCCCGGATGGGCGGGTTGAAGTGCCGCTGGATCACGCCTCACTCGATGCCGCCATTCAGCAATTGCGTGCTGAAAATGTCGAAGCTGTTGCAGTGTGTTTCCTCCATTCCTGGCGTGATGCGCGGCATGAAAACGCGGCCGCCGAGGCTTTGCGTGCAGCGTTGCCCGGTGTGTTCATCACCACCCCGGCGGAGGTTCTGCCGCAGATCAAGGAATTTGAACGCTTTTCGACCGCGGCGGTGAATGCCTATGTCGGCCCCATTGTCTCGCGTTATCTGGCGCGGCTGCGCGGGCGGTTGGAACAGGCGGGCTATGGCGGGCCGGTTTTCGTGATCCTGTCCCATGGCGGCGTGGCACCGGTGGAAGAAGCGGCGCGCTTGGCGGCGGGCACCGCGCTGTCAGGGCCGGCGGGTGGCGTTGCGGCTGGTGTGGCGCTGGCGGAACGCGGTTTGGGGCAGGATTTGATCACTTTTGATGTCGGCGGCACCTCCACCGATATCGCGCTGATCCAGGAAGGCGATGCCGCGCTTGGTCGTGGCCGCGATGTGGCCGGTGAGCGCATCGCGCTTGAAAGCCTGGATATCGTGACGCTTGGCGCGGGTGGTGGTTCCATCGGCCATGTCGGCGCCGGTGGAACCTTGCAGGTTGGCCCACGTAGCGCCGGCGCGGTGCCGGGGCCAGCGGCTTATGGGCAGGGCGGCACGGAACCGGCGGTGACGGATGCCAATCTGGTGCTGGGCTATCTGGATGCCGCAAATTTCCTGGGCGGCAAGCGCAAGCTGGATATGGCGGCGGCGGAACGTGCTTTTGCAAGCCTCGGCGCCAAGCTTGGGCTGGATGCCATGGCGGCGGCGGCCGGCGTGCATCGCTTGGCGAATATTCGCATGGCGGATGGGATTCGCGTGGCGACTGTGCGGCGCGGCGTTGACCCGCGCGATTTCTGTCTGCTCGCTTTCGGCGGCGCGGCAGGTCTGCATGCCAGCGCGGTGGCGCGCGAATTGAGCATGCGGCGCGTGGCGGTGCCCTTCTTCGCGGCGGGGCTTTCCGCCTGGGGCATGCTGCACACCGATTTGCGGTATGAGATGGCGCGCAGCGAATTGAACACGGGCGGCGTGCCAGATGACGTTTCGCTGCGCAGCATATGGGCGGCATTGGAAGAAGAAGGCCGCGCGAGGGTTGCAAGCTGGTTTGGCGGCGCGGTGGAAACGCGTCGCGCTGCGGATATGCGCTATGGCGAACAGGTTTTCGACATCGCCGTGCCTTTGGATCATGTCGCCTGGGAAGGTACCGGGCTTGCTGATCGGCTGCGCGATGCTTTCCATGCGCGGCATGAAGCGCTGTTCACCTATGCGCTACGGCAGGAAGAAGTGGTGCTGGTGAATGCCAGGCTCGCGGTGATTGGGCGCTTGCCACCGATGCCAGCACCGGCCGGCAAGGAAGCGGGCGGTATGGCGGCGCCGCGCGGGTCGCGCCGCATCGTGCTGGAAAGCGGCCTGCTTGATGTGCCGGTCTATGATTTCGCCGCGCTTGGCGCGGACCAGGCGGTGGCAGGGCCGGCCATTGTGGAAAGCGATACCACCACCGTGCTGCTGCTGCCGGGTGATGCCGCGCGCATGGATGCGCGCGGCTGGCTGGAGATCACGCTACCGGATCAGGCGTAGCGCCGAATCCGCTCAGCGCACGGGCACAGGCGCCGGCAAGGGCTGCGCTGGCGCGGCAGGCGCTGCTGATGCAGCGGGGGCAGCCGCCGTGTGCGGCGTGTCGCTTGCGATGTGTTCACCCTGCTTGATGGCCCATTGTCCAGCGTCTTCCAGTTGGCGGCCGGTCCAATTCATGGCGCGACCAAAGGCCGAAGTGGCTTCCTCGGCCGCCTTGCCCACCGCAGCGCCAGCGCGGTCGGTCAGGGTTGGTTCCGCCGTCGCGGCAGCCGGCGCCGCTGCCTGTGGGGCGGCAGCAGCAGGCGCTTGCGCCGGGGCCACCACTTGTGGCGCGGCAACAGCAGGCGCTTGCACTGGGGCCACTACTTGTGGCGCGGCGGCAACCGGTGCGCCACTTGCAGCCGGGGCGCTAGGCGCCGCAGGGGACGGCAGGCTTTGCGCCAAGCTGGTGCCGCCAAGGCCAAGCAGAAACACGAAAATCCAATGATACATGTGTCTTGTTCCCAAGAATGTGTTTGTGATGATCATCGCGGAAGGCGATGGATTGCCTATTTCCTAATCAACCTATTACCAAAATGACCCAAAATGGCAAGGTCAGGATGGAGGCGATATGCTCCGTGGTGGTGATGGCGGCCATCAGCTTGGCATCGCCGCCCATGGCGCGCGCCATCACATAAGAAGTAGCCGCCGTGGGCAGCGCCATAAAGATAACCGCCGCCGCCAAGGGCAAGGGCGGCAGGCCAACAAAGCTACCCAGCGCATAGGTGATGGCAGGCATGCCAATCAGCTTCAAAACGCCCGTCAACGCCTGGGTTGGCAGGCGATCGGTGAAACTCTCCCAGGACAGCGCCGCGCCAACACACAGCAAACCAAGCGCGACAGACGCCCGGCCCAAGGCCTGTATGGTCGGCTTCACGCCAGGTGGAAAGCCGCCCAAGGCCGCCACGGTGAAGCCCAGGATGCAGGCAATGATCAGCGGGTTCAGGATCAATTGCCGAAGGATCACCAGCGGCTTTGGCCGGCCGCGGCTGCCATCCATTGCGAAGGCGAGCGTGGTCACGCTTTGCACAAAGGGCACAATGATGCCGGTGGCAACGGCGCCAAAGCTGGTGCCCTCGGCGCCGAAAATCGCGCCCACAATGGCGAAGCCCATGAGGTTATTGAAGCGAATGCCGCCCTGCAGGACAGACGTCATGGCCGCATGCCCATGCCCCATGAAGCGCGCGAGCAGTACGGAAATCAGCGTGCCGGTGGCAAGCGCGCCCCAAATGGTGAAGGCCATGGCGCCCAGCGGCAGGCTTGAGGGATCCAGCGCCGCTAAAGCGGAAAGGATCAGGCTGGGCAGCAGCACCCAATAGATTAGCTTTTCCATGCCGGCCCAAACGGCATCCAAAGGCAGCAGCACGCGCCTCAGCAAAGCGCCCAAGCCAAGCAGCGCGAAAGCCGGCACAAAGGCATCAAGCCAAAGATTCATGCGCGCTGTTCAGCCCCCGCCGCTGCCCGGCGCGGTCCAGGGCGGTGTGTTGGGTGCGCGTGCAATGGCCGCCATGCAGGCCGATTCCGTCAGGCGCCGCGCGCCAAAAGCCCGGGCCGCGGCATGGGCCAGCACCAGCCGCGCATCTTCCGGGTAAAACACCAGATCAAGCCGGCAATCCGGCGCCTGATAAAGCCAGACCTCGGCAGTACCTTCGCGCCGGCGCAGCGCCGGCTCACCGAGGGCTGAGATAACAGCCTCAGGGTCGCGGCCTTTCAAGCTCATAGCGGCGTCAGGTGGGCTGGTAGCCCCTTGGCGGCGCGGTCCACTATTGCTGCTTGGTGGTGCGGGCAATGAAGCGGGACTCGCGACGGGCGCTGCTTCGGTCGCTGGCGGCGCGCCAATCGCGGCCAAACTCGCCCTTGTGTCGCGCAGCGCCTGTTCCAGGCCGAGTGTAGCGCCTTCAGCCTCGGCCTTGCGGCAGCCAGGACTGAACAGCAGCGCCACCAGCGCCAAACCAGCGGCGCCCATCGGTCCAAGGAGAAAAATGCTCGCCGAAAAGGGGCGCCGGGCTGGCGACCTTTTCGGCGACATTGCTCGACGCACCAGGCGCCGAATTACGAGTCGCTTGAATCAAACACGCGCACAGGAGAGGAAACAGCCATCGGGCCACTGGTCGGCGCATCGGTGATCATTTCCATGCGCCCGGTAAGCTGGCCGCCATCTTCCACGGAAAGGCGGCGCGACCGCGCTACGCCCAGCACGCGGCCCGTAGCGCGGATGATCAGATTGCCTGTGGCGGTCAAGGTACCGTCGAAAACACCGGCAATATCGGCATCTTCAACCTGCACTTCACCCTTGAAAACGCCGGAATGGCTGATGGCCAATTCCTGGCACTGCAAAAGCTGGCTTTCCATGGTGCCTTCAATGACGATGCGTTCGGCTTCCGTCACGCTGCCCTGGATGCTGATGCCCTTGCCCAATTGCAGCACGCGCTTTTCACCGGCCTCGGCCCGGCCAGTCGGGCGGCCAGCGGCACCCTGGATGGTTGGGCGCGCGCCGGGCGATGGTGTCATGCTTGGCTTGGGGGGCGCGGCCGTGTCGCCGGCCGCGGGCGGCACCATGGCGGCTGGGCGGAAGGGTGGCACGGCCAGATCCGGATCGCGCGTTGTTGGCACACTGATTAGCTCCGGTGCTGGCGGAGTGGTGGCTTCATCCTTGCGACGAAAAAGCGACATCTTGGCCCCCTTGGTGATTCGCGTTGCTGATGCCTTCGGCTAGCATGCGAATCTGACGCGCCACAACGGGCGAACAAAAGTTATCCCCTGTTTTCTGGTGATGCGCTGGGAAATCTATCGAAACCACTCAATCCACGAATCAGTAAATGCGTCGCCGCGGCAATGCCAATGATCGGCATCAATAGATTGAGCCCCGGCACCATCGCCATCAGCGCAAGCGCAAGGCCCAGCAACCAGCCCTGCCAACGCAGGCGCTGCCAAGCGATGCGCGAATGCGCGAGATTCATCCGCCTGAGCGACACTTCCCGCAGCAAACCCGCCCCCAGCGCATGGGCGGAAATCAGCAGCGCGATCAGCGCGCCAAAAATCGGGATGAAGAACAGCGGCAAAAGCAGGATTTGTAGCGCCAGCAGCTTCACACCAAACCACAGGCCAAAACCCGCCTGCGCCATCACGGAAGCCCCGGCGGGCTCGGCCAGCCCAGGGTAATGGCGCCGCTCCACCGCGCCGGCGACGCTATCGGTGAATTGCGCCGCAATGCCGAGTGCGACGGGCAGAAACAGCCACCAGCCCAGGAAAACGCCAGCCGCCGCACCGCCCGCCTGGGTTATCCAGGCAAGCCATTCCGGCCCGCCGGACGCCGCCCAACCCGCGAGCCAAGCGGCGAGCCAGATCAGCCCCGCCACTGCCAAAGCCGCGCCCAACACGCCCATGATGAGCGGGCGGCGAAAGGCGGGATCGCCGATTTGGCGGATGGCCAGGAAAAGCGCTTGGGGCATGGTGGACGCCACCCTCGCCCAAGGCTAATCCCGCCGCAACCTTTACCGGAGCGCAGCGCATGACCCCCCCCAGCCTTGATATTCTTGGCATCGGCAATGCCATTGTGGATGTGCTGGCGCGTGCCGAGGACGGTTTCCTCGCCCAACATGGCATGGCCAAGGGCGGCATGGCGCTGATCGGCACCGACCAGGCCGAGGCGATTTACGCCGCCATGGGCCCGGGGATTGAAAGCAGCGGCGGGTCTGCGGCCAATACCTGCGCGGTGGCAGCCGGGCTTGGCGCGAAGGTCGGCTACCTTGGGAAGGTTGCCGATGATGGGCTTGGCCAGGCGTTTCGCCATGACATCACCGCCGCCGGGGTGTATTTCCCAACCCCGCCTTTGGCCGGCGGTGCGCCCACCGCACGCTGCCTGATTTTGGTGAGCCCGGATGGCCAGCGCACCATGAACACCTTCCTTGGCGCATGCGTGACCTTTGGGGAGGCTGATCTGGACCAAGCCGCCATTGCCAGCGCGCAGATTGTCTATCTGGAAGGCTATTTGTTCGACCCGCCGGCGGCCCAGGCCGCCTTCCGCGCCGCCGCCCGAATCGCCCATCAGGCCGGGCGGCAAGTGGCGATTACGCTTTCCGACCCCTTCTGCGTTGGCCGCCACCGCGCGGCCTTCCGCGCCTTCATCAAGGAAGAAGCTGATATCGTCTTCGCCAATGAAGCCGAGATTTGCGCGCTGTATGAAACCGATGATTTCGACGCAGCGGCCAAGGCCGTGCGGGCCGAAGTGGCCATTGCCGCGCTGACCCGCAGCGAAAAGGGCAGCCTGATCATCGCGGGCAGCGACACCCATGCAGTCCGCGCCGAGCCCACCAAGCTGGTGGATAGCACCGGCGCCGGGGATGCCTATGCCGCCGGCTTCATGGCGGCGCTGACCCGTGGCTTGCCTCTGCCGGAATGCGGCCGCTGGGGCAGCATTGCCGCGGCCGAGGTGATTTCCCATTTCGGCGCCCGCCCGCAGGCCGATCTGGCGGCGCTGGTTGGGGGCAAATCCGGTGGGGTGGCGGCGGCGCTCGGATAGGCGTCGAAGTTTCACACGCTTTTCTCTGGCTTTTTCCGGCGCGACCCCCTATCTCCCCGCCATAACGAAACGCCTGGATGGAAACCACCGCTCGCCCCCAAGCCTTGGGAGCCGGGCCGGTGGCATTTTTGCCAGGCTCCTTCCCAGGTGTTCCATGCAGATTCGTAACGTTGCCATTATCGCCCATGTTGACCACGGCAAGACCACGCTGGTGGACAAGCTATTGAGCCAAGCCGGTGCCTTCCGCGCCAATCAGAATGTTGCGGAACGCGCGCTGGACCGCAATGATCTGGAACGCGAACGCGGCATCACCATCCTTGCCAAATCCACCGCCGTGGAATGGAAGGGTGTGAAGATCAACATTGTGGACACGCCCGGCCACGCCGATTTCGGCGGTGAGGTTGAGCGCATTCTGTCCATGGTGGATGGCGCCATTGTGTTGTGCGACGCCGCCGAAGGCCCGCTGCCGCAGACGAAATTCGTGCTGACCAAGGCCTTGGCGCGCGGGCTGAAGCCGATTGTGGTCATCAATAAGGTGGACCGCCAGGATGCCCGCCCGGATGAAGTGCATAACGAGGTCTTCGACCTTTTCGCCGCTTTGGGTGCGACGGATGAGCAGCTTGATTTCCAAACCCTTTTTGCTTCGGGCCGGCAGGGCTGGGCGGATCTGGAGTTGGAAGGCGCGCGCAAAGACCTTTCGCCCCTGTTTGACCTGATCCTGTCCCATGTGCCGCCGCCGAAGGTTGATCTGGAAAAGCCCTTCGCGATGAATGCCTCCATCCTGGAAAGCGACAATTTCCTGGGCCGCATTCTGACCGGGCGGGTGGAACAGGGGGTGGCGCGCGTCAATATGCCGGTGCGCGTGCTGCGCCAGGATGGGTCGGTTGTGGAAACCGGCCGCTTGACCAAGCTCATGACTTTCTCGGGCCTTGATCGTGTGCCGGTGGAAGAAGTGCAGGCGGGCGATATCATCGCCATTGCCGGGCTTTCCGATGCCACCATTCCGGATACCATCGCCGCACCGGATGTGACGGAACCGCTGCCAGCCATTCCGGTGGACCCGCCGACGCTGGCGATGACTTTCCGCATCAATGACGGCCCCTTGGGCGGGCGTGAGGGCAAGAAGGTCACGTCGCGCCAAATCCGCGATCGGTTGCTCAAGGAAACCGAAGGCAATGTCGCGATCAAGGTGAAGGTCAGCGAAGAAGTTGATGCTTTTGAAGTGGCTGGCCGTGGTGAATTGCAGCTTGGCGTCTTGATTGAGCAAATGCGCCGTGAAGGCTTTGAACTGACCATTGGCCGCCCGCGCGTGCTGACGCGCGACAATCCCGAAACCGGCGAACGCGAAGAACCCTTCGAAGAAGCCTTGATTGACGTGGATGAAAGCTATTCCGGCGTGGTGGTGGAGAAGATGTCGCTCCGCAAGGGCCAGATGCAGGATATGCGGCCTTCGGGCGGCGGTAAGGTGCGCCTGACCTTCCACATCCCCTCACGCGGCTTGATTGGCTATCATGGCGAATTCCTGACCGATACGCGCGGCACGGGCATGATGAACCGGCTATTCCTGGGCTATCGCCCATGGGCGGGGTCCATTGAAGGTCGGCGCAATGGGTCGCTGATTTCGAATTCGGATGGGGAAGCCATTCAATACGCGCTGTTCTATTTGCAGGAACGCGGCACGTTGTTTGTTGACCCCGGCGTGAAGGTTTATGTCGGGATGATCCTCGGCGAGCATTCGCGCGACAATGATCTGGAAGTGAACCCGATCAAGGAAAAGAAGCTGACCAATATCCGCGCCGCCGGCAAGGATGAGGCGCTGCTGCTGATCCCGCCGCGCAAAATGAGCCTGGAACAGGCCATTGCGTATATTGAAGATGATGAGCTGGTTGAGGTGACGCCTGGCGCCATTCGGCTGCGCAAGCGCTACCTTGATCCGAATGAGCGCAAGCGCCATGCGCGCCGGGCGGAGAGTGAGGCGGCGTAAGACCCGCTAAGCCAGTCGCAACAAAACCCGCCAGCGGCAACGCAGGCGGGTTTTTTTATGCCGTCATGCCCGCAGCGATAACGGCCGCAGCAACAGCAGCGCCGCGCCGAAACCCCAGGCGCCATTAAACAGCAACCCGCGCCAGGGAATATTGCCGTTCCAGCCAGGCAAGCCTTTCAGATACGGCACCAGTGTCAGCGCCGCCACGGTCAGCGCCAGCGCGCCGAAAATTGCGCCAAAGGCCAGCGCCGGAAAAACCCGCCGCGACAAAATGAAGGCAAGCACCACGCCCCAAACCCCGCCCCAAAAACATTGGGAGGCTATGGCCGGCACGCCAAGGGGTTTTGTGGGTGCCATGTTAAACGGCGCCGCCGCCTTGCCAAAAACCGCCACTACCGCCGGGATATCATTGCCGACATGATGCAACAAAAAGGCGCTGCCCTGATGGAAGATCACGACTGAAAGTGCGCCGGCGATGAAGCCGGACAGCAAAACACGCATCATCTTGGCGCCCCTTCCCCAATCCTGTGCAACAGCCGCCCGCCATCGGCCAGGCCAATCACCACCAGAAGCTCATCCGGGCGCGGGCCATCGCCCAGGCTCACGGTAATCGCGTCAAAATGCCCGCGCGACCAGACATCATCCTTATGGCCCAACGGCAGATCGAGCGCGCTGCCAGGCCCGCCCATCTTGGCCGAAGATGGGATGATGGCCGCGCCCCCGCCAATCGCTTCCCGTAGTGGCCGGCCAAGGGCCGGGTGCAGGATAGCGGCCGCATGTTCCAATTCCCCGGCCGCGCCCACAATCGCGCCCTTGCCATAGGAAACCGCAGGCCCGCCCAAAAGCTTGACCAATTCCGGCGCCACGCGGGCCGAAAGTGCGGGGCCAAGCTCCACCAGGGGCGACAAATCCTCCTGATATCGCCCGGCAAAGGGATTGCCGATCAGGATCAGCGCCACGGCGCGGATGATGGGGCGCGGTGCCACGCGCCCGGCTTCGGCGAAGCTTTCCTCACGCAGATAAACGAGTTTGCGGATATCGGGCATGGTGGCTTTCCCCTGAAGC
>JBBAUC010000024.1:0-22806 GCA_040398485.1 Roseomonas sp. | reverse complement strand
CGGCGATTGCGCTGAAGCCCGGCCATCGCGGCATTACCACGGATGTCTGCGTGCCGATTTCTCGGCTGACAGAAGCGGTGGTGAAGGCGAAGGAAACCGCCGAAGCATCGGGACTGACAAGTTGCATCGTTGGCCATGTCGGCGATGGCAATTTCCATTGCCTGATCCTGTTTCCGGATAATGATCAGGCCGCGCTGGAAAAGGCCTGGGCTTTGGACCGGGAGATCGTCGCACAAGGTCTGGCGTTTGGTGGCACTTGTTCCGGGGAACATGGCATTGGCCTTGGCAAGCGCGAATTCCTGGAACAGGAACATGGGGATGGGGCGCTTTCAGTCATGCGCGCGCTGAAGGCAACGCTTGACCCCAAAGGCATCATGAACCCGGGCAAGATGTTCCGGAATTGAAGATCGCGCGCACTCCATGAACCTGATAGCCCTTTCCATCCTCGCCTTGACGATGGGGCATGTGTTTTCGAATGCGGTGCGCACCCTGCCCGCGATTGCCGCCGATGTGCTGCAGCGTGATCTGGGTGTCACCGCCGATGGGCTTGCCGCTTTGACCGGCGCCTTCCCCGCAACCTTTGCGCTTGCGATGCTGCCGGTGGGTGTCGCGCTGGACCGTTGGGGCGTGAAACCCACCGCGCTTTGCCTGCTGACGATTGCCGCGATTGGGGCGGTGCTGGGTGCTTATGCGGATAACGCCTGGTCCATGCTGGTGGCGCAAATGATCCTGGGCATTGGCTGTTCCGGGATGCTGATGTGCCCGATTACCTATGCCGCCAAGAACATGCCGGCGCAGCGCTTCGGGCTTTGGGGCGGGATTATTCAGGCCGTTGGCAATACAGGCATGGTGATTTCCGCAAGCCCGCTTGCCTTTCTGGTGGAATATAGTGGCTGGCGCGCGGGCTTCATTGCCTGTGCTGGGCTTGCGATTTTCGCCGCGCTATCGGTCGCTTTCGTGGTGCGCGAAACGCCGCCGGATGCCGCAACGCGCCGCAGCTTGCGCGAAGATGCGCGTGATGTGATCCGGCTTGGCTTTTCACGCAAATTGCGCGCGCCGATTGTCATGGCCTGGACTTCCTTTGCTGTCGTGCTTGGCGTGCGCGGCCTATGGGGCGGCCCCTGGCTGATGGAAGAAAGGGGCCTTTCGCGCGTGGAAGCGGGGCATGTGTTGCTGTTGTGTACCGTCGCGCTGATCATCGGGCCTTTGCTCGCCGGCATTCTGGAACGGCGGTATCAGCAACATCGCGGCGGTATCCTGGTGGGCGGGCATATCGGCGCGGTGGCGGCAATCGCCCTCATGGTGCTTGGCGGCGCGCTTTCCTGGCCGGTGGCGGCGGATGCGGTGCTGCTGGCGCTGTTTGGGCTGCTGATTTCAACCCAGGTGATCTGCTTCGCCCTGGTGCGCGCAGCCACCCCGCCGGAGCGTGTGGGGCGCGCACTTTCGGCCATGAATGTCGCCTTTTTCGGTGGCGCTGCCATCATGCAGGCGGCATCCGGTGTGGCCGCCAGCATCGGCGGGATAGGGGCGGCGCTGATGACCTTTGTTGTTGCGGTGCTGATCTGCTGCATAATCTTCATCATGCTGCGCGCGCGGGAGACTTGATGCGCTGCGCTTTCCGTCGCAGATGAACTCTTGAAAAGGCAGGGGCAAATCCGCCCGCCGGGACAAATAGGTGCAGGGTCATGGATGGCATGAATGACACGGTGGGCCGCTTCGGTAGCGGCCAGGCGGTGCGGCGGCTGGAAGATGGGCCGCTTTTGGCCGGCGCTGGCCGCTTCACCAATGACGAGGCGCTGACGGGCCAGGCGCATCTGGTGTTTTTACGCGCCCCCCATGCCCATGCGCGCATTGCCTCGATTGATACCAGCGCCGCGCGCGCCATGCCGGGCGTGGTTGCGATCCTGACAGGGGAAGATGTCGCCGCTGCCGGGTTGAAATCCCTTGGCGTCGCTTTGCCCTTCAAGCGGCCGGATGGGTCAGACCTGGCCGCGCCGCCGCGCCCGATCCTGGCGCAAGGGCTGGTGCGTTTTGTGGGCGAACCCGTCGCCGCCATCATCGCCGAAAGCGCTGCCGCGGCGCGTGATGCGGCCGAAGCCATCATGGTGGATTACGAAGAACTGCCCGCCGTGACCGGGCTGCGGGATGCCATCGCCCCCGGCGCGCCGCAGCTTTGGCCCGCCGCCGGCAACAACATTGTCGCCGAAACCCGCTATGGCGATCAGGCGGCGGTGGAAGCTGCCTTCGCGAAGGCAGCGCATGTTGTTTCCCTCGATCTGGTGAACCAGCGCCTTGCCCCGGTTTCCATGGAACCGCGCGTGGTGCTGGCAGAATATGATGGCGCGAGTGATCGCTTCACTATCCGCATGAGCACGCAAATGCCATCCGGCTTTCGTGATCAGCTTTGCAAGGAAGTGCTGGATATCCCGACCGATCGCGTGCGCGTGCTGGTGGGCGATGTTGGCGGCGGCTTTGGCATGAAAACCGGGCTTTACGCCGAAGATGCCGTGGTGGCTTTCGCCGCGCAGCGCCTTGGCCGCCCGGTGCGCTGGGCTGCGGAGCGGATGGAAGATTTCCTCGCCGCGCTGCATGGCCGCGATACGGATAGCAAAGTGGAATTGGCGCTGGATGAAGCGGGCAAAGTGCTTGGCCTGCGGGTGCGGACGCTCGCGAATATGGGCGGCTATACGCGTAACTCCGGTGTCGCCATTCAATTGCTGATCGGGCCTTGGGTTTCGACCAGCATTTACGACATCACGACTATTGATTTCCAATTCACCGCCGTGCTGACCAATACCGCACCCACCGGCCCTTATCGCGGCGCCGGGCGGCCTGAGGCGATTTACATCATCGAACGCCTGATGGATGCGGCGGCGCGCAAGCTTGGGCTTGATCCTGCGGAACTCCGTCGGCGCAACATGATCCGGCCAGAGCAAATGCCCTACAAAAACGCCATGGGCCAAAGCTATGATAGCGGTAGTTTCGAAAAAATCATGGACCAGGCCTTGGTCGCCGCAGATTGGCAAGGTTTCGCCGTACGCGCAGCGCAATCGGCCAAGGCGGGCAAGCTGCGCGGGCGCGGCATTGCCACCTTCCTGGAATGGACAGGCGGGAATGTGTTTGAAGAACGCGTCACCGTCGCGGTGAAGGCCAATCGCGAAATTGAAATCTACGCCACCACGCAAGCCATGGGTCAGGGCATCGCCACCAGCTACGCGCAGCTTGCCGTGGATGTCTTTGGCGTTGAACTCGACAACATCAAAATCACCATGGGCGATTCGGATCGTGGCAGCGGCTTTGGCAGCGCGGGGTCACGTTCGCTGTTCACCGCAGGATCAGCAGTGAAGGTCGCTGCCGACAAAACGGTGGACAAGGCGCGTGATCTTGCCGCCGATGCTTTGGAAGTGGCACCGATTGATCTGGAATATCTGGCCGGTGCCTTCCAGGTGGCGGGCACGGATCGGCGCATCGGGCTTTTCGAATTGGCGGCGAAGCAACCAGAGGGTCGGATTTTCATTGATTCGACCAGCTCTGTTTCCGGCCCCACTTGGCCCAATGGCTGCCATATCGCGGAAGTGGAAATTGATCTCGATACGGGCGAGGTTGCCATTCCGCTTTATGTTTCCACCAATGATGCCGGGCGCGTGGTGAACCCTTTGATCGTCGAAGGCCAGGTGGTGGGCGGTGCGCTGCAAGGCATTGGCCAGGCATTATGTGAGGCGGTGATTTATGATCCCTCCACCGGCCAACCGCTGACCGCAAGCTTCATGGATTACACTCTGCCGCGCGCGGATATGCTGCCAACAGCAACAACGCTGCTTGATCAATCCATCCCCTGCCGCACCAATCCTTTGGGTGTGAAGGGTGTGGGTGAGCTTGGCACCATCGGCGCCACGCCAGCGCTGGTGAATGCGGTGGCGGATGCGCTGGCGCGGCATGGTCGCGGTGCGGTGGCTGATAGCGTGCAAATGCCTCTCACGCCGCCCCGTATCTGGGCGCTGCTGCAAGGCTGAAACGCCCATGGCCCTTGGCAGAAGACGCAACCGGGAACGCCGCCAGCGCGCCACGCGCTGGCTGTGGCGCTTGTCCCAAGCCGCCATGCTGTTGCTGGTGTTTCTGGGCTTCGGCGTCCTTGCCTATCGTGGCGCGGAGGAGGTCGCGCGCGCCGAGGTCTCCACCCTTGAAGCGCGTTTGGCGGCAGCAGCGGAACGCGAAAGTGCGGCGGAAGGCGAAAAAGCCAATCTTATCGCCGAGCTTGAACAAGCGCGCGCCGAGGCCAGCACCTGGCGCGCACGCCATGATCAGGAAGTGCTGCGCCCACCCTTCACGGATGTTCTGGCCACCGCCGCGCAGCGTATCGCGGCCGGTGTAGCACCGGAACGGCTGATGGAGGTGCTGCGCGCCGCCGATAATCCGCGCCGTTGTGAAGGCCGCCCAATTTTCCGCCGCTTCGCCATTCGCTTTGGCGGTACCCCGAATGCGGAGGAAGGCACCAGCTTGATGGATGGCCTGCTGCGCATCACCGCCGCAATGCCGGCCGGCACGGAAGATGCGGCACGGCTTGCTGCGATCAATGTCACCACCACCTGGAATGGCCGATCGGAAAACCTGACCGGCTTGCCCCAGCGCCTGACCATCCCGCTCGGCAATCTGGAACTGGACCTTGCCATTACTGCGGGTGATATGCGCGGCTTTGTCCTGGTTGCTCTTGCCACCTGCCCGCGCGGCTGAAACCTCCCCTGGACAGCGCCCGATATCAGCGTAAGCATCCGCTGAAACCGCCGGAGGAAACCCATGAATCGTCGTGATACGCTGAAGGGCGCGCTTGCCCTTTCAAGCCTGGCTGCCTTGCCCGCAGTTGCGCAGAATCTGGATCGGCCAGTGCGCTTCATTGTGCCCTTCGCCCCGGGCGGCACCTCGGACATCATAGCGCGCTTGCTTTCACCAGAACTCACCAAATCCTTCGGCCAGAATGTGGTGGTGGAAAATCGCACCGGCGCCAGCGGGAATATCGGCGCTGATCTGGTGGCGAAATCGCCGCCCGATGGTCACACCATGTTGATCATTGATGTTTCAACGCTGGCCACAGCACCTTCGCTCTATACGCGCTTTCCCTTTGATCTGAAGCGGGATTTGGCGCCGGTGACGATGCTGATCTACGCGCCCTATATCCTGGCGGTGCATCCTTCCGTGCCGGTGAATAACGCGGCCGAATTGGTGGCCTATGCCAAGGCCAATCCAATGCGCGTGAATGTCGGCCATGCTGGGATTGGTGTGGGCAATCATTTGGCCGGGCTTCTGGTGACGCAGCATTGGGGCGCTGACCTGACGCAAGTGCCCTATCGCGGCGGTGCGGCGGCGCTGACGGCCGTGGCCACTGGCGAAGCGCAAATGATCATCAATGGCGCCACCGCCACCGCGCCCTTCTGCAAGCAGGGGCAATTGCGCCCAATCGCCGTGACCGGCCCGCGCCGCCTGCCGGATTTCCCGGATGTGCCCACCTTCAAGGAACTCGGCTGGCCGGCGGCGGAAAGCGGCACCTGGCAGGGCGTGCTGGTGCAAGGCGGCACCCCGCCCGCGATGGTGGAGCGTCTGTCGCGTGATCTCCGCGCTGCCATGGCCGTGCCGGGTATTGCCGAACGCATCACCGCAATTGGCGGCGATAACCGCGCCGAGGGCCCGGAATCCTTCCGCCGCTGGCTGGATAATGAGATCGAGGTCTGGGGCCGGGTTGTGCGCGCCAATAACATCAAGCTTGATTGATGCAGGTTGCCACCATCGACCGCGCGGAACGTGGCGAGCCTCCCGCTTTTCTAGGGATTCCGTAGTGGCCGCCAAACTGTTAACACTATTCCTGAAGCAGGGCGCCATATTGCGCGTTCTGATCTTCTTCGCGATGCCTCGAACCGGTGCCCGATCCGAAAGATGAAGCAGCCACCCCGCGCCATTCAACAACAGCTTGCCGAGGCGATTGCCCTGCTGCAACGGCGTGACTTCGCGGCGGCACAGGCTGGCTTTCTGGCGATTTTGAATCGTGACCCGCGCAATTTTGACGCGCTGCATTATGCGGGGGTGGCCGCGGCACAGGCGGGGCGGCTGGAGGAAGGCGCAGACTTCATCCGCCGTGCCCTGGCGATCAATCCGCGTCATGCCGCAGCCCAAGGCAATCTTGGTTTCGCGCTGATCCGGCTTGGCCAATATGAGGAAGCGCTGTCCAGCCTGGACCGCGCGGTAGCCATGGACCCGAAGGCCGCCAATGCCCATCACAATCGCGGCTTTGCGCTATTGAAACTGAAACGGCTGGATCAATCGGTTGCCGCCCTTGATCGCGCCATCGCATTGAAGCCCGATAATGTGGAGGCCCATAATGATCGCGCTTGCGCGCTTATGGATCAATTCAAGTTTGAGGATGCGCTTGCCGGCTGTGAGAAGGCGCTCAGTCTCCGGCCGGACTGGCCTCCCTATCTGGTGAATAAGGCGCTGATCCTGTTTGGCCTGCAGCGTCCTGTCGAAGCTTTGGCGGCGGCTGATGCGGCGGTGCGGATCAGGCCCGAAGATACGGCAGGGCTGATGGTGCGCGCCCAGGCATTGCTCGCGCTTGGACGACCGGCGGAAGGCCTTGCGACCATAGACTTAGCGCTCAAGATCAATCCTGAGTTGGTGCAAGGGTATCTCTGGCGGTCTGCCGCGCTTATTCTTCTTGGTCAGCCTGACGCGGCCTTGATTGTCGCAGAAACTGCCCGAAAAATCGCGCCACAGGATGCTTCAGGCCATAGGGGTTACGGCTTCGCCCTTGGTAACCTGAACCGCCTGGAAGAAGCGCTGGTTTCCTATGATCATGCGCTGACCCTCCAGCCCGATGACAGAGAAGCCTTGTGGAACCGCGCCTTGGCCCTGCTGGTGTTGGGGCGATTCGAAGAAGGCTGGCTCGCTTACGAATATCGCAATCTCCGCCACAAAACTTTGGCAGCGCGTAAATATCCAAAGCCGCTTTGGTGGGGGAAGGAACCGCTCAAGGATCAGCGGCTTTACATCTACTGGGAACAGGGGCTTGGCGATACGATCCAATTCGCGCGCTATGCGCTTATCGCTGCCGCAGCTGGTGCAAAAGTGGCTTTTTCTGTCCAGGGGCCGCTGCTTCGGCTTTTCAAGGGTTTTGAACCCGATGTCACTGTGATTGGCCAGAATGAAGCGCCGACAGAATTTGATTTGCACTGCCCGCTGCTGACGCTGCCGCTTGCCTTCGGCACAAGGCTTGAAACCATCCCCGCCTGGGAAGATGGCTACCTCACGGCGCCGCCTGATGATGTCGCGCGTTGGGATCAGCGCCTACCCGCCGGCCGCCGCATTGGCCTGGTCTGGAGCGGCAGCCAGATGCACGCGAATGATGCCAACCGGTCGCTTTCACTCGCGAAGCTTTCGCCCTTATTCCAGCCAGGCGATGTCTGGGTTTCGCTGCAAAAGGAAGTGCGGGATAGGGATCGCGCCGCGCTTGAAGCCTCCGGCATTTTGGATGTGAGCGCTGAGCTTGGCGATTTCGCCGATACGGCGGCGCTGATTTCCTCACTCGATCTGGTGATTGCGGTTGATACCTCGGTCGCGCATTTGGCTGGTGCGCTTGGCAAGCCCACCTGGGTCATGGTGCCTTTCGCCCCGGATTTCCGCTGGCTTTTGGACCGCGAGGATACGCCCTGGTACCCTAAAATGCGCCTGTTTCGCCAAAGCCGCGCGGGCGATTGGGATGGCGTGGTGGCGCGCATCGGCGAGGCACTTCGCGCGTAAGGGCTTTGGCGGCAGAGACAAGCGCGCCCAAGCGTTGCACCATGCGCCCAACACATCACCAATGGGGAACCGACATGTCATCCGGCAGCTATGACCGCGCCAGCTTCAAGGGCCTGAGTTTTCACGATGCCGTGCCGCGTTTCCTGGCCGGGCAGGATAATCCCCGCGCCTATCTGGAACGCTGCCTTGAGGTCATTGCGGCGAAGGATGGCGTGGTGCGCGCCTTCGTCGTGCTGAATGAAGCAGGTGCGCGCGCCACCGCCGATGCCTCGGCCGCACGCTACAAGGCCGGCCGCGTGCTTTCGGCGATTGATGGCATGCCAATCGGCATCAAGGATTTGATTGAAACCTTGGATATGCCAACGCAAATGGGCTGCGGGGCATTCACCGCCAATTTCCCGAAGCGCGATAGCATCATGGTGCGCGCTTTGCGCGATGCCGGCGCGGTGATTATTGGCAAAACCGTGACGGCGGAATTGGGCATGGCCCATCCCGGCCCCACCACAAATCCCTTCGATCCACGCCGCTCGCCAGGCGGTTCATCCTCAGGCTCGGCGGCGGCGGTTGGGGCCAATATGATCCCGGCGGCGATTGGCACGCAGGTGGGTGGGTCCATCATTCGCCCGGCTTCCTATTGCGGGAATATCGCCCTCAAACCCACGCAAGGCGCGATCAATCGGGGGGAGAGGCAATCGCTCAGCCAATCCACCGCCGGGGTGCATGCCAATAGCTTCGAAGATATGTGGGCGGTGGCCATTGAAATCGCGCGCCGGGCGGGCGGAGACCCCGGCGCGCCGGGGCTGTTCGGCCCGGCAAGCGCGCCCGCGCCCATGAAGCCCGCGCGGCTGATTGTGATGGAAACCGAAGGCTGGGGGGATTTGGATGCGGCCTCCCTTGCGGCTTTTGAAGGCTTGCTGGCGAAACTCCGGGCCGCTGGGGTGGAAATTTGGCGCCGCGCCGATCATCCGCTGATTGAAGGTTTTGAACGCGCTTTGGCGCAGGCGAAGGCCATCACCGCCGATATCTGCGCCTTTGAACAACGCGCGGGCCTGCAGCATTTGGCGGAAACCGCGGCGGATCGCGTCAGCCCGCGGCTTTTCACGCGCTTGCAGCATGGCACCAAGGTTGACCTTGAAACATACCGTGCGCGGCTTCTGGAACGTGATGAACTGCGCCGGCGCCTGGTGTCGCTCGCACCTTTGGCGGATGGGTTGATTGCGCTGTCATCGCCTGGCCCGGCACCGGTGTGGCTTGGTGATCAGCCAGGCCAGCCGATTGCGCCGCGCCCAACCGGCGATATCAGCTTCAATGCCGGCACGTCTGCGCTTGGCTGCCCGGCGGTGACAGTGCCGCTATTGGCGGTGGAGGGCATGCCTGTTGGCGTGCAGATCATCGGGCAATGGCATGAAGATGCGCGCGCCACGGCTATTGCGGCTTGGGTGGCGGGGGTCGCTTAGGCCAGCAGCACCGCGCGGAAGCCAGCCAGCCGCGCCGGCGTCAGCCCAAGCCCATCCTCAAGCAGGCCCGCTTCAGACCCAAAGGGCGCCACCGCCGCATCCAGGGCGGCGTTAAGCAGCGCCGGGTGTGTTTCCAATATCGCGTCCTTGGCTTCCTGCGGGGCTTCATTGGGCAGGGGGTGATCGCGCCGCCAGAAGCGGTCGGTCGCCACGTAATCCGCCAGGATTTGCTCCCGCGAAACGCCAAGCGCAGTCAGGATTAGCGCGGCACCAAGCCCCGTCCGGTCCTTCCCCGCAGAGCAATGAAACAGCAATGGCCGGCGTTCATCTTTCAGGATCAGATCACAAAGCCTGCGATAAACCGGCAATTGCTCGGTCGCGTAATTCAGATAGGCAATGCCCAAAAGCCGCGTGGTCTCCGCCCGCGTTGCCGCGCCGTTTGCCAGAAGATCGCGCAAGGACGCGCCAATGCGCGGTTCAATCGGCAGCGGTACGGCCCGCGCGCCGGGCGGCAGGCGGGAAGGGGATGCAGCGGCTTCGTGCGTGCCCCGCAAATCGCAAACGGTGCTAAGCCCCGTGGCTTCCAGCGTCATTAAATCCTGATCGGTCAGACGGTGCAGCGCATCGGACCGGAACAGCACCCCATGGCGCAGCGCCTGGCCCTGATGGCCGCGCCAGCCGCCCAGATCACGGAGGTTAGAGGCACCTTCAAGCGGCAGAAGCCGGGGCAAAATCTGGGTCATGGGCGGAATATGGCAGAAAGCTCCGCCAACACCCATCGGCCAGGATTGTTTCACATGACGCAAACCTATTTTAGAAGACACACGGCTTTCGCCACCTGGGATTAACGCGATGGGCACGGCCCTAGAGATTTTGATCATCCTGCTGCTGGTTCTGCTGAATGGCGCCTTTGCCATGTCGGAACTCGCCATCGTGTCCTCTCGCCGATCCCGGCTGATGGCCATGCAAAAGCGCGGCGTGCGGGGGGCGGATACAGCGCTGGCGCTGGCCGAGGACCCGAAGCGCTTCCTGCCGACGGTGCAGGTGGGCATTACCATGGTGGGCATTATCGCAGGTGCCTTTGGTGGCGCGCGGCTTTCCGGCACCGTTGCCCATGCCCTGGAAATGCTGCCCTTCCCCGTGCCTTTTGTGCAGGAAGTGGCCTTTGCGCTGGTGGTGCTGGTGATCACCTATCTCAGCCTGATTCTGGGCGAATTGGTGCCCAAGCAATTGGCGCTCCGGGAGCCCGAGAGAATCGCCATTCTGGTGGCCCGCCCACTGGCGCTGCTGGCGCGCTTCACCGCGCCTATGGTCTGGCTTTTGGGCGCATCTTCGGCCCTCGTGCTGCGGTTTTTCGGGCCCGCGCCCACTTCCGATCAATCCGTGACCGAAGAAGAAGTGAAGGCCGTGGTGGCGGAAGGTGCCCAGGCCGGCGCGCTTGAAACCGAAGAACGCCACATGATCGAACGCGTGCTGCGCCTCGGCGATAAGCCCGTGCGCGCGCTGATGACGCCCCGCAATGACATCGCTTGGCTTGACCGTAATGAGCCGCTGGAAAACCTGCCTGAACGGCTGCGCGCTTCCCATGTGACGCGCTTTATTGTGGCGGATGGGCGTGTGGATAATGTTGTCGGCGTGGTCGCGGCCAAGGATTTGCTGGACCAGCTTCTGGCCGGTGGGCCAATGTCGCTTGATGCCGCCTTGCGCCAGCCCATGGTGCTGCCCGACACGTTGACCGCGCTTGATGCGCTGGAACGCCTGCGCGGAGACCCGCTCGGCATGGCGCTTGTGCTTGATGAATACGGGTCCTTTGAAGGCATGGTGACCGCTTCCGACCTGCTGGAGGCGATTATCGGCGAATTGGGCCCAAGTGAGGCCATGCCATCCGAAGCGGCGGTGCTGCGCTTTGATGGCTCGCTTTTGTTGGATGGCAGCATGCCATCTGATGAATTGCGCGCGCGGCTTGACCTGCCCGAAATGCCGGGTGCCGGCACCTATCACACCGTCGCCGGGCTGATGCTGGCCCTGCTGCAACGTGTCCCGCGTGAGGGGGACCGCATTGTCTGGGCCGGCTGGCGTTTTGAGGTTGTGGATATGGATGGCAGGCGCGTGGATAAGGTGCTGGCCAACCGGGAAGATGCGGGCGGTGATGGCGGCGGGTGAGGATTTTTCTTGTCCGGATAAAATCCGTACGTTATATCTCTCGTCTTAAGGAGTTTCGCCATGTCCGTATCCTTGTCGTCTTTTGTCACCGCCCCCGAAGGCGGCCGCATCGAATTCCGCCTGCCGGCTGAGGAAAAGGCCATGCTCGCCCGGGCGGCAGCGCTGATGAATATGGACCTGACAGCCTTCATCCTGGGCAAAATGCTGCCCGAAGCGCGCGCTGTGATCGAAAACGCCGAACGCCTGGCGCTTTCCGAACGCGATAGCCTGCGTGTTCTGGCCCTTTTGGAAAACCCGCCGGCACCCAACGAAAAACTCCGCCGCGCTGCCGAGACTGCCCGAAACATAACGTGAGTACACCCTGGCGGGAGCAGCCGCTTTCCCGCACCCATGACCGCAAGAGTTTTGATTGTGGCGAGCCAGCGCTGAATGAATTTTTGGCGCGCTATGCCCGGCAAAGCCATGAAAGTGGCGGCGCCAAGAGTTTTGTGGTGGTGGACCCTGCGGCACCGCAGAAAATCCTCGGCTATTACAGCCTCAGTGTCGGCGCGCTTGCCTATGCCCGCACGCCCGCGCTGCTGACGCGCAGCCTTGGGCGCTATGAGGTGCCGGTGTTTCGCCTCGGGCGTCTGGCCGTTGCGCGGGAATGGCAGGGACAGGGCATGGGCGGGGCGCTGCTGATCGCCGCCGGGCGGCGCTGCATCGCGGTGGCGCAAGAAGTTGGCGGGGTTGCCTTATTGATTGACGCGAAATCGGACCGCGCCGCGCAATGGTATGAAGGCTTTGGCGCGATCCGGCTGGAAGATGCGCCGCTGTCGCTGGTTTTGCCACTCAGCACCATCGAGCAGGCGATGGCGGGGGCGTGATCATCGGGGCTTCGATGCCGGCGGGGGCATTTGCCGAGACCTTAAGGTTGAGCAGGAAATTTCCCTGTCAGGAATTGCCTCGCTCTTGAACGGTGCATCATTTTGATGCAAATATGCGGTATGCCAAATGCTTCTTCTGCCGCCCGTCCGGGCGTGACGGTCCGCCTCGAGCCTGAGGCGCATGCGCGGCTTCAGCAAATCGCCAAGGCCGAACATCGCTCGGTCGCCGCGGTGTTGGAGTTGCTTGTTGAACGTGAAATACGCGCGCGCGACGAAGCTGAGCGTACGATCCGCCTGCATGTGGCGCCGGAACTCCAAGCTGTGCCATTCGGCGATCCCGATCGTCGGCCGGGCGAGAGTGACAAGAGTTATGCTCGCCGCAAAAAGACCATCGACGCATTATTCGGCCGCTGAGGCGGCGTGGCAGATTGTCCGATCCCGTCCGGGTCCTTTGTCTGGACCATGTTCCCGTTCGGTCCGCCGGCTCCGCCTGACCAGCCAGGGCCAGTGCGGCACATTGCCTATGTGCTGGCTACTGACAGTAAGCCAAAAGTGCCAATGCTGCTGCTTGCCTACACGAGTTCCGGGCCATGGCGCGGCGCCACGGTGCGGCTGCCGCTTGGCGTGATGGAATTCGAGGATGCGGCGGCGCGCGCCGTGGGCCAGAAGCCGTTCCACATGGATTTACGCTGCCTCGCGCAGGTGCCGCTGGCAAAGCGCTGGTTCCCTGACCTCGGTCAGCCAGGCTTCGGCATTATCGGCACAGCCATTGCTAGGCTCCGCGAGCGGATTGATGTGATGCTGAGCGATCTGGTGACGCGCAACCGAGATCTGATTGAAATGCGCGGGCCTCGGTAGGCGATGCAATTCACACCGACCCTTTGCGCTCCACCACCAAAATACGCGCCGCACCAATCGGGTGCGCCACATGCTCATCACCAACATCGGCCACGAAAACATCCGTCGGCCCAAGCCGCACCGAATGTTCCGCGCCATCCAGCCGATACTTCATCTCAACCGCGCCATCGAGCACGACGAAAACCTCCGCTCCATCATTGACGTGCCAGATATAAGGCTGGTCAGTCCAATGCAGCCGCACCGTGGCGCCTTCAATTTCCGCGAAATCGCGCGCCCCCCAGGCGCGGGTGGCGGTGAAACTGCGATTATCCTGATAGATGTCAGGCATGGGTCTCTCCAGCCACTTTCGCCGCCCTCTATTGCCCCGCCGATTTCGCAATCGGCGCAATGAATTGCGGTTCCGTATCCCAGGGGAACAGGATCCAGGTATCCTGGCTCACTTCCGTAATGAACGTATCCACCATCGGCTTGCCGGCGGGTTTGGCATAGACCGTCGCGAAATGCGCCTTGGGCAGCAGGGCGCGCACCACGCGCGCCGTGGTGCCGGTATCCACCAGATCATCCAGCAGCAGCCAGCCTTCGCCATCACCTGCGGCATCGGGCATTTTCACCACACGCGGCTCGCCCTTGGTTTCCTCATCGTATGTGAGGACCGAAACGGTTTCGATCAGCCGGCAATCCAATTCCCGCGCAACCACGGCGGCCGGGATCAAGCCGCCGCGTGTAATAGCCACCACGCCGCGCCAGGGGCCGCGTTCCAGCAGCCGCCAGGCCAGCACCTTCGCATCCCGGTGCAATTGGTCCCAAGAAACCGTGTAATACTTCTGCGCCATCAGAACATCCTTCCGCCATTCGGCACGCGTTGATCAGGGCTAAGCAGCACAACCGCGCCGGCCTCATCCGGCATTCCCAGCACCAGAACCTCACTCATGAACCCTGCAATGCGGCGCGGGGCGAAATTCACCACGGCTGCCACCTGCCGCCCCACCAGCGCTTCCGGCGTGTAATGCACGGTCAATTGCGCCGAGGACCGCTTGACGCCGATCTCTGGCCCAAAATCAATGCTGAGCTTGATGGCGGGCTTGCGCGCCTCCGGAAAGGGCTCAGCGGTCAGGATGGTGCCGACCCGGATATCTATCCGGTGAAATTCATCAAGGCTGGCTGCGGGTTCCATGACAAGCGTTTAATGCAGATTCGCTTGGGGTGAAACCGCCCCTGGGGCTTTTCCCGGCGCGCAAGAGGGGGCATGAGGGGCCCGTAACTGCACCTAATGGAAGCCCTAACCTGATGCGTGATCTTCACCTTGCTGGCCGCAGCCCCGCCTATGGAACCCACGGCATGGCCGCAACCTCCATGCCCCAAGCCACCTTTGCCGCGCTTGAAATCCTGCGCGCCGGCGGCAATGCCATGGATGCGGCGATTGCCGCCTGCGCCGTGCAATGCGTGATTGAACCGGAATCGACCGGCATCGGCGGGGATTGCTTCTGCCTTTATGTGCCCGCCGGCAGCAGCACGGTGATTGCGCTGAATGGTTCTGGCCGCGCGCCGGCCGCTGCGACGCCCGAGGCACTGCGCGCCACCGGTGCGACCAAGCTGGAAAACACCTCGGCCCATTCGGTGACGGTGCCGGGCGCGATTTCGGCCTGGGAATTGCTGAACCGCACCCATGGCAAGCTTGGCCTTGATCGTATTCTGCAAGCGGCGATTCATTATGCCGAAGAAGGCTTCCCCATCACGCCGCGCGTTTGGGCGGATTGGGAAGCTTCCGTTGATAAATTGCTGAAGCAACCGGCTTCCGCGCGGCGGTTCCTGAATAATGGCGCGGCCTTCAAGCTGGGTACGCGCTTCCGCCAGCCGGAATTGGCGAAGACCTTGCGCGCCATCGCGGCACGCGGCGCGGCGGCTTTCTATCAGGGCGAAGTGGCCGCCGATATTGTGGCCACGCTGCGCGAAGCGGGCGGCCTGCATACGGAAGAAGATTTCGCCAATGGCCAAAGTGCGGCGGAATTCGTGACACCCATTTCCATCCCCTGGCGCGGGATGGAGGTCTATCAATGCCCACCCAATGGGTCCGGCCTGCATGCGCTGCAAATCCTGGGCACACTCGCCCATCTGCCCACACCCGAAGGCGGGCCGCTTTCCGCCACGCGCTTGCATCGGCACATCGAAGCCGCGCGCATGGCCTATCGGGATCGCGACGCTTTCCTCGCCGATCCCGCGCAAGTGAATGTGCCGGTCGAAAAGCTGCTGAATGCAGATTACCTGAAGCGCCTGGCAGGGCTGATCCGCGACGATGCGGCGCTGCCTGAATTGCCCGCGCCAGGTGAGAGCGATCTGAACAAGCACAAGGATACGGTCTATCTTTGCGTCGTGGATAAGGATGGCAATGCCTGTTCCTTTATCAATTCGCTGTTTGAAGGTTTCGGTTCCGGCATCCTCGCGGAAAAATCAGGTGTCGTGCTGCAAAATCGGGGTTTTGGTTTCCGCTTGCAGGAAGGCCACCCGAATTGCATCGCGCCCAATAAACGCCCGCTGCATACCATCATCCCCGGCATGGTGATGAAGAATGGCCGCGCCATCATGCCTTATGGCGTGATGGGTGGGCGCTATCAGCCGACAGGGCATAGCTACTTCCTGACCAATTATTTCGAATTCGGCCTGGATATACAGGAAGCGATTGATCTGCCGCGCCTGATGCCGCAGGACGGTAAGGTGCAGGTGGAGCGCGGCTTTAGTGGTGCCGTAATTGATCAGCTGAATCGTCTTGGTCATGTGTGTGAGGCGATAGACAAGCCCCATGGTGGTGGTCAGGCGATTTTCATTGACCATGAAAAGGGCTGCCTGGTGGGTGGGTCTGACCCGCGCAAGGATGGCTGCGCGATGGGGTACTGATTTCCCGCATTCGCGCAATTTCAAGTAAAAGCTGAGGAAACGCCAATGACCGAACCCTGTGACCTGACCGCCGTTGAAGCGCGCCGCCTGATCGGGCAGCGCAAGCTTTCCCCGGTGGAATTGCTGGAAAGCTGCTTGAAGCGCATCGGCGAGGTGAACCATGCGGTGAATGCCGTGGTGGCTTTGGATGAAACCCGCGCCCGCGCTGCCGCCAAGGAAGCCGAAGCCGCCGTGATGCGCGGCGATGAATTGGGCCCGCTGCATGGCCTGCCGATTGGCATCAAGGACCTTGAGGAAACCAAGGGGCTGCGCACCACCTATGGCAGCCCGATCTTTCGCGATTTCATCCCCGATGCGGATTGCGGCATGGTCGCCAATCTGCGCGACAATGGCGCCATTATCACCGGCAAGACCAATACGCCGGAATTCGGCGCGGGGGCGAATACACGCAACGCCGTTTATGGCGTCACGGGCAATCCCTTTGATCCGATGAAATCCGCGGCTGGGTCTTCGGGTGGTTCAGGGGTGGCGCTGGCCACCAATATGTTCCCGATCTGCTCGGGTTCCGACACCGGTGGTTCGCTGCGCAACCCAGCTGCCTTCAATGGCATTGTGGGCTATCGGCCATCGCCCGGACTGGTGCCCTCCGAAAAGCGCGCCCATGGCTGGTCTGGCCTGCCGGTGCTCGGGCCCATGGCGCGCAATGTGCCGGATGTCTGCCTGCTGCTGTCTGCAATGGCATCCGATGATGGGCGCGATCCGCTCGCCTACACATTGCATGATGGCTATGTGCGGGAAGAACCGAGCCTTTATTTCCCCGTGCCGCGCTATGATCTTGCCAGCCTGCGCTTGGCCTTCAGCCCGGATTTCGGCATGGCGCCCACCGAAAACCATATCCGCGAGATCTTCGCCGACCGCGCCGGCGCCATCGCGCCCATGTTTGGCGCGGCGGAAGCTGCACACCCGGATTGCGCCGGCGGTGACGAGGCGTTTGAGGTGCTGCGCGCGGCGGGCTTCCTGACATCGCATCTGGAAAAATGCCGCACGCGCCCGCAGGATGTCGGGCCCAATGTGCGGGCCAATGTCGAAGAAGGGCTGCGCTATAGCCTGGATGATTACGCCCGCGCGGCGGCGGCGCAGACCAAGATGTATCGCGCCTGGCAGGGGTTTTTTGCCGCGCATGATGTGTTGATCACGCCGGCGATTACGATCTCCCCCCGGCCCTGGCGCGAACTCTACCCGGCCGAGATTGATGGTAAGCCCACGCGGACCTACTTCCATTGGCTGGCACTGGCTTATTACCCGACGCTTTGTGGGCATCCGGCGATTTCCATCCCGATGGGGCTGGACCGCAATGGCATGCCCTTCGGCTTGCAGGTGGTGGGGCCACGCGGGGGGGATAGGCTGGTGCTGGGTGTCGCGGCGGCGATTGAGGAAGCCTTTGCGGGTGATGCGGCCCGCTGCCGCCCGGTGCCGGATTTGGCGAAGTTGAAGGTCGCGAAGCCGGTGAAGGAAATGCCGGGCGCGGTGGGCTGGGATTGAAACGCGCATTTCATTTAGTTTGTGGTGCAAAAATACAACAGTTTCGCCAAGCGCTTTTCTGAGCGCTGGCGAATGCGTCAATAGCGAATTTCGTAACGCTTCAGACGCTTGGCTGTACTGCGGGTCGGTTCAGCCAAAGCCAAGTCTGCGGCGGCGATCCGGGTCGAGCGGTTGAGTACCCTTCATCCGATCCGGAGATTGGTGCGGCACGTCGGCACCCAGTGCGCACCCAAGGTTCAGGATGGTTTAAAAAGCCGATGTTTACCGAAATCTAGGTTTGGCGCAACGTCACCGGTCGCAAGCCGGGCGCGAATGTGAATGCTGTGGGAAATCGGATTGAAAAAAGGTTTTCGATGCTTTAAGGGACAAAGAGACAGAAATCTTCAACGAATTTAGTGAAGGAGTTCTTCATGCTTAGGTTCTCAGGTCACCTTGTTGCCGCCTCGGCGGTTGCCCTGCTTGCGAATGGCGCTTCCGCTCAAAATATCCAGGGTTTGTACCTGGGCGGCGGCGTCGGCGGGTTCTACCAGTTCTATGATGAAGGCGGCGTCGGCGGGACGAAGTATTCGCAGGATTTCTCCATCGGGGCCGTTGGGTTGCTGAGCCTGGGCTACGGGTTTGGCAATGGTGTCCGCATCGAAATCGAAGGCGCCTTGCGCAGCACCGACGTTGACTCGGCCAAGTTGAATGATCAGGCCGCCAATGGCAGCGGTCGGGCCCAATCCTATGCCGTGATGGCGAATGTCGTTTATGATTTGGACCTCAGGTTGATCGGCGTTGATACCACTGCCGTGGTTCCCTATTTCGGCGCGGGTATCGGTTACCACATCGGGTCCTTTGATAACACTCGCATCAGCAACGCGACGACCACCGTTACGTCGGACGACGAGGGTGGTAGGTTAGCCTATCAGATTTTTGGCGGTCTGGCTTTCCCGATTGCCTCTGTCCCGGGTTTGGCGCTCACCACGGAAGTTCGCTATTTCAATGATATCTACGGTCCTGACTTGAAAATGGTCAACACCACCGGCGGGACGACCACAAGCGCGGACAACCGGGCCGCATTTGGCAATATCGGTGTCCTTTTCGGGCTCCGCTACGCCTTCAACGCCGCGCCTGTAGTTGCCGCCGCCGCCGCCGTGCCGGTTGCTTCTGCCCGAACCTTCCTGGTCTTCTTTGACTGGAGCAAGGCGGACCTGACGGATCGTGCGCGCCAGATTATCGGTGAAGCTGCCTCAGCGCGTGGCACGGGTGTGACGCGCATTGAAGTGAATGGCTTCACGGACCGTTCCGGCCCGGCCAGCTATAACATGCAGCTTTCGCAGCGCCGTGCCAACGCGGTGGCGGCTGAACTGGTACGCCGCGGTGTGCCGCGCAATGAAATTGTCACCCGCGGCTTCGGCGAGGAAAACAACCTAGTCCCCACAGCCGATGGCGTGCGTGAACCGCAGAACCGTCGTGTGGAAATCATCCTCAAATAGGATCACAAACGCCTCACGAAGGCCGCCGGCTCCTGTAGGGGCGGCGGCCTTTTTTTATGGGGATGGATGGCTTGTCAGGGGCGCATAGGTCGGCCATTGCGCTTTGCCATGCGGCCTTTGCTGATCGGATCTGAAATCTATCGCGGCTCTACCTATGGGCCGAAGCATCCGCTGGCCATTCCGCGGGTTTCCACGACGCTTGATCTGATCCGTGCCCTCGGTTGGGTGACGCCTGAGCAATATCATGAAAGCCCGCGCGCGGCGCCGGAAGAATTGCAGCGCTTCCATAGTGCCGACTACATCGCGGCCCTGATGCGCGCTGAAGAAACACAAAGCGTGAGCGCCGAGGATCGAGAGCGTTTTCGCATCGGCGCCGATGGTAACCCAGTCTACCGCGAAGTGTTTCGCCGCCCCGCCACCAGCGCGGGGGGCGTGCTGCTGGCTGCAAGGCTGACAGCATCAGGCGGGGTTGTGCATGTGCCAGGTGGCGGCACGCATCATGGCCGGGCGGATCGCGCTGCCGGCTTTTGTTATGTGAATGATGCGGTGCTCGGGCTGCTCGCGTGGCGCGATCAGGGTCTGTCGCCGCTGCTTTATGTGGATATTGACGCCCATCACGGTGACGGCGTGCAGGATGCCTTCCATGACGACCCGCATGTCTTTACGCTTTCAGTGCATGAGGATGGGCGCTGGCCTTTCTCCGGCGGCATTGGCGACAGGGCAGGGGGTCAGGCGGCGAATATCCCGGTGCCGGCTGGCTTCAATGACAGTGAAATGGCCTGGGTGCTGCATGAAGCCATCCTCCCCATCGCGCGGCGCCTACGCCCTGCCGCCATCATGCTGCAATGTGGCGCCGATGCGTTGGAAGAAGACCCGCTGTCGCGCCTTGCGCTTTCCAACAATGCCCATCGCGCCGTGGTCGCCGCGTTGATGGGTCTGGCGCCGCGGCTGATGGTGCTGGGCGGTGGCGGCTATAATCCCTGGAGCGTGGCGCGCTGCTGGGCCGGGGTTTGGGGCGCGCTTAATGGCCATGCCCTACCCGAAAGCCTGCCGGCGCCAGCGGAAGCCGTGCTGCGGGGCCTGAATTACCACCGCGCCGCCGGGCGCAACCCGCCGGAACATTGGTTCACCACGCTTGCCGATGCGCCGCGCCCCGGCGTGGTGCGCGCCGTGGTTCGCCGTGCGGCGGCAGCTGCGCTTGAGACCCTTCCCAATCCCGTGTCATGAATCCCCTCATGCAAAGACGCTCCCTGCTGGCGCTTGGCGCCCTGCTACCCCTGGCCACCCCCTGGGCCGCCCTGGCGCAACCGGGGGTGGATCGCCCTCAGCCGCGCCTGCCGACCGAAGCCTTGGTGTTTGAAACCCGCGACGGGAGGCGGCTTGCCTTCACTGTGGAGATGGCCATTCAGCCCGAACAGCAAATGATCGGCCTGATGTTCCGCCCAGAAGTGAAACCGGATGAGGGGATGCTGTTTGATTGGGGCGCCCCGCGCGAAAGTTCCATGTGGATGCGCAATACCATCGCATCGCTCGATATGGTGTTCATCACCGCTGATGGGCGGGTGCATCGGATTGCGGAGCGCACGGTGCCCCATTCGCTGGCGACTGTTTCCAGCAATGGCCCGGTGCGCGCCACGCTGGAATTAGCCGCCGGCACGGCAGAGCGGCTGAATATCCGTGTTGGTGATCGCGTGCTGCAGCGGGTATTTGGGACAGCGCCATAAAGGCCGAGCAAAGCAGGCTGGATGAAGGTTTACCCTCGCGCCCCTGCCCAGACCTGCAAGCGCGGGCGGATGCGCAGAAAGCCGCGATAGGCGCGTTCCAACACCCACAACAAGGGCGGCAAGCGCGCGGCCTGGCCAAGAGGGCTAAGCATTGGAATGGCGCGCCACATCGCGGCGAAGGCCGCCGCACCATCCAGCAAGGGGCCATCTGCTTCGCGCGCATGAAAGCGCGCCAGCAATAGCGCGGGATCAATCGGGCAAGCCCCGCCCTCAGCGCCGATATCAATAAAGTCAATCGCGCCCCGCCGATCCAGCCGGCGCATCAACGCGATTTCGCGCAGGCAAAGCGGGCAGGCGCCATCGAACCAAACGGTAACCGGGGCAGCGGACATGCTTGTCAGGTAATGCGCCTGGATGTGGCGGCAAGGCCGTTAGGCATATCTACAACAGAGCCCCGATAATCCGCCCGCCCGTCAACGGGCGGGGCGCCCCGGTGGTGCCGGGGAAACTCAGCGGCAGGCCGCGCGCCACGCGGGCGCCCAGAACGCCGAAAGCCTGGGCTTCCAGCGCATCGCCATCCCAACCCGCGACCTCCACCGGGCGCACCGGTTCTTCCAGGGCGCCGCCAAGCGCCTTCATCAAAGCAGGGTTGCGCCGCCCGCCACCCGCCACCAGCCATTGCAGCGGCGGTTCCGGGAAATGCCGCGCGGCGGCGGCGACGCAAACCGCGCAGAACGCAACCAAAGTGGCCGCGCCATCCGCGGCGGAAAGGCTGCCCGCACCGGCTTCCCGCAAGGCACGGTCAAAATCCAACCGATCGAGCGATTTCGGCGGCGGCGCGGCCAGATAAGGATGCGCCATCAAGCGCCCCAACACCGCGCCATCCGCCTGGCCCGCCAAAGCGAGCTTGCCCGCGGCATCATAATCCTTGCCGGTATGCTGGCGCGCCCAATCATCCAAAGGCCCATTGGCCGGCCCGGTATCAAAGGCCAGCATTTCCCCATCCGGCCCAAGCCACGTCACATTACCCACCCCGCCCAGGTTCAGGATGGCCAGCGGCTTCGGCAAAGGGGCGGCCAGCGCGCGGTGGAACACCGGCACCAAAGGCGCGCCCTGGCCGCCGGCGGCGACATCGGCGCTGCGGAAATCATAGGCAACACTCATGCCGGTGCGGCGCGCCAGCAGCGCGGCATCGCCGATCTGCCAGGTGTAGGGGGTGCCGCTGCGCCCCGGGGCGGCGGGGCGATGCAGGATGGTCTGGCCGTGAAAGCCAACCAAATCTGCCGGCAGGCCAATAGCCTCCACCGCTTCGGCGTGGCGTTCGGTCAAGCGGCGCGTCGCGTCCAGCAATGCGGGGTCATCGGGGGTCAGGCTCTCGGCGCGGTCCAACAGGGCACGCAGCGCGCGGCGTAAGGAAGGATCATAGGGCAGCGTCTGGCGCGGGCCAAAGCGCGCAATCGCCTCCCCATCTGTTTCCAGATAGGCAGCATCCACGCCATCCAATGACGTGCCACTCATAAGGCCGATGGTTCTCAGCATGATGGGGACGTGCTACCCCCGCCCGCCTGTCGGTGGAAGCCCCCGGCAGCGTTGAGTTTCGAGAAACCGGATAGCACCATGAACAGCGCGCGAAGCGATTTCCTGCATGTGGCGCGGGAACGCGGCTATATTCACCAAACCACCGAAGAAGGCGCCTTTCTGGCGCGGCTGCAGGCCGGGCCCTTGGCGGGCTATATCGGCTTTGATGCGACCGCGGATAGCCTGCATGTCGGGTCCTTGGTGCAGATCATGCTGCTGCGCCTGATGCAGCGCACCAGCAATCGCCCCGTGGTGCTGATGGGCGGCGGCACCACGAAAGTGGGTGATCCTTCCTTCCGGGATGAGGCGCGGCCCCTGCTTTCGGATGCGCAGATCGAAACCAACAAGGCCGGCATTCGGAAGGTGTTTGACGCCTTCCTGCGTTTTGGTGATGGCCCGACGGATGCCATCATGCTCGATAACGCGGAATGGCTTGATAAGCTGCTTTATATTCCCTTCCTGCGCG
>JBBAUC010000023.1:0-22984 GCA_040398485.1 Roseomonas sp. | reverse complement strand
CGGTGATGAAAGTGCCAAGGCGGCGGTGCGTTCAAACACGCCATCCTTGATTTTCGGCATGATCTTCTTGAGCCACCACCAACAGCCAATGCCCAGCACCACCATGCCGGCCCAGGTGCCGCCCTGTTGCACGCCAAGTGCTTCCAGCGGCGCACCACCCCATTTCAGCGCAATGAAGCTGGTGGTCAGGATGGTCGCAGTTGGCCAAACATTTTCCCAGGTACGATAGACCGGGGAGCCTGGCGAATTCATGCGGCGCATGCTGACACCAAGCTTCACTTGCTCGGCATCCAGCATGGCCTTGAGGCGTTCCAATTCACTCACTGTGGGTTCATTGCCTTTGCATTGCTGGTAAGTTCGAAAGCGGCGGCCATTAATTGCTGCGTATAGGCTTGCTTCGGTGACTGCACCAGCGCTGCGGCCTCACCTTCTTCCACCACAAGCCCATCCTTCAGAACTGCGATACGATGCGCCATGGCGCGCACTACGCGCAAATCATGGGAGATAAACAGATAGGCAAGGCCATGGCGCGCCTGCAAATCGCGCAGCAAATCCACCACCTGCGCCTGCACGCTGACATCAAGCGCGCTGGTCGGTTCATCCAGTACCACCAAGCTTGGCTTCAGCACCATGGCGCGCGCAATGGCGATGCGTTGGCGCTGGCCGCCGGAAAATTCATGCGGGTAGCGTTCCGCCATGCTGGGGTCCAGGCCCACTTCGCGCAAAGCCTCCGCCACGCGCGCCAGGCGTTCAGTGCGCGGCAGGCCGGCTTCATGCACTTCCAAGCCTTCGCCGATGATCTCCGCGACACTCAAGCGTGGTGAGAGGGCGCCGAAGGGATCTTGGAAGACAATCTGCATGCGCCGCCGCCAAGGCCGCAGCGCGCGGGTGGAGAGCGCCTGCAAATCCTGCCCCGCAAACACAATGCTGCCTTGGCTATCCGCCATACGCAGCAGCGCAAGGCCAAGCGTTGTCTTGCCGGAGCCACTTTCACCGACAAGGCCAAGCGTTTCACCAGCGCGGAGTGACAGCGAAACGCCGTTCACCGCCTTCACTTCCGCGACAACCCGGCGCAGCAAGCCGCGCCTGATCGGGAAATGCACGCGAATGTCGCGCGCTTCCAGTGCGATGGTGGCATCGGTTGGAATTGGTGCTGGTGCGCCGCGCGGTTCGGTTGCCAACAACATGCGCGTATACTCGTGCTGGGGCGCGGCAAAAACCTCCGCCACCTTGCCCTGTTCCACCGCATGGCCATCCTTCATCACCACCACGCGATCGGCATGGCGGCGCACAATGGAAAGGTCATGCGTGATCAGCAGCATCGCCATGCCAAGCCTTTGCTTGAGCGATGCGAGCAAATCCAGGATCTGCGCCTGGATCGTCACATCCAGCGCCGTGGTCGGTTCATCGGCAATCAGCAGCTTCGGGTCATTGGCGAGTGCGGCTGCGATCATCACACGCTGGCGCTGCCCGCCTGAGAGCTGATGCGGATAAGCGCCCAAGCGTTCCTCAGCCTGCGGAAAGCCGGCTAGGCGCAGTAATTCAATCACGCGCGCGCGCAAGGCCTCGCCCGCCAAGGGACGATGCAGCGTAATGGCCTCGGCAATTTGGCGCTCAATGCTGTGCAAAGGATTGAGCGAGGTCATGGGTTCCTGAAACACCATGCCGGCCACACCGCCACGGAGTGCGCGGAGTTGCCTATCATCCGCATCCAGCACGGAGACGCCATCCAATGTGATGGACCCAGCCGGGTTGCTACCGGCGCTGGAAAGCAAACGCAGACAGGAAAGCGCGGTGACCGATTTGCCGCTACCGCTTTCACCCACCAGTGCAAGGGTTTCACCGGGCTGCACATCAAAGGAAACGTCGTGCACCACTTCCCGCCCACGGAAAGCGACTGACAAATCGTGCACCGAAAGCAGTGCCATCAGCCCTGCCCTCCGGGGAGTTTGCGCGGATCAAAGGCATCGCGCACCGCTTCGCCCACAAAAATCAGCAGCGTCAGCATGCTGCCCAGCACCAGGAAGCTGGTCAGCGCAAGCCAGGGCGCGTTCAGATTATTCTTACCCTGATTGACCAATTCGCCGAGCGAAGGTGAACCGGGTGGCAGGCCAAAGCCCAAAAAATCGAGCGAGGCCAGAACCGTCACACTTCCTGAGAGAATAAAAGGCAGAAAGGTCAGCGTCGCCACCATCGCATTTGGCAGGATATGGCGCTGCATGATACGCACATCACTGACACCCAGCGCCTTGGCGGCGCGCACATAATCGAAGTTCCGCCCGCGCAGGAATTCGGCGCGCACCACGCTGGTCAGGTTCATCCAGGAAAACAGCAGCAGGAAAATCAGCAGTACCCAGAAGCTGGGCTCGATCACGCTCGCCAGGATGATCAGCAGGAAAAGCTGCGGCATGCCGGACCAGATTTCGATGAAGCGCTGAAACAGCAAATCCGTGGTGCCGCCGTAAAACCCCTGCACCGCCCCGGCCGCGATTCCAATGACGGAGCTAATGATGGTCAAGGTGAAACCGAACAGCACGGAAATGCGAAAGCCATAAATCACCCGCGCCAGAACATCCCGCGCCTGATCATCGGTGCCGAGCCAATTCCGTGCAGAGGGAGGTGCCGGGGCGGGTCTGCCCAAATCGCGCACCACGGTGCGGTAGGAATAGGGGATCAGCGGCCACACCAGGGTTGCACCTTTCGCCTCAATTTCTTCGCGAAAGCCACGATCATGCCAATCGGCGAGCGTTGGCAGGCCATCTTCAAGAATGTCGCTTTCGGCATAATCGGCCAGCACCGGCACATACCAGCGCCCATCAATGCGCGCGACCAGCGGCCTGTCATTGGCGAGGAATTCCGCAAAAAGCGTGATGAAGAACAGCGTGCCGAAAATGATCAGCGACCAATAGCCGCGCTTATTGGCGCGAAAATTCGCAAGCCGGCGCTGCGTGAGTGGCGAAACCGTCATCGCCGCGCCTCAAAATCAATGCGCGGATCAACCAGCGTATAGGTAAAATCGCCGATGATCTGCATCACCAGCCCCATCAGGGTGAAGATGTAAAGGGTTGCGAACATCACTGGATAGTCGCGGCGAATAGCGCTTTCGAAACCAAGCAGCCCAAGCCCATCGAGCGAAAACACAATCTCCACCAGCAGCGCGCCGGTGAACAAAATGCCGATGAAGGCCGCGGGGAAACCCGCGATGATCAGCATCATGGCGTTGCGGAAGATATGGCCATAAAGCACGCGGCTTTCGGACCCGCCCTTGGCGCGGGCAGTCAGCACATATTGCTTGCCGATCTCATCCAGAAAGGCGTTTTTCGTCAGCATGGTCAGCGTCGCAAAGCCGCCAATCACCAGCGCAATGGTGGGCAGCACCATATGCCAGGCGTAATCCAGAATGCGCGCGCCAAGCGACCAGGTCTCGGACCCTGGGCTGTTCAGCCCACGCAGCGGGAACCATTGGAAGAAGGAACCGCCGGCGAAAAACACCACCAGTATAATCGCGAACAGAAAGCCTGGTATGGCATAGCCAACCAGCACCACCGCCGATGTCGCGACATCAAAGCGCGATCCATCGCGCACCGCTTTCCTGATGCCAAGTGGGATGGAGATCACGTAAATCAGCAGTGTGGACCAAAGGCCAAGCGAAATGGATACCGGCATTTTTTCGATAATCAGATCAATCACCGGCCGATCCCGAAACAGTGATTTACCGAAATCGAAGGTCAGATAGCCCAGGATCATTTCCTTGAAGCGCGTGGTCGCGGGCTTATCGAAGCCAAAGGCGCGTTCGATTTCAGCAACAATGGCGGGATCAAGCCCGCGCGCCCCGCGATAATTCCCAACCGGCCCATCGCCGCCACCGCCGCCGGTGCCGCGCTGTTCCAAAGCATTGGGGGTGCGGATCTCGCCGCCGCCTTCGCCGGTGATGCGCCCCATGGTCTGACCTTCGCCGCGCAGTTCGGCCAGCATTTGCTCAACCGGCCCACCGGGCGCGAATTGCACCACGGCGAAATTGATCAGGATGATCCCGAACAGAGTCGGAATCACCAGCAGCAAACGCCGCAGAAGATAAGCGGCCATGCTTAAAGATTGCGCCGGGCTTCTGCCAAAGCGGCATCCCGCGCGGGGTCTATCCACCAGGCGGCGGGAAAGCCCAAGCCAAAGCGCGGCGTTTTCTCGGGCCGGCCAAAGCGTTCCCAGAAGGCGATGCGGAAGCTGCGGCTATGCCAATGCGGCACCATGAAATTATGGTGCAGCAATACGCGATCAAGCGCGCGGGTGCGCGCGATAAGTTCCGCATGGTTGGGGGCGGCGATGACCATTTCTACCAGCTCATCAATCACCGGGTCGCAAATGCCGGCGACGTTTTGGCTGCCGTTCTCGCGCGCCTTGGCGCAGGTCCAGTAATCGCGTTGTTCATTGCCGGGGTGAAAGCCTTGGCCGATGCTGTCAATGGTCATGTCATAGTCAAAGGCATCTACGCGAACCTGATATTGTGCCGGGTCCACGGTGCGCACGCGTGCCGATATGCCAAGGCGTTCCAGCCATTGCACGTAAGGTAAAGCGACACGTTCAAAAGTCGCACCTTGCAGCAGGATTTCGAATTCAAAGCGCCGGCCTTCCGCATTCACCAGGCGGCGGTCGCGCACGGTCCAACCCGCTTCGCGCAGCAACGCAAGTCCGCGGCGGAGCCCTTCGCGGTTATTGCCTGAACCATCGGTCTTCGGCAGCCGATATTCTTCGGTAAAGACAGTTGCCGGCACACGGCTGCGATACTGGTTCAGGATTTCCAATTCGCGTCCTTCCGGCAGTCCGCGAGAGGCGAAATCGGAATTGGAGAAATAACTCTCGGTCCGCGTATAGGCGCCGTAGAATAGGTTGGTGTTCATCCATTCATAGTCGAACACTTCAATCAGCGCACGGCGCACCCGCGCATCCTGAAACAGGGGCCGGCGTAGATTGACGGCAAAGGCCTGCATGCCGGTTGGGATTTCGTGGCGGATTTCCTGCTTGGTGGCCAGGCCCCGCCGCGCAGCCGGGAAGTCGTAACCGGTGGCCCAATCGCGCGCGACATTTTCCGTACGGAAATCTATCTGCCCTGCCTTGAAGGCTTCAAAGGCAACGGTCGTGTCGCGGAAATATTCATAGCGAATGGCATCGAAATTTGACATGCCGCGCGTGGTCGGCAAATCCCGCCCCCAATAATCAGGCACGCGGCGCAGCACCACGCTGCGATTGGGTTCAAAGCGGTCAATGCGATAGGCGCCAGACCCCAGCGGCAGATCAAGGCTTGGGCGGGTGAAGTCGCGCCCTTCCCAGAAATGGCGCGGCAAGATGGACATCTCACCCAGAATCAGCGGCAATTCGCGGTTTTCATCGGTGCGGAAACGATAGGTGACGCGCCGCGCATCTTCCGCCACAACTTCCGTCACATCCGCCCAATAGGAACGGAAGAAGGGCCGGCCATTGGCGCGCAAAGTAGTGAAGCTAAAGACTACATCTTCGGCGGTGATGGGCCGGCCATCATGCCAACGGGCACCTTCGCGCAATTCGAATGTGACACCCTTGCGGTCCGCCGGCAATTCAATGATGCGCGCCAGATGCACGTATTGCGACAAGGGCTCATCCAAATTGCGCGACAGCAGCGTGTCATAAATCAGGTTGCTGCCAACGGCGGGCGTGCCGCGCAGTATGAAGGGGTTGAAACTGTCATAGGACCCGATGGCGGTAAGCGTGACCTCGCTGCCCTTTGGCGCGTTAGGGTTCACCCAGGGCCAATGGGTGAAATCCACCGGCAAAGCGGGCTCCCCCAGCAGGGCCATGGCATGGGTGCGCACCACCTGGCCGGGCCTGTCGCCCCCGGCGGGATTGGCGGCGCGGGCGCCCATGGGCAGGCTGGCAAAAGCGGCGCCAAGCGCCAGAAGGTCACGACGTTGCATGAGCTTCAGGATGGGGTTTCAGAGCGCCTGGGGCAATGGCGCAGTGTTTCAGCTTTGTAAAAGATGAACCGCTTCCGGCAGCAGCCTGGGGTCACCCAGCGCAATCACGCGCCCATCACTGCCTGGGTGCAAGGGCGCGCCGGACCAATCCGTCACGCGCCCGCCCGCGCCTTCAATCACCGGCACCAGCGCTGCCCAATCCCAGATTTGCAAATCGCTTTCCGCCACCACATCAATCAGGCCGAGCGCGACAAGCCCATAGGCATAGCAATCGCCGCCCCAGGTGACGCGCCGCGCGCCCTGGCGCAGCCGGTCAAAACCGGGGCGATTGGCTGGGGAGAACATATCGGGGCTGGTGGAGGAAAGCTCAGCCTCGGCCAGGGTAGGGCAGGGGCGGCAGCGCGGCGTGCCGGCAAAGGGGCCGGTAAAGCGCGTCGGCTGGCCGGCCACGCCCAGCCAGCGTTCGCCGGTGATGGGCTGGTCAATAATGCCAAGCACCGGCTTGCCGCGATGCAAAAGGCCAAGCAGGCTGCCGAAGATCGGCCTGCCGGTCACGAAAGCGCGCGTGCCGTCAATCGGGTCCAGCACCCAGACCCATTCAGCATCCGGGCGTTCCGATCCATGTTCTTCGCCGATCACGCCATGATCGGGCAGGGCTTCGGCCAGAAGGGTGCGAATCGCTTCCTCGGCCTCACGATCCGCACGGGTGACGGGGCTGGCATCGCCCTTGGCTTCGACCAAAAGCGCAGACCGAAACAACGGCCGGATCACGGCCGCTGCCCGATCGGCGGCGGCTTCCGCCACCGCGATGAAGTTCTGCGGGATCAGGGCGCGGGCGCGTTCGGCGAAATCGAACGCAGATAGGCGATCAGATCGGCGCGGCTTTGCACGCTGGCCATACCGGCATAGGTCATCTTGTTGCCTGGGGCATAGGCGCGCGGATTGGCGATCCAGGCGTTCAATTCTTCATAGGTCCAGGGCTTACTGGCCATGCCACGAATCGCTGCCGAGTAATTAAAGCCTTCCGCATGGGCGTGTTTGGCTCCCACAATGGCATAAAGGTTCGGACCAACGCCGGAACGGCCACCTTCATTGAAGCTGTGGCAGGAAGCGCATTGGCGCTGCGCCAATTGCTGCCCGGCCTGCACATTGGCGGCAGCCAGCAGTGGCGAAATGGGTTCAAGCGCCGGCGCCGCGATGGCCGCGATAGCCTGAACAGGGGAGGGTTCGCCAATCTGAATGGCACTTTCCTTGAGCGGGGTCGGGTGCACAATCAGGCGACCAATCACGCCAGCAGCGCCGAAGGTGACGCCCGCCGTCAGAATGGCAGCGAAAATCTTGTTCATTTCAAGACTGTTACTCATGGCCAAGCTCTTCCTCACAACCCACACTGCCCACCGGTTTGCACCCAGGGACGCGCTTCTTTAAGACAGTCGGAACATATAGATCACCCTTCCCGCCGGCAAGGCGGCAGGAGCCCTTTTCCTTGCGTCCCATTCTTGTCATCCCCGCCCGCATGGCCGCGACCCGCCTGCCGGGCAAGCCGCTGGCCGATATTCATGGCCGTCCCATGATCGCCCATGTGCTGGACCGCGCCCGGGAAGCCGGGATCGGCCCCCTGGCGGTTGCCTGCGCCGAGGAAGAAATCGCCGAAGCCGCCCGCGCCGCCGGCGCCCGCGCCGTGCTGGTGGCCGATGATGTGCCATCCGGCACTGATCGGGTGCAGCGCGCCATGAAGGCGCTGGACCCAGACGGCGAATTTGATGTGGTGGTCAATCTGCAAGGCGATTTCCCAACGATCCGGCCAGAGACGCTCCGCGCCGTGCTGGCGCCGCTGGAAGACCCTTCGGTGGATATCGGCACGCTGGTTTGCCCCATCGCCAATGAGGATGAAGCGCGCACCGATTCCTTCGTGAAATGCGCCTGCGCCTTTTCGGGCGATGCCACGGTGGCGCCGGCGCTTTATTTCTCCCGCCTGCCAATTCCCTGGGGGGATGGGCCGCGCTGGCATCATATTGGTGTTTATGCCTATCGCCGCGCCGCTTTGGACCGTTTTGTGACGCTGCCGGCCAGCCCTTTGGAGCTGCGCGAAAAGCTGGAACAGCTCCGTGCCCTGGAAGCCGGCATGAAAATCAGCGCCGCCCGGGTGGAACACGGCCCCTTTGGTGTGGATACGCCTGAAGATCTGGAACGTGCCCGCGCGTTATTGGCCCCTTGAAAGAAAAAACCATGTCTGCCCATCGCATTGCCTTCCAGGGCGTACTCGGCGCCTATTCTGATCTTGCCTGCCGCGCGGCCTATCCGGGATCTGACACGCTGCCTTGCCCTTCCTTCGAAGCGGCCATGGCGGCGCTGCGCGATGGGCAATGCGATTTGGCCATGCTGCCTTGCGAAAATTCCTTGGCCGGCCGCGTGCCGGATATTCACCGCATGCTGCCCGATTCCGGGCTCTTCGTGGTGGGCGAGCATTTCCAGCGCGTGGAACATTGCCTGCTGGCGCCGAAGGGCGCGAGCCTTGCCACGCTGAAGCGCGCCCATAGCCACCCGGTCGCGCTTGGCCAGGTGCTGCGGCTGTTGAAGGACATGAACCTGACCCCGGTGATTGAAGCCGATACGGCGGGTGCGGCGGCGCTGATCGCCGAACGCGGCGGCGTGGAAGATGCCGCCATTGCCAGCGAATTGGCCGCCGAAATCTATGGCTTGGAAGTGCTGAAGCGGAATGTGGAAGATGAAGCGCATAACACCACGCGCTTTTATGTGATGTCCCGCGATAGGGCCGATGCGCCCGTGGGTGCGCCCAATGTGGTGACGACCTTTGTGTTCCAGGTTCGGTCCATCCCGGCGGCGCTTTACAAGGCGCTTGGGGGCTTTGCCACCAATGGGATCAATATGACCAAGCTGGAAAGCTATATGGTCGGCGGGCGCTTCTCCGCGACGCAATTCCTGTGCGATGTGGATGGCCACCCGGAACAGCCGGGGCTCCGCCGCGCTTTTGAGGAGTTGGCCTTTTTCTCCTCCTCCATGAAAATTCTGGGGGCTTATCGGGCGCATCCCTATCGGCTGGAGCAATCCGCCCCGGCGGAATGAGCTGGGATGCGAGAGAGCCCTTCCCCTCAGGGGGTTGGTCAGGCTAGAAGCGAAGTGAAGGACCCGTAGCTCAGCTGGATAGAGCGTTGCCCTCCGAAGGCAAAGGCCGAAGGTTCGAATCCTTTCGGGTCCGCCACAAATTTTCGCTTTTTTGCAAAGTTCTGTTCGGGGATCATTGGCGTTTAGCCTAGCCCCTTTCCACACAAAGCCATTGAAATGATGCCTTCGCTTTCTTCATCAGACCGGCTGGTGCTGCTCGGCACCAAGGGCGGGCCTGCCATACGCAAGGGTGGTCCTTCGCCAACGTCGCATTTGTTGGTGATTGGCGGTCTTTCCTATGTGATTGATTGTGGGCTTGGCGTGACGCGCGCCCTTGTGGAAGCCGGAATGGCATTGCCGGAACTGCGGAACATCATCATCACGCATCTGCATTCGGATCACGTGCTGGAAATGGGACCGCTGATCCATACCGCCTGGACTGCGGGGTTGAAGGAAAAAATCCTGGTGCATGGGCCGGCTGGAACGCGTGCCGTCTGGCAGGGTTTCTTGGCGTCGCTTTCCTACGACATCGCGATCCGTATCGAAGATGAAGGCCGGCCGGATTTGGCCGCCATGGTGGAGGTGTTGGAATATGCCGATGGCCATGTCTTCACCGATGCACGGGTGAGTGTTTCGGCTTTACGGGTAGAACACCCCCCCGTGACGGATTGTTTCGCGCTGCGCTTTGACCATGGCGCGGGTTCGGTGGTTTTTTCAGCCGACACCACGTATTTCCCGCCACTCGCGGCATTCGCGCGGGGGGCCGATATTCTGGTGCATGAAGCGATTTACGAACCAGGCGTGGATAGGCTTGTCGCGCGTGTGGGCAATGGCGCGCGGCTGAAGCAGCATCTGCTGGCCAGCCACACGCTTGCGGAAGATGTCGGGCGTGTCGCGACAGAAGCCGGCATTGGGCTGCTCGCACTCAATCATCTGGTGCCGGCGGATGATCCCTTGGTTACGGAAGGGCATTGGATGGAGGCAGTGCGCCGCCACTATGCCGGGCCGCTGATGATTGGACATGATGGGCTGACATTGCCCCTTGCTTCAGCGCATCTGGGCTCCTCTGCGCCTGGCAAGGCCTGAACGCCTTTACCTTTCCCGCGGTTCGGGTCAGCTTTCACCCATGACCCTCGCCGCCGCCATCATCCCCGTCACGCCATTCCAGCAAAACTGTGCCCTGATCTGGGATCAGGAAACCAAACGCGGTGTGGTCATAGACCCGGGCGGTGATGTTGCGCGCATTGAAGGCGCCATTGCCGAAGCCGGCATCACCATTGACCGCATTCTGCTGACGCATGGCCATATGGACCATGCGGGTGGTGCCGCGGAATTGGCCGAAGCGCTGGGCAATGTGCCGATTGAAGGCCCGCATCGTGCCGATGCCTTCCTGCTGGAAGGGCTGGTGGAACAGGGCGCCAAATACGGGCTGCAATGCCGCACCGTCACGCCCAATCGCTGGCTTGAAGAAGGCGAACAGGTTGAGATCGCCGGCATCGCCTTTGATGTGCTGCATTGCCCGGGTCATACCCCGGGGCATGTGGTCTTCGTCAATCCAGATATGGGCATTGCGATTGTGGGCGATGTGCTGTTTCAGGGCTCCATCGGGCGCACCGATTTCCCCTATGGTGATACAGCTTCTTTGCTGAATGCTATTCGTACAAAATTGTTCCCGCTTGGCGATCACATCCAATTCCTCTGCGGTCATGGCCCGGCTTCCAGCTTCGGCGCGGAACGCCAGAGCAATCCTTTTGTCGGAGAAGGCGCAGCATGAGCCCGGTGATTGAAACCGCGACCCCTCCCTTGCCGGTGACACGGCCGGAATTGGTCGGCATGTCGCCCACGCGGCTCGCGCGCATACGCCCGGCGATGGAACGCGAAATGGCGGCGGGAAGGCTGCCTGGCTGCGTTGTCGCCATCGCGCGGGATGGCAAGCTGGTGCATTTGGAAGCGATTGGCTGGAGCAATCCCGAAAGCCGCGCGCCGATGCAGGCGGATGCGATTTTCTCCATCGCTTCCATGACCAAGCCGGTGACGGGCGTGGTGGCGCTTTCGCTGATTGAAGAAGGCCGGCTGCTGGTGACGGACCCGGTCGGCGCTTGGTTACCGCCGCTGATGCAAATGCAGGTGGCCAAGCCAACACCCGCGATGCTTTCAGGCAAAGGCCCGATTGAAACTGAAGCGGCAAGGCGCCCCATGACGGTGCAGGATGCCATGCGCCACACAACGGGCCTGGTTTATGGCGGGCGCGATGGTACGGCCGTGCATGCCGTGGCACCGCCCGGTTCCTTTTGGGTCGCCGAGAATATGGATACGGAAGGTTTTGCTGAGACGCTATCTGGTCTTCCGCTGCGTCATCACCCCGGCACGGTCTGGGAATATGGGCTTTCCACTGATGTGCTGGGCGGGGTTGCCGAACGCGCGGGTGGTGCCTCGCTCGGTGCGTTGATGCGGGAACGTGTTTTTGCGCCGCTCGGCATGGAAGAAACCGGCTATGTTCTCCCGGCGGAGAAACTGGCGCGGTTTGCGCGGCCCTTTGCCAAGGACCCGGTTACCGGCGCGACGCAATCCGTGGAAGCGCCGATGCGCGCGCCGAAAATGGAAACTGGCGGCGCGGGCTTGGTTTCAACTGCCAGCGACTATCTGCGCTTTGCTGAAATGCTGCGCGCAGGGGGCACGCTGAATGGTGTGCGCGTACTGGCGCCGCAAACGGTCGCCTGGATGGCTTCCGATCATTTGCAGGGCATCGAAAATCGCGTGGCCGGCATGGACCCCGCTTTGGAAGGCTATGGCTTCGGCCTCACGGTTGCGGTGCGGCTGGCGCGGGGTGGTTCTGGCTTGATGGGCGCGCCAGGTGCCTTTGGTTGGTCCGGCGTCTGGGGCACGTATTTCTGGGCCGATCCGGCGGAACGGCTGAGCGTTGTCTTCATGGCCCATGCGCCGGGCGAATTGCGCCAGCGCTATCGCCGGCTGATCAATATGCTGACTTATCAGGCGATTGAAGCATAACCGGCAACATCATCACGGCACCGCCGCGCCGAACAACCATTTGAGCGAGGCAAATACCAGAAAGCTTGGCGAATCATCGCCGATCCCAACCCCGGCGCCGGCGGCCATGATCGGCCCCGCATTCCCAAGCCGATGCCAAAGCCCGGCGGCGATGATATTCTGGTCCTGCTCGCCACGATCCTGTTGTTGCAGCAAATAGCTGAAACCAAGCGAGGTATCCTTACCGATGCTTTGCGTAAGCCCGGCGGCAAATTCGTAACGCCCGGCCCTTTCACCTGGCGCCGCATTGAATAACTCCGACCAGCCGGCATTGAAGGAAAGCGCAAGTGGCCGCGGGCCTTCGATGATGGTCTTGCTGAGCAGACCGACAATCTGACCGCTTTGCGAAGGCCCGCTGGTTTCGCCGTAAGCGGTCCGCACCGCGCCGAAAACACCCATTGCCGGGCGCCAGCCATCTTCCTCCATTAACTGCCAGCGTAGGCCAAGCTGAGAAAGCCCACCCCAAAGCCGCTTGGTATCATCCGCCGGGTAAGGCGCTGCGGGGCCGTATTCCGCTGTCTGCGCAATGCGCAGATCAAGTCCGCGCACCAGCCCCGCTTCGGCTTCAAGGGCGCCGCTATAAAGATCCCTGTTGGCGCCTTCCCGCGCGCGCCAATACCCCAAGCCAAGGCTCAATGTTTGGCCGCCAACGGCTGTCGGGGCCACGCCGATGATGCCAAACGGGTCTTCCATCAAGGGTTCAGTTTCGCCACGTGCCGACATGATCGGTAGGGCGAGCATCAGCAGGACCAGGGCTTTATGCAGCTTGCGGCGCATGGGATTCCTCATATGAAAGGCTAAATTGCAGAACTTGTTCAAGGCATAGGCTCTCGACTCGATCACGTTGCATCAGTCTATCTGAAGAGCCTCAACCCGCCACCAGTGCCATGAAACGCTGCGCCAACTTCACATCAGCAAGGCGGTCTTGGCGCCGCGCCTCGGTCTCGGGATCGCTGCCCCAGAATTCTTCCTGGAACACCTCATCTATCACGGCCAGGCGATGCGCTTCTTCGGCATCAAGCCGGCCAAGGCTGATCGCCAAGCTAAGCACCAAGCTACCCAGCGCGGGCACGGCAACGCCAAGGGCTGCAAGCCCTGCCGCATCATGCCGCGCAACGGCGGCCTGCAGGGCGGCCATACTTTCAGGGGCTTGCGCCACGGGCATCAGACCCTGGGTGACCCGCAGCGGCGCATCCAGCGCCAGTGCGGCCCAGTCAAGCAAGGGCTGCCATGCTTCCGCTTGGCGGGCGGCCAGGCGATGATCCTCGGCCCGGTAGCAAAGCAGATCCGTCTCGCCAAACCTGGCGATGCCCACCACCATGGGGTGAGGGTTCGGGGCGATGCGTTCCTGGGCCGAGCCCAAAAGTCGGGTCAGGGCCACATCTTCCGGGTGCATCTCCCCGCCCTTTGCCCCGCCGGCCTGCTGCCATTCATCGGCAATCGCCTCGGCCAACGGGCGGCTTTGTGTGGTCAGAATACCGCCGCCTGGCAGGCGCAAAGGCCGCCCATCCAGCACAACGCCATAGCCGCCTTCCAGGCGTGGCACGGCCAGGGCCGCTTCCCAAAAACGCTTCATGAGATGCAATTTAGCGCGGCAGAAGGTAAAGAAAAGCCATGCCCCAAGGGCCGGCATTCGCGCCGCCTCAACCGGCTTGACGCCGGGCATGCTCCGGCGCTAGTTAGCCGCCCCTCGCAGGCGGTTCTCCGCCTCATCTTCTTTCAGGTTCGAACAGACAGCCCATGGCCAATAATTCTTCCGCGCGGAAGCGCATCCGTCAGACCGAAAAGCGCACGGTGCGCAACAAGGCGCGCAAGTCGCGTGTGCGCAGTTTTTTGCGCAAGGTCGAAGAAGCGGTGAAGTCTGGCGACAAGGCTGCGGCGCAGGAAGCGTTTCGTGCAGCGCAACCTGAAATGCAGCGCGCCGTAACCAAGGGTGTGTTCCATGCCAATACGGTCGCGCGCAGATTGTCGCGGCTATCGGCTCGGGTGAAGTCATCCGGCGCCTGACGGCGCGAACTCCTCATTTTTTTCTGAAAACTCGGTGCGGTGCGCAGCAACTGCTGCGCATCTTGCGTGCTTGTTGTGCGACTGATCTGTGGTTGATCTGAAAGAATGCGCAGCTTCAGTTCGCGTGTTTTTGCCGATTGCGATGCGCTGCGATGATTGAAAGTTTTCGTTTGCGGAAATTTGCTGTTCGGGTTTTTTTGCTATTGAATTTTTCTCTCGCTCAGCAGCATTATGCGTCAACAGGGTTGGTTTAAAAAGTGGTCAAAGGGGACAGCGTTTTGCGAGGCACTGAAAAGCTAAGCCATATCACGCCCCCGCAGGGCTCCGCCGCCTGGGCCGAACCATGGGCCCGCATTCGCGCCAAGCTGCGCGAAGAAGTGGGCGATGTGGAATTCCGCAGCTGGCTTCGTCAAATGACACTCGCTGCTGTTGAAGGTGATGAAGCGACCATCACGCTTCCCACGCGTTTTTTGCGCGATTGGGTGAGCAGCCATTACGGCGATCGGCTTCGTTTCTTATGGCAGCAGGAAAATCCCGCCATTCGTCGGGTTGATCTGCGTGTTGCCGCCAATGGGCGCGCAGCGTCCGGCGAGCCAGCCGAAAATGGTGCGCAACCCTTGGCGGAAAGCCTGACACCAGCGGCGGCGCGCGTGGCTGACCCGCGCGGGGATTGGGCCGCGCCGCTTGATCCGCGCTTCACGTTTGATACCTTCATTGTCGGCAAGCCCAATGAATTCGCCCATGCCTGCGCGCGGCGCGTTTCAGAAAGGCCGGCCATGCCGGGCTTCAATCCACTGTTCCTTTACGGCGGCGTTGGGCTTGGCAAAACGCATCTGATGCATGCCGTTGCCTGGGCCATTCGAGAACAACACCCCACGCGCCAAGTTGCCTACATGAGCGCAGAAAAATTCATGTATCGCTTCATCGCGGCACTGCGCAGCCAATCCACCATGGAATTCAAGGAAACGCTGCGTTCGGTTGATGTGCTGATGGTGGATGACCTGCAATTCCTGATCGGCAAGGACAATACGCAGGAAGAGTTTTTCCACACCTTCAATGCGCTGGTGGATGCCGGCAAGCAGATTGTGATTTCCGCCGATAAATCCCCATCCGATCTTTCCGGCATTGAAGACCGGCTGCGCACGCGCCTTGGCTGCGGCATGGTGGCTGATCTGCACGCCACCACTTACGAATTGCGCATTTCCATCCTGGAAGCCAAGGCAGCATCATCCGGCGTTGCGGTGCCGTCGCGCGTCATGGAATTCCTGGCGCATAAAATCACGTCCAATGTGCGGGAATTGGAAGGCGCGCTCAATCGCCTGATCGCCTGGGCCAATCTGTTCGGTCGCCCGATTACGCTGGAAGGCGCGCAGGAGGTTTTGCACGATATCCTCCGCGCCCATGACCGGCGCGTGACCATTGAGGAAATTCAGCGCAAGGTCGCCGAACATTATAATATCCGCCTGACTGACATGTCCTCTGCCCGGCGCGCGCGCAATGTGGCGCGACCGCGGCAGGTGGCGATGTATCTGGCGAAGCAGCTTACCTCTCGCTCCCTGCCCGAGATTGGGCGGCGCTTTGGCAATCGGGACCATACCACGGTCATGCATGCCGTCTCCCGCGTGGCGGAACTCATGCAGGCGGATGGGTCCTTCGCTGAGGATGTGGAGCTTCTCCGGCGCATGCTGGAAACCTGAGGCGCCTCACCGCGCGTTAAAGCCGCTTTTCTGCCCCCGCCCGTACTGGTATGGGAATGGGAATCCGGGCGCTTTCCCGTGCCGATTCGGCAGGCTTGCGGTCCGGGCAGGATTTCACTGGCGATTGGCCGCCCGCGACCCATCCAGGGGCGGCTGAGATCGTCATAACAGTATCGGGGCGTCGAAACGATGAAATTCTCGGTTGACAGGGCGGTTCTACTCAAGGCGCTGACCCATGTGCAAAGCGTGGTTGAGCGTCGCAACACCATCCCCATCCTCGCCAATGTTATGATCGAAGCAAGTTCGGCCGGCGCGCTGAAACTGACCGCGACCGATATGGAAATCGCGGTGGTGGAAGATATCTCGGGTGTCACCGTGGCGCGCGCGGGGCGCACCACGGCGCCGGCGGGAACGCTTTACGAAATCATCCGCAACCTACCCGAAGGGGCGCGTGTGGAATTCGACCATGGCGGTGGCGATGGGCCGCTCACGCTGCGTTCTGGCCGATTCAATACCAGCCTTGCGGTGCTGTCAGTAGATGATTTCCCCTCCATGACCGAAGGGCGCATGCCGGTGCAATTCAGCATCAAGGCCGGCGTATTGCGGGATTTGATTGACCGCACGCGGTTCGCGATTTCCACGGAAGAAACGCGCTATTACCTGAATGGCATTTATATCCACGCGACCGAAAGCGAAGGCCAGCCGGTGCTGCGCGCTGTCGCGACCGATGGGCATCGGTTGGCGCGTGTGGAAGAACCGCTGCCGGAAGGGGCCAAGGCCATGCCGGGCGTGATCATTCCGCGCAAGACCGTGAATGAAATCCGCAAGCTTGCGGAAGAAACCCAGGATGAAATTGTGGTGCGGCTTTCGGATACCAAAGTTCAATTCGCGCTTGGCACCGTCACGCTCACCAGCAAGCTGATTGATGGCACCTTCCCCGAATATGAACGCGTGATCCCGCGCGGCAATGACAAGAAGCTTGTTGTGCCCCGCAAGGATTTCGCCGATGCAGTGAAGCGCGTGGCGGCAATCAGCAGCGAAAAATCGCGCCCCGTGAAGCTTAGTCTGGGCACCAATCATTTGCGCGTATCGGCGGCCAGCCCTGATCAGGGCGAAGCGCAGGAAGATTTGGAAGGCGATGATGTCGCCTATACCAGCGGCGCTTTGGAGATCGGGTTCCAGGCGCGTTACTTGGCCGACATTACTGATCTGGTGCAGGACAAGCTGGAATTCCTTTTTGCCGATGGTGCGGCGCCCACAATCGTGCGTGATGCGTCCCGGCCGGAAGCGCTGTTTGTCCTGATGCCGATGCGGGTGTGACGACGGCGCCGGGGCTTTTTCTTGCGCGCCTCAGGCTTTCGGATTTTCGGTCCTGGCAGGTTTTGGATGCGTCTTTCGACGCGTCCCTGATTTGCATCGCGGGCGAAAACGGCGCGGGCAAGACCAATCTGCTGGAAGCGATATCGCTGCTCGCCCCCGGTCGAGGCTTGCGCGGCGCGCGCATGGGTGAAGTTGGGCGGCAGGAAGCCGGCGCGAGCCTGCCCTGGGCGGTGGCAGGGCGGTTTGAAACGCGGGCCGGCACCATGGATATCGGCACCGGCACAGACCCGGAAGGGGCGACAGAACGGCGCATCTATCGCCTGGATGGTCAGGCTTTGCGCAGCCAGGCAGTGCTCGCTGAGCGCATGGCCGCCGTTTGGATCACGCCGCAAATGGACCGGCTATTCCAGGAAGGGGCGAGTGGCCGGCGGCGCTTTCTGGATCGGCTGGTTTGGGCTTTGGAGCCTGGCCATGCGCGGGAAGTGGCGGCGCATGACAATGCAATGGCCGAGCGTAATCGGCTGCTGGCGGAAGGCCGCGCGGACCCTGCCTGGCTTGCTGGGTTGGAAGATGCCATGGCGCGGCATGCGGTGGCCGTGGCGGCGGCCAGGCGTGCGTTGATGCTGCGCCTTAATGCGGAGCTCGCGGCAGGCCGCGCCACGGGCGCCTTTCCCGCCGCGCGGCTGGAGATTGCCTGCCCCATCCTGGGAGCCTTGGCTGAGACCCCGGCGCTGGCGGCGGAAGATGCGCTGCGCCAGGGCCTGGCCGCGGATCGGCGGCGCGATGCGGCAGCCGGTGGTGCCGCGCGGGGCGCTCATAAGGCGGATTTGAGCTTGATCCATATGCCGAAAGCGATCAGCGCCGAGTTCTGTTCAACCGGAGAGCAAAAGGCGCTGCTGGTTTCCGTGGTGCTGGCCCATGCCGCACTGATTGCCGAAGCACGCGGCTTCGCGCCCTTGCTGCTGCTGGATGAGGTGGCGGCGCATCTTGATCCCGCGCGGCGTGAAGCGCTGTTCGCGGCCCTTGCCGCGCTGCCTGCTCAGGTCTTCATGACCGGCACGGATCTTGAGGTTTTTGCCCCGCTTGCGGGCCTTGGGCGCTTGTTCAGCGCGGGCGATGGCAGGCTTATTGCGGCTGGTTGAAGCGCGCGCGAAATACCGCCCGCCGGGGTCGCGTTTGTCGCCGAAAAATGCTACAAAACCATGATGATTCTACTTTCCCCGAACAGGAGCCCGTAACCGGCATGAGCGACGAGCCGCGCGCCGAAAATGAAGCCTATGACAGCGCTTCCATTACCGTCTTGCGCGGGTTGGAAGCGGTGCGCAAACGGCCGGGCATGTATATTGGCGACACTGATGATGGCTCTGGCCTGCATCACATGGCGTTTGAGATTGTTGATAATGCGGTGGATGAGGCGCAGGCAGGTTTCGCTTCGGCCGTTTCCGTCACGCTGAATGGCGATGGCAGCGTTACCGTCATTGATGATGGCCGCGGCATTCCCGTTGATATCCATGCCGAGGAAGGCATCAGCGCCGCTGAAGTGGTGCTGACGCGGCTGCATGCTGGCGGCAAGTTCAACCAGAATTCCTACAAGGTCTCAGGCGGCCTGCATGGCGTGGGTGCGGCGGTTGTGAATGCGCTGTCCGAATGGATGGAAGTGCGCATCTGGCGCGGCGGCCAGCAATATCGGCTGCGCTTTGAACATGGTGACACTGTAGTGCCCTGCACGCCGCTTGGCCCTTCGGATCATCCAAACGGCACGGAAGTCACCTTCAAGCCATCAGCCCTTACTTTCACGCGCACGGAATTTGAATTCGCGGTGCTTGAACGCCGCTTGCGCGAATTGGCCTTCCTCAATTCCGGCTTGCGCGTTTTGCTGCGTGATGAACGCCATGCAGAAGTGCAGGAAACCAAGTTTCATTTCGATGGCGGGCTTACGGCCTTTGTCGAATGGTTGGACAAGGGCAAGACACCGCTTTTCGCGACCCCAATCAGCCTGGCTGCGCGGGAACAGGATGGGATCAAGGTTGAGCTCTCGCTCCGCTGGAACGACAGCTACCATGAAACCATGCTCTGCTTCACCAATAACATCCCGCAACGTGATGGCGGCGCGCATCTGGCCGGCTTCCGCCAGGCGTTGGCGCGCGTTGTGGCGAAGGTCGCGGAAGGCATCGCCAAAAAGGAAAAGGTTGTCCTCACCGGCGAAGACATGCGCGAAGGCCTGACCGCGGTTTTGTCTGTGAAGGTGCCGGATCCAAAATTCAGCAGCCAGACCAAGGAAAAACTGGTTTCATCCGAAGTGCAGCCCGTGGTGCATGTGGCTTGCGCCGATGCGCTGACCCATTGGTTTGAAACGCATCCGAAGGAAACCAAGGATCTGGTCAGCAAGATCATGGATGCGGCGACAGCGCGTGAAGCAGCGCGGAAGGCGCGCGACCTCACGCGCCGCAAGGGTGTGTTGGATGTGTCATCCTTGCCCGGCAAGCTTGCGGATTGTCAGGAACGTGATCCAGCGAAAAGCGAAATATTCATCGTTGAGGGTGACAGCGCCGGCGGTTCCGCCAAGCAGGGGCGTGACCGCGCCTTCCAGGCGATCCTGCCGCTCAAAGGCAAAATCCTGAATGTGGAACGCGCGCGCTTCGACAAAATGCTCTCCAGCGCTGAAATCGGCACGCTGATCACCGCACTCGGCACCGGGATCGGGCCCGGTGATCCATCGGAGGGTGGGTTTGATATTGGCAAGCTCCGCTATCATCGCATTGTCATCATGACCGATGCCGATGTGGATGGCAGCCATATCCGCACCTTGTTGCTGACCTTCTTCTTCCGGCAGATGCCGGAATTGATTACGCGCGGTTATTTGTATATCGCGCAGCCGCCGCTTTATCGCGCCAAGCGTGGGCAGGAAGAACGCTATTTGAAGGATGATCGCGGGCTGGAAGATTACTTGCTGGAAAAGGCACAAAACGTAGCAAGCCTGCGTTTGCCGGATGGGCGCGACCTGACCGGCGATGCCTTCCAGGCGGAGCTTGATTTCCACCGTCAGGCGACATCGCGCATTCGCCGCCTGGCTGGCGTGGTGCCGGCGGATATCATCGAACAGGCTGCGATTACCGGCGCTTTGACCATGGAAAGCGACCGCGCGCTGGCCGCAGCGCAGGCCTTGGCTGCGCGGTTGGATGTGCTGGCGCCGGCTTCTGAACGTGGCTGGGTGGCGACAGCTGGCGATAACGGCTTGATGCTCGCGCGCACCGTGCGCGGCGTGGGTGAGCGACATATGCTGGACGGCACGGCGCTCCGCAGTGCGGAAGCGCGCTGGCTGGATGAACGGCGTGACAGGCTCGCGGCGGATTTCCAGGGCGGCGCAGTGCTTTCGTTGGATGGCGCTGAAACCCAAGTGGTCGGGCCGCTTGCGCTATTCGAAAAGCTGATCGCGCAGGGCCGCAAGGGGCTTTCCTTCCAGCGCTTCAAGGGGCTTGGCGAAATGAACCCCGATCAGCTTTGGAAGACCACGCTCGACCCCGCGATCCGCACGCTGCTCCGCGTGCGGGTTGAGGATGTGGAGGATGCGGAGCAGGTCTTCTCCACCCTGATGGGCGATCTGGTGGAACCGCGCCGCGACTTTATTGTTGGCAATGCCTTGAAGGTTGCCAATCTGGACGTGTGAGAGTGTTTTGGGATGGCGTTACGCCATCCCACCCCGCGCAGACACCGGCCAAAGGCATTCCACGCGCCCCTTGCGGACGCCGACATACCAATCATAGCGATCAACCGTCGGGTCGCAGTGGCCGGGCACCAGGTGCAGCTTTTCGCCAAGCTTCGGCGCACTGCCATCTTCAATCACGATCTTGCCGTGTTCGTCAGACGCGCCTGCATAGCGCAGCCCCGGGCGTTGCCAGACCTGCGGCATGCCGGAATCAACCGAAACGCCCTTATGCCCGCAATCCAAAACGGCAATGCCGGGCCCTGCCGTGCTCATGACCTGGGACAGCACGAAAAGTGATTGCCGGAAGGGCGGCGCATCCTCATTCGCCGCGTAATCCGCATCCATGAAGCAGTAAGAACCTGCCTGGATTTCGTTATAGACGCCGCTGGCTGCTTCATGCCGGAAGGTGCCGGTGCCGGCACCGCCCACAATCGGGCATTCCAGCCCGCGCTGGCGGAGTTGTTCTACCGTGCGCCTGGAACGCGCCACGGCTTCCCCAATCGCCGCTGCGCGTTCTTCTGGTCCGCGCTTGTGCTGCGCTGAACCGTGATAGGCCTGCAAGCCACCAAAACGCAGATGCTTACTGGCCGCGATGCGCTCTGCCAACGCCACCGCTGGCGGGCCATGTTCCACCCCGCCGCGCGCCATGCCGACATCAATTTCCACCAGCACCGGCAGGCGCAGGCCGGCAGCTTCGGCGGCGGCTTCAATCAGCGCGATCTGCGCGGCGTCATCCACACACACTGCCACTTCGGCAATGCGCGCAAGGGCCGCGAGGCGCGCCAATTTGCGCGGGCTGACCACCTGGTTAGTGACCAGAATATCCGGAATGCCGCCCCAGGCGAGCGCCTCCGCCTCGGCCACTTTTTGCACGCATTGCCCAACCGCACCGCGCGCCATTTGCAGCTTGGCGATGACGCTGGATTTATGGGTTTTCGCATGCGCGCGAAGCTTGGCGCCAGTTGGCGCCAGCAGCGCCGCCATGGTGTCAAGGTTATGTTCAAACGCATCCAGGTCAATCACCAGCGCGGGGGTATCAATGTCTTCTTCGCGCATGCCGGGTTCGGCGGGTGGGTGTTGCAGCATGGGGAATCCTCCGTGGCTGCCGCATCATAGCCATGCCCATGCGTTCCGCGCCAATCGTGCAAACCCAGGGGACGAAGCACTAAGGCATAAAAAAAGCGGCAGGGTTTCCCCTGCCGCCTTTTGCCGAATGATCCGAAGATCAGAAGGCGATGCGCACACCGGCAACGAGCACGGTGATGTCGCGGGTATTGTCGCCATTGCCGAAGGAGGCCAGGGTCGTACCTGCGCCGCCAGCCGTCTTGGAAGACGGCGCCGCAGTCGGCAGGTTTTCGTCTTCCACCTGATTGTAGTTAGCGAACAGCGTCATGCCAGGCGCCAACACATAGGCAACACCAAGGCCCAGATAGGTTTGGGTACGGTCAGACAACTTCGCACCAGTCGTGCTTGTACCGTTATCCTGGGTGCCCTGGCCATATTGGGCGCCAACCGAGAAAGCGCCGATGGTGTAAACCGCACCGAGGAGCCAATGGCTGCTGCCATCAAGCCCCTTCGCGAGCGCCGCACCGCCAGCATTGGAACCAGTGTAATCGCCCCAGGTATATTCACCGCCAACCGCGAAGCCAAAGGCACGAACCACCAAGCCAGCCGAATAGGCATTCACGCCCTGGCCCTTGACCGCGATGGGTGCACCATTCGCGCCCAGGCTGGGCGCATCCGCCCAAACCCCGCCGAGAGAGGCGCCGACGCCGACAGCGCCGAAGGTGCCGCGATAACGCAGCGCCGCCGAGATTTCGTTTTCAATCCCGGTGCGGTCACGCTGGAACGCGGTGGTGCTGGTCGCGGTATCCGCACGCTCACCTTCCCCAGAGTTCGGCGCGTAAGAGAAGCCCGCATCAAAGCCAAAGAACTGCGGCGACAGATAGATGATCTTGGTCTTGTCGCTGCCGTCAGTCAGGCCAGACATGATGTAAGGCGAGCCGAAAACGCCGCTATTCACAACGAATTCGTCCCAGGCATCATCCGAGCCCATCCACAAGGTGCCGGGGCGGCGCACTTGGAGCAGGTTGGCTGCGGCATCTTCCTGACCGAAGCGGAGTTCACCCCAGCTG
>JBBAUC010000022.1:5684-23068 GCA_040398485.1 Roseomonas sp. | reverse complement strand
GCCCGCGCGAATGGCAAAATAATCGCGCGTATTGGCGGTGCGCCCGGCAATGGTGGCAAAGCGCGGATCGGCCTTCAATTCAGGCCGGCCAATGGCATCAAAAAACGCATGCGCCTGCGCATCCGTATTGGCGGAAATGCAGATATGGCCATCAGCGGTTGGCAAAGGCCGCGCATCAGGGCTGAGGACGCGGTGATCACCGGGCGGGCCGAGCGCGGGACGGAAGGACATGGCGCCCAGATGTTCCATCATCACATAGGCGGCCATGTTTTCGAACATCGGCACTTCAATCGCCTCACCCACACCGGTTTTTTCGCGGCGGTACAGCGCGAAGCCGATCATCTGCGCGGCAATCAGCCCAACCGTATGATCCGCGACCAGCATCGGCACATAGCGTGGTTCACCGGTGGAGGCTTCAAAACAGCCGGCCACACCAGCGGCACCTTGGATCACCGTGTCATAGGCCGGCCTTCCAGCATAAGGCCCGCCTGAGCCACAACCCGTGATGGCACAACGGATCAAGCGGGGTGCGATGGCGTGCAGGCTTGCGGCATCCACACCAAGTCGCGCCTGTGCATCCGGGCGGATATTGCTGACAAAGACATCCACCGTCGCGGCCAGGCGATGTAACGCTGCAAGCCCTGCCGGCGCTTTCAGATCAAGTGCGATGGATTTCTTGCCACGATTGAAATTGAGGAATTTGCCATTCATGCCGGGTGATCGCCCCTTGCCGGCAAGCTGGCGCAGCAAATCACCGCCTGGGCTTTCCAGCTTGATCACCTCCGCCCCATGTTCCGCCAGAACGCCGGTGCAAACCGGCCCGACAACAACCGAGGAAAGATCAAGCACCCGAATACCCGCAAGTGGTCCGCTCATGGTGCTTCCTTCAAAATTCACCGGTGCAGCTTCGCATGGCGGCGCGGCAGGTCAAACCAGGCCCGCCGGCACGGCGACCGCGCCCTGCATCAGGCGCCGTGCACTGCGATAAACCACGGCACTTTCCGCGTGCCAGCCAGCAGCCGCCTCCCGCACTTCAGCACCCACGGAAAGAATGCCGGATGGATTGGCAACGCGCGTTTCATCCGCGCGCGCCGGTGGCCCGGCCAGTTGGTGGGGCACACTGCCGGTAATGCGGCTGGCGACACCAAGGCACATGGCACCCGTCAGCGGCACGGCGCGATGCGCGCGTTCCATGGAAATCATGCGCACGGCGATGTCGTGGGTATCGGGGGTGAAGGCCGCACCATCAAGCGCATGATAAGCCGCAGGTGGTGCCACCACTGCAATTTTCGGTAAGGCAAGACCAACCTTCTCGGGCGTTACGGCCAGCCCCATCATCACGCCAGCCTTGCGCCGCAGCGCATCAAACAGCGCCATGCGCGCGGGGTCCGCTTCAATCGCATCTGGGCTTTCCGTGCCCGTCAATCCCAAATCGCGCGCATCCAGAAGAACGCAGGCATTGGCGGCATCTATCAGGCTCACGGCATAAGCGCGCCCTTCGTGATGCAGCGTGTCCTGAGGGTTTCCTGTCGGCAGCAGGCGCCCTGTCGCGCCGCCACCAGGCGCCAGAAAATCAAGCCTGATGCGCGCGCCAGAACCCGAAACACCGGCCATGGCGAAATCCCCGGCGGTCACCGCCTTGCCGCCACGCACCGGAAAACGCGCATGGATGATGCGCTTCGTGTTCACTTGATGAATGCGCACCAGCGCTTCACCATCCGCCACGCGCACTAACCCCTCATCTACCGCAAAGGGACCAACGGCGGAGGAAAGATTGCCGCAATTGCTGGACCAATCCACCACGGGTCTGTCCACCGCGACTTGCGCGAAAAGATAGTCCACATCCGCATCCGGATGCGTCGGCGGGCCAATGATGACGGCTTTGGAGAGTGAAGAAATACCGCCCCCCATGCCATCCAGTTGCCTGCCATAGGGATCGGGGCTGCCCAATACGCTCAGGAAAATCGCGTCCCGAGCCGCGCGCTCCGCCGGCAGATCGCGGGCATGAAAGAACACACCCTTGCTGGAACCACCGCGCATGAAAATGGCGGGGATGAAGGCTTGATCCATGGGCTTTGCTCCGTTCTGCTAGCGACGTTATTCGCTAATCACAATCGCCGAAAGCTGATGCCCAATCGGCCCGCCACCGGCCAGCGTATTGCGCCGATGGCTGAAGAAGCGCGCCTCATCCGCCAGCGTGTCATGCGGCAGGATGCTGACGGCAACACCAAGTGCGGCAAGCCGCGCCGCGCAATAGCCCGGTAGGTCAAATTGCCAACGCCCTTCGCGCCTGCCATCAGCGAAAAATCGCGCATCGGCAGGGCTGCGCGCCAGCACCGCGTCGCGCAAATCCGCTGCCACTTCATAGGAAGGCTGATGGATGCAAGGCCCCACCACAGCGATGATATCGCGCCGCGCTGCGCCCAGCGCTTCCATCGTGAAAATCGTTTCTTCCAAAACACCCAGCACCGCGCCGCGCCAGCCGGCATGGGCGCCGCCAATCACGCCAGCAGAGCGATCCGCGAAAAGCACCGGCGCGCAATCGCCCGTGATGATGCCAAGGACAAGACCCGCGCGGCGTGTCACCACACCATCGGCTTCGGGGCGTTGATCTTCCAGCCAGGCATCCTCCGCCACCACAACGCGCTTGCCATGCACCTGCGTCAGTCCGCAAAGTGCGCGATGCGGCAAGCCAAGCGCCGCCGCCGCGCGCGTGCGATTCTCCCGCACCGCAGCGGCATCATCCTTGCCGGAAAGCGAGCAATTCAGCGACGCGAAAGCCCCCGTTGAAACGCCGCCATTGCGCGTAAAAAACCCGTGCTTCAGGCCCGGTAGCTGCAAAGGATCGGCGGTCAGGAATTCAGCACTCATGCGGTTTCGAATCCAGCAGGGATTGGCAGCCTTGAATCGCATAGCGCCAGGGCCTTGAACAGCCGGCCCATGGCTTCCGGCGCCGTCAGCCGATGCGCCGCCGCAAGCTGCGCCTGGGCGCGCGCAGGATCAAGCCGGGCCAGCATCGCGGCACGCGTCATGAAGCCCAGGCGTTGCAGGAAAACGCCCTGTGGCAAAGGGCCATGCGCCGCGGCGCCCGCCCCGCGCGCGGCGGCGGCGAAGGCCGCGAAATCCACATGCGCAGTGATATCCACCTCACCAGCTGCAGCGAGCGGATCAACCGGCTGGCCCGCGCGCATGGCTTGCAGGCTATCGCCAAAACCGCTTTCCGCCGGGCCGTAATCAATCAACAAAGCCGCTCCGCCATGGCGGGCAAGCCGCGCGCCGAGCCATGCCGCGAAGCCAAGTGCTGCTTCATTCACTTCGCGCACGGCGCCTTCGGGCGCATCTCCTGGCAGGGCGATATCGCTCGGTGCTTCCACAAACGCACCGTCAGCGACGAAGCGTTCATGCCAAGCGGTACCTCGGCGTATGAATTGCCGAATGGGCAGGGCATCCAGAAATTCATTTGCCAGCAGGATTATGGGTGCTTCCGGCAATGCACCCACATCCTCATGCCAGGTGACACCGGCAGCACCCAGCTTCGCCGTCTGCGCTTTGCGCAAGCGTGGCGATGTCTCCACCAGATGCACGCGTAAGGCCGCGCGAAAATCTGGCATCATTTCGGCAATGGCGCGTAGCGCATCTGCCATCAGGCTACCGCGCCCAGGCCCGCATTCCACCAGCAACACCGGATCGGGCCGCCCCATGGCCTGCCAGGTAACTGCTGCCCAAAGCCCGAGACATTCACCAAAGGCCTGAGATATTTCAGGCGATGTCGCGAAATCCTGAAACGGGTCACGCGCAGCGTAATAGGCAGCCGCAGCGCGCGCCATGAAATGGTCCAGCCTTTCGGGGTGATGCGATGGGTCTCGGTCTCTTTGCGTCACATCACACCCAAAAGCATCAGCCTGAATAAAAAGCGCGCATCCCTATCCGCGCGTCACGGCGGCATGCGCGGCAAGGCAGGCCACATCCACAATCTGGTTGACGCCCGCCTGCATGGGCACGATTTGCGCGGAATGCGAAAGCCCGGTCAGCAGTGGCCCGATCACCGTGCTGCTGGTCAGCTGCGGCACAGCGCGCGTCAGGATATGCGCCGCGTGAATGCCGGGCATGATCAGCACATTGGCTGGCCCCGTCAGACGACAGAAGGGGTAAAGCGCGGCCCGCAGCGCCGGGTCCAGCGCCACATCGGCGGCCATTTCGCCATCGAATTCGAAATCAGCGCCGCGTTCAGTCAGCAATTTCACCGCTTCACGAATGCTGCCCGGGATGGTGCCGCGCGGATCGCCGAAGGTTGAAAAGGAAAGAAACGCCACACGCGGTTCCATCCCCAAGCGCCGCGCGGCGGCTGCCGAACCGCGCGCAATGCCGGCCAGCGTCGCCGCATCTGGTCTTTCATGAATGGCGGTATCGGCCACCAGCACCGTGCCCGCCTGGCGAGAGATGATGATGGAAACTCCGAAGGCGACACGCCCAGGAACGGGGTCTATCGCCATGCTGATGCCTTCCAACGCAGCGGAATAGGAACGCGTGGTGCCCGTTACCACCGCATCCGCCTCGCCGGTTGCCACCATGCAAGCGGCAAAGACATTGCGGTCCTGATTGACCAGGCGCTGGCAATCGCGTTGCAGGAAGCCATCGCGCTGGCGCTTCTCATAGAGAAACTCGGCATAGCGGCGCGTTGAATCGGAAAGCCGCGCATTCTGGATTTCAATGCCATCCGGCAAGGGAATACCAATGGCATTGGCCACCGCCGTAATGCGATCCTCGCGCCCAACCAAAATAGGTGTGCCATAGCCCGCATTGCGGAAACCAATGGCGGCGCGGATCACTTTTTCTTCCTCGCCTTCGGCAAATACCACGCGCTTCGGGTTCTGCCGCACGCTTTCGGCAATGGCTTCCAGCGCGCCCATTGTCGCATCCAGCCTATTCGCCAAATCGCGCGCATAGCGTTGCAGATCGGCCAATGGCTTGCGCGCCACGCCGCTATCCATCGCAGCCTTGGCAACAGCGGGCGAAACGCGCGAAATCAAGCGTGGATCAAAGGCATTGGGGATGATGTATTCCGGCCCGAAACGCAGCGCCTTGCCCGCCCCCGCGCCCGATACCTCTTCCGGCACATCTTCCCGCGCCAACATCGCCAGCGATTCAGCAGCGGCAATCTTCATCGCGTCATTGATGGTGGAAGCGCGCACGTCCAAGGCGCCACGGAAAATAAAGGGAAAGCCCAGCACATTATTGACCTGGTTCGGATAATCCGAACGCCCCGTCGCGATAATGCAATCGGGCCGCGCCGCGCGCGCCTCATCCGGCGTGATTTCCGGATCGGGATTGGCCATGGCGAAAATGATCGGCTTCGGCGCCATGGCGCGGATCATCTCCGGCGTCAGCGCGCCCTTCACCGAAAGACCAAAAAATACATCCGCGCCATCCAAAGCCTGGGTCAGAGTGCGGGCGGAGGTGGTCACCGCATGGGCGGATTTCCACTGATTCATACCTTCCTGACGGCCGCGCCAGATCACGCCCTTGGTATCGCATAGGATCACGTTCTCAGGCCGCATGCCCATGGCTTTCACCAGCTCAGCACAGGCAATGGAAGCGGCACCCGCGCCATTGATGACAAGCTTCGTCGTCTTCAAATCGCGCCCGGTCAGATGGCAGGCATTGATCAAGCCGGCGGCGGCGACAATCGCTGTGCCATGCTGGTCGTCATGAAATACCGGAATATCCATCAATTCGCGCAAGCGCTGTTCGATCACAAAGCATTCCGGCGCCTTGATGTCTTCCAGATTGATGCCACCAAAAGTCGGGCCCAGATAGCGCACGGCATTGATGAAAGCGTCCGGGTCTTCCGTATCCACGCAAAGATCAATCGAATCCACATCGGCAAAGCGCTTGAACAGCGCCGCCTTGCCTTCCATCACGGGCTTCGATGCCAGCGCGCCCAGATTGCCAAGCCCCAGCACCGCGGTGCCATTCGAAATCACCGCGACGAAATTACCCTTCGCCGTGTAATCATAGGCAAGGCTCGGGTCGCGATGGATATGCAGGCAGGGCTCCGCCACACCAGGCGAATAGGCCAGGCTCAAATCCCGCGCCGTGATCAGCGGCTTGGTCAGCCGGATTTCAAGCTTCCCGGGCCGCCCTTCCCGGTGCATTGCCAGCGCTTCCTCGGCGGTGACGCGCGCCGTGCGCGTATCCTCAACCGGCGTTTTCTTCGCGTCATCCATCCTAGCCACCACTCCTCAAACCAACCCCATCATGCCGTTTTGTGCGCTGGCCTGCGAGGCCCCAGCTTCGCAGGCGCAGCAATTCGCGCCCTCAGACCCGCCGGACATTCCAGGGATAGGGCGATGAGCCCTGTAAAATCCCGGTGATATTGCGTCGGAAAGCAGTCCTGATCCTGAATTGGCCAAGCGGGATGAAGGCCGCATCTTCCAGCGCAAGGCGCCCAAGGCGGGACGCGATTTGCTTCTGCTCCGCCTCATTGGGCGCGAAAAGCCAGGATTCGGCCATGGCCTCCGCCTCATCGCTTTTCCACCAGCCGAACCAGCCGCCTGTGCCCTGGCCGCGCACCAGGAAGGAAACGGCGGGATTGGCCCAGGCGGTGGCACCCCCGGTGGTGTGCAGGATGGACCAGCCGCCGCGATCAACCGACTCACGATTGCTCCGCCGCTGCACCACCGTGCCCCAATCGCTCTCGGCAAGGTCAATATTCATGCCGATCCGCTTCAGCCGATCCGCCGTCACCTGCCCAAGCGGCCCGATATCCGGGAAATCCGTGGGGTTGATCACAACAACGCGCTGATTGGCGTAGCCCGCTTCACGCAAAGCGGCGCGGGCGCGGTCCAGATCGCCCGGCATCATCGCCTCACCCAAATCCTCGTAATAGGGCGTCTCGCGTGGCCAAAGACTGCGGCAGAGATCCCAATCCGTGCGATCATCCCCACGTGAGGCGCGCATGTAATCTTCCTGCAATACCGAAAGCCGGATGGCGCGGCGGATGCGCACATCATCAAAGGGCGGGTGCAGGTTATTCATGCGCAGCACGGCCATCCGCCCGCCCGTGTCTGACACTTCGCGGCGCACATCACGCGCGCGGGCCAAAAGTGGCTGCAAATCCGGGTGCGGCCTTTCCCACCAATCAACCTCGCCATTCTGCAAGGCGGCCGCCGCGGTCGCGGGGTCTGGCAAAATATGCCATTCAATGCGCCGGAAATGCGCAATTTTCGCGCCCGATGTCCAGGAAGGCGCTTCCTGGCGCGGCTGATAGGCATCAAACTTCTCATAAACCACGCGGCTGCCGGAATTATATTCGCCCGCGATGAAGCGATAAGGGCCGGAGCCGATCATCTCGGTCACGCCACGATTGGGATCGGTCTCCGCCAGGCGTTCGGGCATGATGAAGGGCACGGCTGAATCAGGCTTGGCCAGCGCATCCAGCAAAAGCGGGAAGGCGCGCTTCAGGCGGATTTCGATGGTGCGGTCATCCACGGCCCGCCATTCATCCACCTGGCGTAAAAGCAATTGTCCGAAGGGCTCACGCGCGCACCAGCGCTTCAGGCTTGCAATGCAATCGCGTGCGCGCACAGGCTCCCCATCATGGAAGCGCAAACCGGCGCGCAGCGTAATGCGCCAGCGCTTGCCATCATCCAGAACCTCAGCGCCTTCAGCCATTTGTGGCTTTGGTTTCAGCTCCGCATCCACACCATAAAGCGTGTCAAAGACATGCCAGCCGTGATTGCCGGTCACGGTTGCGGTGGTGAATACCGGGTCCAGCACGCTCAGATTGGCCTGCGGCACGAAGCGGAGCGTTTGCGCACGCATATCCTGCGCGAGTGATGGCGCGGGTAGTGCTGCCGCCGCCCCCATCGCCAGGATTGATCTGCGGCCAATACCGGAAGCTGTCATGGGAACCTCCTCCCTGGTTGGTTCTTAATTGCCGGCAGTTTGGAACCTTCAGCGCCAATGCGCCAGCCCAAGGTTTGGCTTGGGCGCGCCCCGCCTGTATCCTGTGCCGGCATGCCCCCCGCCCAAGCCCCCTTAGGCCCGATTCCCGATGCCAGCGGCGCCACGCCGGCCATGGCGCAATGGTTCGCGGCCAAGGCCGCGCATCCGGATGCGTTGGTGTTTTTCCGCATGGGGGATTTCTATGAGCTGTTCTTCGCGGATGCCGAGGCCGCCGCCGCGGCCTTGGATATCGCGCTGTCTTTCAGGGGTGAGCATCGCGGCCAGAAAATCGCCATGTGCGGCGTGCCGGCCCATGCGCATGAGAGCTATCTGGCGCGGCTGATCCGCCAGGGTTTTCGCGTTGCCATTTGCGATCAGATGGAAACCCCGGAACAGGCCAAGGCGCGCAAGGCGCCGACCATCCGGCGCGACATCACGCGGTTGGTGACGGCTGGCACCGTCACGGAAGAAACCTTGCTGGAAGCCGCGCGCCCGGCTTGGCTTTTGGCCCTTGCCCCCCTGGAAGACCGGATCGGCGCCGCCTGGCTTGACGTTTCAACCGGCGCCTTCGGTACGGAAACACTGCCGCGCGGCGAAGTCCAGGCCCTGTTTGCGCGGCTGGAACCGGCCGAAATCCTGGCCCCGGAAGGGGTTTTTGAAGGCGAAGTGGCAGCGCGCATCACGCCGCTTGACCCGCCGCGCGATGCCGCGCGACGCCTTGCCGAGGCTTTTGATGTCTCAACCCTGGATGGGTTTGGCAGTTTCAGCGCGGAAGAACTCGCTGCCGCAGCCATGGCCTTGGATTATGTGCGGGCAACCCAAGCTGGCGCCCTGCCGCGCCTGGCACCCCCCAGCCCCATGGGTGGGCGCGGCTTGTTGCAAATGGATGCCGCGACACGCCGATCCTTGGAAATCCTGAAAAGCGAAAGGGGGGAGGCGCGGCATTCCCTGCTCGCCGCTGTGGACCGCACCGTGACCGCTGCCGGGGCGCGGGAATTGGCCGCGCGCCTTGCCTCGCCACTTGCGGAAGCCGCCCCCATTCTGGCGCGGCATGAGGCGGTGGGCTGGATGCTCGCCGCAGCTTCCGAACGGGCGGCGTTAAGGGCAGCGTTGAAGGGCTCGCCCGATATGGCGCGGGCCTTGGCGCGGCTTTCGCTTGATCGGTTTGCGCCGCGTGATCTGGCCGCCATTCGCGATGGGCTGGCCCGGACCGAAGCCATGGCCGCAGCGCTTGATGTCGCCGGCGGGCTGCAACCCGCGTTGATCGAGGCAGCGCGCGGCGCGCTGGTGCCGGAAGCCTCACCGCAGGCGGAATTGCAGCGCGCCTTGGCCGAAACCCTGCCGGCGCGGCTGGAAGATGGTGGGCTGATTGCCACGGGCTATGACGGCGAATTGGATGCGCTGAGGCGGCTCCGTGATGGTGGGCGCGATGCCATTGCTGCGCTGCAATTGGATTTGGCGCAGGCTTGGGGCGTGGCGGCGCTCCGCATCCGTCATCATCAGCAATTCGGCTTTCTGGCCGAGATGCCTTTAGCAGCCGGCGAGAAATTGCTGCGCGCCGCCATCCCCGAAGGCCCGCATAGCCCGATCCATCGCCAAACCATGTCAAATGCCATGCGCTTCACCTGCGCCGCATTGGCCGAATTGGACCGCAAGGTGGCGGAAGCCGGGGACCAGGCCGCGCGACGGGAACGCATGGTCGCGCAGCATTTGCGAAGGCTTTGCCTGAATGCCGCGCCCGGCACCGCCGCGGCAGCAGCGGCGATGGCGGAATTGGATGTGCATGCGGCGGGCGCGGAATTGGCCTCGGGTGGCGGCTGGTGCCGGCCGGAAATGACCGAAAGGCCAGATTTCGCCATCAAGGCCGGGCGGCATCCGGTGGTGGAAGCGGCCCTTGCCCGCGCGCGCGGCCCGGCCTTTGTGCCCAATGACTGCGACCTTTCTGCGGGCCAGCGGCTTTGTTTGCTCACCGGGCCGAACATGGCCGGTAAATCCACGTATTTGCGGCAAAACGCGCTATTTGTGATCCTGGCCCAGGCCGGGCTTTTCCTGCCCGCCGAAGCCGCGCGGCTTGGCCTGGTGGATCGGCTTTTCTCCCGCGTGGGCGCGGCGGATGACATTGCCGGCGGGCGTTCCACCTTCATGGTCGAAATGGCCGAAACAGCGGCGATATTGAACCTGGCCAGCGCGCAATCCTTGGTGGTCTTGGATGAGGTCGGGCGCGGCACCGCCACCTGGGATGGGCTCGCTATCGCCTGGTCGGTGCTGGAAGCTTTGCATGACCGCATCCGCTGCCGCACCATCTTCGCCACGCATTTCCATGAATTGACGTCGCTCGCCGCCAAATTGCCGGACCTGGCGCTAGCCACCATGCAGGTGCGCGAATGGCGCGGGCAGGTGATTTTCCGCCATAGCGTCGGCCCCGGTGCCGCCGAGAAATCCTGGGGCCTGCATGTGGCGAAGCTTGCCGGTGTGCCGCGTGACGTGCTGCGACGTGCAGAGGCGGTGCTCGGTTCCCTTGAAGCCCGCGCCAAGGGGCTTGACCCAATGTCTGAGGAATTACCGCTTTTCGCGCGCCCCGGCCCCACCGCGCCACCATCCCATCCGGCGCTGGAAGCGCTTGCAGGGCTCGATCCTGATACACTCAGTCCGCGAGAAGCGCAGGAGTTTCTCTACCGCGTTAAATCGCTTTTGGAGACTGTCGCAGCGCCCCCGGACGCGATATTGTGACAGTGATGAGTCTATCGGAAAACACATCTGCCCTTACCGAGCCTCCGCCGCGTCGCGGGCCGAATGGCCATGTCCCGGCGGCGGAACAACCGCTGGTGCTGGCCGATCTGCTGGCGGAATTACTGCCGGCTGGCCAGCCTATACCGCGCGACGCAGCCTTAGCGCTGCTGCGGCGGCATTTGGGGCGCATCCAGGGCCGTGTGCAGCAAGCTTTTGAGGCGCGTGAATTATCCGGACTTGCCGCCGCGCGCTGGCTGGCGGCGCTGACCGATACGCTGATGTTCGGCATTCACCGCTATACCGAAGCGATGCACCCACCTGATAGCGGCGAGAAATCCCATGCCCTGGTCGCGACCGGTGGTTATGGCCGCGGTGTGCTGGCGCCATTTTCCGATATTGATCTGCTGTTCCTGACCGATAGCAGCATGGGCGCGCGGGGCAGGAAGGCCGTTGAATTCATGCTCTACCTGCTCTGGGATATGGGGCTGAAGGTTGGGCATGCCACCAGATCACGCAGTGAATGCCTGCAAGAAGCGAAACGCGACGCCACGGTGATGACCGCGCTTTTGGATGCGCGGTTGGTCGCCGGCGATCCTTCCATTTTCACGCGCTTTGATGAGGCATTTCGTGCCGCGCGCACGCGCATCGGGCTGAAACCCTTTCTTGAAGCAAAGCTCGCCGAAAAGCAGAAGCGCCATCGGCGTTATGGCGATAGCCCTTACGTGGTGGAACCCCATGTCAAGGAAGGGCGCGGCGCGCTGCGCGATCTGCAAACGCTTTATTGGCTGGCGCGCTATGCGTTCAATGTGGAACGCATGCCGGAATTGGTGGGCCCCAATAGCCCAGGCGGCGGGCTGCTGACAGCAAGTGAGGCGCGTGCCATTCGCCGCGCCTGGGATTTCCTGTGGACTGTGCGCTTTCACTTGCACATCGTCACGGGCCGCGCAGAAGAACGCCTGACGTTTGACTTACAGCCGGTGGTTGGCGCCCGCATGGGCTATACGCGGCGCGGGCTTCAGGATGGCGTTGAACGCTTCATGAAGCATTTCTTCTTGACCGTGCGTGATGTGGCGCGCTTCACCCGCATTCTGGAACCCGCCATTATTCGCGCCGCACTTGGCCGCCCTGCCGTGTTGCCCGCGCCCGACAAGGCGCTGACAGAAGCGGGATTTGCGCTGGCGGATGGCAAGATCATTGCCGCACCGGGCTTTGATTTTACGGTCGAACCCGTGTTGATGCTGCGCATCTTTCGGCTGGCGCGTGATCGGGGCTTGGATATCCACCCGCTCGCTTTCCGCGCCATTATTCGCCATGCGCGCCTTTTGGCGCAGCTGCGTGGCGATCCGGCGGCGAGTGCGGAATTCCTTGATATCCTGTCCGGCAAGGACCCGCATATCTGGATGCGCATGTTGAACGAGGCCGGGCTGATCGCAGCGCTTCTGCCTGATTGGCAGCGCGTGGTCGGGCTGATGCAGTTCGACACCTATCACGTTTTTACGGTGGATGAGCATACCATCGAAGCGATCGGCATTTTGGGGGCGATGGAACGCGGCGAGCTGAACGAAATCGCGCCCGTTGCCAGTGAATTGATCGGCCAGGTGCAATCCCGCCGCGCGCTTTTTGTTGCGATGCTGCTGCATGATGCCGCCAAGGGGCGCGGCGGCGATCATTCGGAATTAGGCGCGGAATTGGCGCTGCATGTCTGCCCCGCCCTTGGCCTGACGCCGGAAGAAACCGAGACAGTTTCCTGGCTGGTGTTGCATCATTTGCTGATCAGCGAAACCGCCTTCCGCCGCGATATTGAAGACCCGAAAACCATCCTGGACATTGCGGAGATTGTGCAAAGCCCAGAAAGGCTCCGGCTATTGCTGGTGCTGACGGTGGCCGATATGCGCGCGGTCAGCGGCAAGGTCTGGAATGGCTGGAAAGCGACGCTGCTCCGCGAACTTTACTGGCGTGTCGCGGAAGTGCTGGCGGGTGGGCTTTCCGTGCCCGAACGCGATGTGCGCGTGGCGCGGGCCAAGGATGCGGCGGCGAAATTGCTGGCTGGGCACCGGCGTGCAGAGGTGGATCATTACCTCGGCCTTGGTTACCCGGGCTATTGGCTTTCCTTCGATCCCGAAAGCCATGCGCGCCATGCGGCGATGATCCAGGAAGCGCGCGCGACCAAGACGCCACTGACGGTCCATACGCGCGTTTTGGAAAATCGCGCGGTGACGGAAGTGACCGTCTATTGTACCGACCATCCCGGGCTATTCAGCAAAATCGCGGGCGCCTTGGCGGTGGGAGGGGCGAGCATTGTGGATGCGCGCATCCATACCATGACCGATGGCATGGCCTTGGATACTTTCTGGGTTCAAGATTATCAGGGCGGGCCTTTGGATGCGCCGCATCGTCTGGCGCGGCTTTCGGTGCTGGTGGAACAGTCGCTTTCTGGGCGGCTTCGCCTCAAGGATGAAATCCGCAAGCTGAAGCGAGAGCCAGCCAGGCTACGCGCCGTGACGGTGCCGCCGCGTGTGGTGATAGATAATCACGCTTCCAACACGCACACCGTGATCGAAGTGAATGGGCGTGACCGGCCTGGGCTTTTGCATGATGTCACCGCGGCAATGAGCGACCAGGGCATGCAAATCGCCTCAGCGCATATCACCACCTATGGGGTGCGCGCGATTGACGTGTTTTACGTGAAGGATGTGTTCGGGCTGAAGGTTGAAAATGAACGCAAGCTCGGTTCATTGCGCAACGCCTTGGAAGCGGCCCTTGTGCCGCCCGAGCTTGAAGCCAAGGCAGCGGGATGAGCGAGGGGTTCAAGAGCTTCGCCGAGTTCTGGCCTTACTACCTGAATGAACACGCCAAACCCACGACACGCGCCTTGCATTTCGCCGGTACGGGCGCCGGGCTTTTGTTGTTTTTGCTTGGGCTGATTTCAGGCAATTCCTGGCTGCTGCTGGCGGCGCTGGTCTGTGGTTATGGCCCCGCCTGGGTCGGGCATTTCTTTATTGAAAAGAACCGACCCGCGACCTTTCGCCACCCGTTATGGTCGCTGATCGCGGATTTCCGCATGTTTTTTTTCTTCGTTACCGGGCGGCTTGGTACGGAGCTTCGCCGCCACGGGATTGGTTGAAGGCAAGACCGCGCGATTGTTTTGGTCTTGTGACCGTATCCCTTTATAGGGCCGGTATCATCGCCACTGCGGCGTTCCGCGTGGGCAAGGCTCGCGCTACAAAACCTTCAGATTGATCGCCGCCGGCTTGCCGCGCTCACTCGCGACTTCAAAGCTCAGCTTTTGGTTTTCCTTAAGCCCCTGCAGCCCCGCCTGCTGCACGGCGGTGATATGCACAAAGACATCCTTGCCGCCATCATCGGGCAGGATGAAGCCAAAGCCTTTGGTCGCATTGAACCATTTCACAGTGCCATTCGGCATGACGTGAGCCCTTTTTGTTGTGGCGGCGGCAGCGCCGCCGCGTTTTCCGGTTTTCCCGGACGGGCCCGAAGGAGGTCGAACCACCGACCACTCGGCAAGGCACGGCACGAAAATCCCGCCCAAATCAGACAATTTTCGTCCATGCCACGTCAAGTTTTTTCACAATGGAGCGGTGATTATTCCGCCTTCATCCCGGCCCGTGCCGCCAGATCGGACAACAAGTCGCGCTGCTGCGCCAGAAAACCGGCGAAATCCTGTAGGCCAAGGAAGGCGGCCTCAGCCCCTTGACTGGCCAGCAGCCTGACCACCTCGGGCTGGGCAAGGCTTTGCCGCACAGCGTCTGCGATCCTTGCCATGATGGGTTGAGGAACCCCGGTTGGGGCGTAAAGCCCGATCCATTCCGAAAGGGCGAAGCCTGGCAGATCAGCGGCTTCCGCCACGGTTGGCACATCCGGCAGAATGGGCGTGCGGCTTTCCGCGGAAACCGCAAGCGCGCGCAAGCGATTGCCCTGCACCAGGCCAAGCGAAGATGGCATGGTGGCGAAATTGAACAGCGTATCACCCGTCAGCACCGCCATGGCCCCGGGCGCACCACCACGATAGGCCACATGCTGCGCGTCAATGCCGCTGCGCAGGATGAAATGCAGCCCGGCGAAATGGGAAGCAGACCCAAGCCCAGCCACGGAATAATGCGGCTTATCGGTGCGCGCACGCAGCATGGTGATCATATCGCGCAGATTGGTCGGGCCATCCATCGGCACCACAAGCAATAGCGGCATGATGGAAAGCCGCGCCACGGGCGCGAAATCACGCAGGTAATCAAAGGAAAGATTGGCGTGCAGCTTGTGGCGCACCGCAAAGGCCGAAGCATCCGCCATCAACGTATAACCATCCGGGCGCGCCGTGGCCGCGATTTGCCCGCCAAAGACTCCTCCGGGTCGGTTTTCCACCACCACCTGCCGGCCCAGAATTTGTGACATGGGCCCCGCCACCACGCGCGCCGATGTATCCGCACCGCCGCCTGGGGCGAAAACCACGATCAGCCGGATTTGCCGGTTCGGAAAATCCTCTTGCGCGGCTGCTGGCGCCAGCAGACCGAAAACAAGCAGCAAGCCCAAGATCAATCGCGTCATCGTCTTCAACCCTTCGCCAACCATGCCCGGATTTCCGCATTATGCTCGCCCAAATCCGGCGTACGGCGGGTGATGCGTGCGGGCGTGCCTTCAAGCCTGAGTGGTGATGCCAAATGCTGGATCGGCCCGCGTTCGGGGTCTTCAAAAATCTGCGCGAGGCCGCGCGCCTGCCCCTGAGGATGCGCCAGCGCCTCATCATAGGAAAGCACCTGCTCCGATGGGATGCCGGCCTTGCCAAGTGCCGCCAGCCATTCGGCACTACCGCGCGTTGCCAGAATATCCTGCAAAATCGTGATCAGCGCTGCGTTATTCGCCACGCGATCCGCATTGGTCTTGAAGCGCGGATCGGTGGCCAATTCCGGCCGGCCGATAATGCCACATAGCGCCTGCCAGAATTTCTCCTTCGATGCACCCAGCGTGATGTAGCCATCGGCTGTCTGAAATACGCGATAGGGCGCCGATCCGCGATGCAATTGCCCAAGCCGCGAAGGGCGCGTGCCGTGGGCGAAAACATGTGCCGCCTCATAAACGCCAAGCGCCACGCCCGCTTCAAACAGGGATTGATCAATACGCTGGCCCTGCCCTGTCTTCTCCCGCGCCTGCAAGGCGGCCATGACCGACAGTGCCGAGAACATCCCTGCGGTGACATCGGTAATCGCGATCGGCAGGCGGTACGGTTCACCCTCCGGCGGGCCATTGCCGGCCATAAGGCCCGACATGCCCTGCGCCATCATATCCAAACCACCATGATCCGCCCAAGGCCCCGTCTGGCCGAAACCTGAAATCGCGCACCAGATCAGGCGCGGATTGGCAGCACTCAGCGCCTCCCACCCCAAACCGAGCCGGGCCAACGTACCGGGGCGGAAGTTTTCCACCAGCACATCGGCGCGGAGCGCCAATTGACGGACAAGCTCAATATCCTCGGGCTGTTTCAAATCCGCGGTGATGCTGCGCTTGTTGCGATTCCACACGGCGAAGGGCTGGCTGCGGCCATCCACAAAGGGCGGCATGCGCCGCGCATCATCGCCGCCATCGGGGCGTTCCACCTTGATGACATCGGCGCCCAGATCACCCAGCAACATGGTGCAATAGGGGCCAGAGAGAAAATTCGTGAGATCCAGAACAATCAGCCCATCCAGCGCAGCGGTCACGATGTTTCATCCTTGCTTATCGGGCAAAAGCCTCGGCAAGCGGCGAAACCCTGTCAAGCAGCGCGAAGGGGCTGGACCTGGGCCGCGCATCGGCACAGCATATCGGCTCATGACCAAAGCGCGGACCAACCGCGCTGGACAGGAGAGGAAAATGCGCCTTCTTGGCTGGATCATTGGCGCCGTCATGGCGCTCACCGTACACCCAACCCTAGCCGCCTGGCCCGAGCGGCCCATCACCGCCATCGTGCCCTTCGCCGCCGGCGGCGGCACAGATGGCGTGGCGCGCATCATGGCCGATCACCTCGGGCGCAGCCTAGGCCAGGCGGTGGTGATCGAAAATCGCGGCGGCGCCAATGGCAATATCGGCGCGGTCGCGGCGGCGCGCGCCCGGCCCGATGGCTACAGCTTCTTCTTCACCACCGGCACCACCCAGGCGATCAATCCGGCGCTCTATCGCAGCCTGCCCTATGATCCGCTGCGCGATTTCGCCCCGGTTGGGCGCATTGGTATCTTCCCACTCATGCTCGCGGTGCATCCGTCCGTAAAAGCGCAGAATATTGCGGAACTGATCAGCCTGCTGCGCGCGGAACCGGGCAAGCTCAGCTTCGGCCATTGGTCGGCGGTCTATCTCGCCGCCGGCAAAAGCTTTGTGCGCCAGATCGGGGCCGAGGTGCTGGACGTGCCCTATCGCTCCTCCGCCAATACCATGACCGATTTGGTGGCGGGGCGGATTTCCTTCGCCATTGTGGACCTCACCATCGGCATTCCGTTGGCGCGCGGCAATGAGTTGCGGCCCTTGGCGCTGACGGGGGCGCAGCGCAGCGCCCTGCTGCCGAACCTGCCGACGCTTCAGGAAGCCGGGCTGGCCGGGTTTGATGTGGCCGCCTGGATGGGCGTTTACGCCCCCGCCAATACCCCGACCGAGGCTGTGCGCGGCATGGAAGCCGCCCTTGCGCGGGCATTGAGTGACCGCGCGGTGGTGGAACGCCTCTCCACCCT
>JBBAUC010000022.1:0-5584 GCA_040398485.1 Roseomonas sp. | reverse complement strand
CCGCCCTTGCGCGGGCATTGAGTGACCGCGCGGTGGTGGAACGCCTCTCCACCCTTGGTTTTGAGCCCATGCCAGGGGATGCCGCGGAATTGGCCCGCTTCAACGCGACCGAGATCACCCGCTGGCAGGCGTTGATCACAGCCGCCGAGATCAAGGTGGAGTAGCTTGTGTTTGGTCGCATTTCCCGAGTCGCCAAGCGGGGCGCTTGGCTTGAAAATGCTCCGGGTCCTTGACCGCGCTTCGCTTGGGGGTTTGAACAGCCTATGGCCGAATCTTCCTCCCTCCTCCCCGCGCTTGCCAGCCTGCTTGGCCCCGCCGGGCTGCTGACCGAACCGTCTGACCTGGCCCCCGCGCTGGCCGATTGGCGGAGCCTGTATCAGGGCCGGGCTTTGGCGCTACTTCGCCCCGCCAATACGGCGGAATTGGCCGAAGCGGTCAGGCTTTGCGCTGGCGCCGGCATCGCCATTGTGCCGCAGGGGGGCAATACCTCCATGGTGGGCGGCGCCACGCCGGATGGGTCGGGGCGCACCGTGATTGTCTCGCTGGCGCGCATGAACCGCATCCGCGATCTTGACCCGGTGGATATGACCATGACAGCCGAAGCGGGCGTGGTGGTGAAAACCGCGCAGGAAGCGGCTGCCGCTGCGGGCTGCCTTTTCCCCCTTAGTTTCGGTGGCGAAGGCACAGCGATGATTGGCGGCGTACTTTCCACCAATGCCGGCGGCAATAACACGGTCCGCTACGGCAATGCGCGGGAATTGATGCTGGGGCTGGAAGTGGTGCTGCCCGATGGCAGCATCTGGCATGGCCTGAGGCGCTTGCGCAAAGACAATACCGGCTATGCGCTGCGCCATGTTTTTGTTGGTGCGGAAGGCACGCTTGGCATCATCACTGCTGCCGTCTTGAAGCTTTTCGCACGCCCCCGCGCCAATGAGGTGATTTTCGCCGCCGTGCGGGACGCCGAAGCGGCACTTGGCCTGTTCCGCCGCTTTCGCGACAATGACGAAAGCGCGATCCGCGCCTTTGAATATATGTCGGGTGATGGTGTTGACCTGACCGTGCAACTGATCCCCGGCGTGACCCTGCCGCTGGCTGAACGCGCCCAGCATTACGCGCTGATTGATTTGGCCTCCACCAGGCCAGATGCGGATTTGCGGGGCCTTGCGGAACAAGTCCTGGCACCGGCGATGGAATCGGGCGAAGTGCTGGATGCCGTGCTGGCGGAAAGCGAAGCGCAGCGCGCCGCACTTTGGCGCATTCGCGAAGAACATACGGAAGCGCAGCGCAAGGCCGGCGCTTCAGTCAAGAATGATGTCTCGGTCCCTGTCTCCCGCGTGCCAGAATTGATCGAGCGTGCTTCGGAAGCCTGCCGCAAGCTGCTTCCGGGCATCCGCCCCATGCCCTTCGGCCATATGGGCGATGGCAATATTCACGTGAATTTGGTGCAGCCGGAAGGCGCTGACCCGGCGGCTTTCCTCGCCCGCAGCCACGACATCATGGATTGCGTAAATGAGGTGGTGCGGGATTTGGACGGGTCCTTCAGCGCGGAACACGGCATCGGCCAGCTCAAGACCGATATGATGGAAGAATGGCGCGGGGGGGCGGAGCTTGCGGTGATGCGCCAAATCAAGGCCGCGCTGGACCCCAAGGGCCTGATGAATCCGGGCAAGGTGCTGCCCTGAAGCCTTTGCCGCTTTCGGCATTGGCGCCAAGCGGCTAGGCTTGCCGCGCCGATGACCCTGCTCGACCGCTACTTGTTCCACCAGCTTGCGCTGGGCCTGCTTGCCGTAACGGTGGGGCTGGCGGCGCTTGTCTGGCTGACGCAATCCTTGCGCTTTATCGAATTGGTGCTGGATCGCGGGCTGTCGCTCGCGGTGTTTTTCGAATTGACCAGCCTTTTATTGCCATCCTTCTTTTCGGTCATTCTGCCGATCACGACCTTCATCGTGATGCTGTTCGTACATTTGCGCCTGGCCGGGGACCGTGAATTGGTGGTGATGCGTGCGGCGGGGCTTTCCAATTGGCAAATTGCGCGCCCTGCCTTGGCGCTGGGGCTGCTGGTCGTGGGCGTGATGGCCTTCCTGAATTTCTGGCTGGTGCCGCTCAGCCACACAGCCTTCCGGCAATGGCAATTTGAAATCCGCAATCAATTAGTGGGCGTGCTGTTGCAGGAAGGGGTTTTCTCCTCCGTCGGCAATGATCTGACCGTCTATGCCCGCAAGCGCGAAGCCGATGGCACGCTGCGCGGGATTATGGTGCATGACCAGCGTGAGGCCGGCGGCGCGGTGACCATCCTGGCGCAATCCGGGCGCATCGGGCAGGGGGCGGATGGTCCACGCGTGACGCTTTATGATGGCGTGCGCCAGCAAATGGAAAAGGGCGCATCAGGCGCGCCGCCGCGGCTGACCGTGCTCAGCTTTTCCGAAAACAGCGTTGATCTGGCCCGTGTGGCGCGCAATGAGGAAACGCGCAGCCGCGATAGCCGCGAACGCTCCATCTCTGAATTACTATACCCCGATCCTTCGGAGGAACTGCGCCCCCGCGATGTCAGGCGTTTTCGTTCCGAAGCGCATCAGCGCATGGCAAGCCCGCTGACCGCGCTTTCCTTCGCGCTGGTCGGCCTGGCGGTGGCGCTGACTGGGCAATTCCGCCGCCATGGCGGGGGTATAGGCGTGGTGCTTGGCGTTGGCATCATGGTGGCGCTGCTGGCGCTTGGTCTCACCCTCGGCAATGCCGCAGCCCGGCGCGATGGGCTGATCTGGTTGATCTGGCTGCATGCGATCCTGCCCGGCGTCATTTCCGCCTGGTGGCTGGGCGGCGCCCCCGGCCTGCCGCGCAGGGCCCCGCCGCGTGAGGCACTGCCATGACGCTACCCATCACGCTCATGGCCTATGTGGCCCGGCGCTTTGCCGCCATGGCGCTGCTGATGGTGCTGTCGCTCTCCGCCCTGGTCGCGCTGTTTGACCTGATCGAATTGCTGCGCCGCGCTGCAACGCGCCCAGAGGCTAATTTCGCCCTGGTAGCGCAGATCGCGGCCCTCCGCGTGCCCTATGTGGCCATGCAGATCCTGCCCTTTGCGGTGCTGCTTGGTGGCATCATCGCCTTCTGGCGGCTAACGCGGTTTTCCGAATTGATTGTGGCGCGCGCGGCAGGGATTTCGGCCTGGGGCTTTCTGGCTGGCCCGGTGCTGGTCGCGTTGCTGCTCGGGCTTGGGGCCAGCACGGCACTTTCGCCGCTATCCTCCGCCATGCTGGCGCGTGCCGAGCGGCTTGATCAACTTTATTTGCGCAATGTGGGCGGCATCACGGCGCTGGCAGGTGGCCGACTTTGGCTACGCCAAGCCGATGAGGGGCTGCAACCCCAGGGCGTTGCCATTATTTCGGGCCGGCCCATGGCCACTCGGGAATTACGCCCCGGCGAAGCGCTGCGCCTTTCCGAGGTGACGATCTGGCGGCTTTCTGCTGATGATCGGCCCTTGGCGCGGATCGAAGCCGCGTCAGCCCTGCTGCAGCCCGGCCGCTGGCGCTTCGAAGGCGCCATGGTGTTCGGGGCAGAACGGGTGGCCGGCGCGCCGCAAAGCCTCGATTTTCCAACTGAGTTAACGCCGGAGCGGATTGAGAATTCCTTCGCCACCCCGGATACGCTCAGCCTTTGGGCGCTGCCTGAATTCATCAAAATCCTGGAAGATGCGGGCTTTTCCGCCATCCGCCACCGGCTGCATTTTCAATCCCTGCTGGCGCTGCCCCTGCTTGCCATTGCCATGGCATTGCTCGCGGCAGGGTTTTCCATGCGCTCTGCCCGGCGTGGTGGTGTGGCGCGCATGATTGCGGGTGGGATCAGCGCCGGTTTTGCGCTTTTCGTGCTGGATAAAATCACTGGCGAATTTGGTGAAGCGGGCACGCTTCCTGTGGTATTGGCCGCCTGGGCGCCGGCGGGCGCCGGATTCCTGCTCGCAGCGGCGCTGCTGCTGCATCTTGAGGATGGTTAGAATGTTGCGCCGGGCCGGGAGAAAGTTTCTGCTGGTGCTGCTGGCTTCGGCACCAAGCCTTGCGCTTGCGCAGGCCCCAATGCTGCCACCGATGGCCCCGTCGCCAAGTATTGCTCCAGTCCTGCCGGCCCAACAGCCTGCGGCAGCGCCCGGAACGCCAGCGACGCCCGCCGGTACAACGCAGGACGCGCCCGTCACTTTTACGGCCGATGAAGTCCAATATGATCAGAACGCGGCTTTGGTTGTGGCGCGGGGAAATGTGGAAGCCTTCCAGGGTGGGCGCATCCTGCGTGCCGATGAACTGACCTATAACCGTAATACGGGTGTAGCGACCGCGCGCGGCAATGTGCAACTGATCGAGGCAGATGGCCAGGTGATGTTCGCGGAAAGCGCTGAACTTTCCAATCAGATGCGCGATGGCGTGCTGGAGGGGCTGCGCGGGTATCTACTGCAAAATGGCCGGATCGCCGCCACGGGCGCGCGGCGGACAGATGGCTCAATTTTTGATCTTTCGCGCGTTGTCTATTCGGTCTGTGACCCCTGCAAGGATGATCCGCTAGCGCCGCCCCTCTGGCAATTGCGCGCGCGCACGGCAACCCTGGATCGTAACGAACAGCAAGTGCGCTATCGCGGTGCGTCCCTGGATATGGCGGGTGTGCAGGTGATGTGGCTGCCCTATTTCCAGCATCCTGATGGGTCTGCTGCGCGACAATCCGGGTTTCTGAGCCCAAGCTTCGGCATCACCAAATATCTCGGTGGCTTCATTGAAACGCCCTATTACTGGGCGATTGACGAGAGTCAGGAATTGGTGCTGCGGCCTACCATCGCCACGAGCGTCCTGCCCAATCTGGGTGTGGATTACCGCCGTCGCTTCAATAATGGCGAGATGGAGGTGCTAAGTTCCATAGGCCAGCTTGATGGCAAGGACGGCACGGAAGAAGGCTTTGCCGGCCATATCTTCGCCAAGGGTCGCTTTTCGCTGGATGAGACTTGGCGCGCGGGATTCGATGTGAATCGCGCCAGTTCCGAACAATACTTGCGCATCTATCGCTATGGCGGGCAGCGTGTTCTGCCGACAACGCTTTTCACTGAAGGTTTTTGGGGTAGCGAGGGTTTCGCGCGTTTTGACGCCCGCGCCTATCAGGGTCTGCGCAGCACCGATGACATTAGCCGCATTCCGCTGGTGCTGCCCAATATCTATGCCGATTGGGAATCGCCTGAGGATTCGCTTGGCGGACGCTTCACTGTGGACACCTGGAATTTCGCCATATTTCGCGGCACTGGCACCAGCACGCGCCGCGCTTCATCGCGCATCGGCTATGCCCTGCCGCGCATGGATGATCTGGGCGGGATCTGGACGCTCCGCGCACAAAGCGATCTGGCCGCTTATGATTTCGAGGATATCAACCTGGCGCCCAATTACGCGGCCGGCAGCCCCAATGGGCAAAGCGCGGCGGCCAATATTCGCGCAGCAGTCGATTGGCGCATGCCCTTCCTGCGCGATGGCGGGGATTGGGGCAGCCAGGTGGTCGAACCGCGCATCCAATTGGTGACCGGCCCCATGACAGGCAGCCAATATCGTATCCCCAATGAAGA
>JBBAUC010000021.1:0-23534 GCA_040398485.1 Roseomonas sp. | reverse complement strand
GGCCAGGATCTACCACCACCGTGGCATCGGGTTGTTCCAAAATGGCGGGGCCTGGGATTTCCGCACCCACCGGCAGATCAAGCCGCGCATAGATGCGCGCTTCATGCCAGGCGCCATCAAACCACACATGCCGCGTGCCACGCGCTGCTTTTTCCAGGCTTGCGTCAGGCCCCGGCGCAAGCGCTGCCAAATCAAATGCCGGGCGCCGGCCAATCGCGGCACTGCGCAGGGAGACGATGCGCACCGGAAGCCCAGGCAACAAGCGGCTGAAGGCGCGCTGATAGGCGGCTTCGAAAGCCTTCCGCACAATCTCACGCGTCACGCCCGTGATATTGCCTGCAACCGTCACGGGCAGAGGCACGGCCACGGTATGCGTCTGCCCCGCGTAATGCATATCCAGCGTGAAGAGTGTTTCAATCGCCCCCACCGGCAGGCCGGCATCACGCACCACCGCGACCGCGGCACTTGCTTCGCGCACCAGATGCGCATCAAGTGCGGCGGCATCCAGCGTATCCAGATCCAGGTTCAGCGTGCGCACCTGATCATGCCGCACATCGGCGATGATGCAGCCAAGTGCTGAGGTAACACCCGGAAAGCGCGGCACCAGCGCGGCCTTGAGACCAACCTCGGTCAGCAAGGCACCAACATGCAAGGCGCCACCACCACCGAAGGGCAGCGCCACGAAACGCGCGGGATCAAGCCCGCGTTCGATGGAAACAAGCCTGATGGCGCCGGCCATTTTCGCATTGGCAACGCGCAGAATGGCCTCGGCCGCCGCCATGGCATCCAACCCCAAGGCTGCGCCGACGTGCTTTTCAATCGCAGTCTTGGCCGCAGCCACATCAAGGCTTGCGAGCGCGCCACCAATGGGCCGTGCAGCATTGATGCGCCCCAGCACCAAATTCGCGTCCGTCAGTGTAGGGCGTTCATTGCCCTGCCCATAGCATACCGGGCCCGGCCGGCTGCCCGCACTTTCCGGCCCCACTTGCAGCAAGCCACCGCGATCCACCGCCGCGATGGAACCACCACCCGCGCCAATCGTGGTGATCTCAATCATCGGCGAGCGGATGACCAAACCGAAATCAATCGTCGCCTGCGCAGCCAATGCCATTTGCCCATCGGCAATCAACGAAACATCGAAGGAAGTGCCGCCCAGATCGCAGGTAATTACATGGCTGAAGCCGGCAGCCTTGGCGATGGCGCCCGCCGCAATCACCCCCGCCGCCGGGCCAGAAAGCGCCGTACGCGCCGGAAAGCGCCGCGCCGTTGCGGTGGACATGATGCCGCCATTGGATTGCACAATATGGAAGCGTCCGCCGAAACCTTCCTGTGCAAGGGCGCCTTCCAGCTTGCCGAGATAACCAGCGACAAGCGGCTGCAAATAGGCATTGAGCGCCGTGGTCGAAGCACGCTCAAACTCGCGAATTTCCGGCAGGATTTCGGAAGAAACCGAAACATGCGGATTGGGCCAGAGGCGCCGCACCGCTTCCGCCGCCGCCTGTTCATTGCCAGGATTGGCATAGGCATTGATGAAAATAATGGCGCAGGCTTCCGCACCGGCGGCCAGCAATTGCCGCGCGGCTGTCTCCACCGCCGCGATATCAACCGGCGTGTGGATGCTGCCGTCAGCCAGGCAACGTTCCGGCACCTCCAGGCGCAAATCGCGGTCAGCTATTGGCTGGAAATCACCCCAAAGCCCCCAAGTGTGGCGGCGATCTCGGCGCCGCATTTCCAGGACATCGCGAAAGCCAGCCGTGGTGATCACGCCAAGCTTGGCACCCTTTCTTTCCAGCAGCGCGTTGGTGCCAACCGTGGTGCCATGCACCACCGCCGCCATGCCGCCAGCACCGCCAAGCGCACGTAGGCCGGCAAGAAAGCCGGATGCCTCATCGCCGCGTTGGCTTGGCACTTTCGCGGTCTGAAAAATGCCCGTTGCTGGATCGAACAGAAACAAATCAGTGAAGGTGCCACCGACATCAACGCCGACAATCGCGCCGTTCATGATGCGCGGCTTCCATAATCGCGCGCGGCGGCTTCGGCGCTGACATAGCCAAGGCGGATATCACGCGCGATGGCATGCAAGGGCCGCGCAGCGGGATCACCCCAACCACCACCGCCTGGGCTTTCCAGCCGCACGCGTTCACCCTGACCGATGGAAACGCTGACAATCTTACTCGCCATCGGCGGGATTTCACCTTCGCTGCCCCAGGTGAAGCGATTAAGCGCACCGTCAGCACCACCTGCCACACCAAAGGGCGCGAAACGCCCGCGTTCACCCAGCAAGGCTATTTCCGTGCGGCCAGTGGCGAGTGCTTCAATCTCATACACCGCGCCAACGCCTCCGCGATGTTGGCCCGCGCCACCACTATCCGGGCGCAAAGCCCATTGCGTGAACATCACCGGATAGGCAGCTTCCAGAATCTCCACCGGCGGAATTGTCGCGGTGGAAATCGGGTTATTCGCGTGATGCAGCCCATCGGTCGCAGGATTGCCGCCAAGCCCGCCGCCGAAGAAGGAGAACATGACCCAGCGCGTGCCATTTTCGCGCTGACCGGAAAGCGCCAGCGCATTGATGGTGCCGAAAGGTGCTGCCGTTGCCGTGGCGGGACGCGCCTGGCCGAGCGCGCCAAAGATCACGCCAATAAGGCGCAGGATGGTCTCTGTATAACCCGCAACCGGGCGCGGCGCCTCTGCGCCCAGCAAGGTAGTCGGCGGCGCAATCACTTCCACCGGGCGCAGCACGCCAGCATTGGCCGGCACATCCGGGAAAGCGTGTTTCAGCGCGACGTAACAGGCCGCGACGGTCGTCGCGATGGAGATATTGAGCGGGCCCGCGCATGGCGGCGAGGATCGCGACATATCCAAGGTCAGCCGATCACCCGCGATGGTCAGGTCAAGCGCAATGCGCAGCGCCTCATCCTTCACGCCGTCATTATCCAGGAAATCATCGAAGCTGTAGCGCCCATCGGGAAGGGCCGCGATTTCCGCGCGCATCAGCGCTTCCGCGCGATCTGCCAATTGCGTGAAGGCCGCGGCAATGCGCGCATCGCCATAATCATCCAGCAATTCAATCAGCCGCTTTTCGCCGAGGTCGAGCGCATTCAATTGCCCGTTCAAATCGCCCCAATTGGATTGCGGCACGCGCGAATTGGCAGCCAGAATGTCCAGAATATCCTGCTGCATCTGCCCGGCACGGATCAGTTTTACCGGCGGGAAACGCACGCCTTCCTGATGGCTGTCTGTTGCGCGCGGATTGTAATTGCCGGGCACATTGCCGCCGATATCCAGCCAATGGCCAACACTCGCCACCCAGCAGAACAACTTGCCAGCGCGGAAAATCGGCCGCACCAGGCGGAAATCATTCAAATGCGTGCCGCCATCATAGGGGTCATTGAACAGGAAGGTATCGCCTTCCTGCAACCCGCCTTCCGCCGCGACTTTGCGAATGACGGACCGCACGGCGAAGGACATGGCACCAACAAAAATCGGCAAGCCCTTAGTGCCTTGCACCAAAGTATCGCCAGTGATCGCATCATAAACGCCATGACAGGCATCGCGCGCTTCGGCAATGATGGGGTTGAAGGCGCTGCGATAAAGCGTTGCATCCATCTCATCGGCGATTTGCTCAAGCCGCCCCTTGAGCACTGCCAAAGTCACGGCATCAAGGCGCGTAGATACGGGTTCGGTCATCTCATAATCCAAGATAGCTGCGGCGTAATTCGGGGTCAGCGGCAATGTCGCGCGCTGCGCCGCTGAGCGTAATCACGCCATTTTCCAGCACATGTGCCTGATCCGCAACTTCCAAGCTTTGCGCCACATTCTGTTCCACCAGCATGATGGTCAGCCCATCTGCATGCAGGCGCCTTATCAGCGTGAACATTTCCTCGACCAGTAAAGGCGAAAGGCCGAGCGATGGTTCATCCAGAATCAGCAGCCTCGGTTCCGCCATCAGCCCGCGCCCAATGGCGAGCATTTGCTGCTCTCCACCCGAAAGCGTACCGGCGGCCTGACGTATTCGTTCCCTCAGGCGCGGGAAATGCCAAAGACGCGTTCCAGATTGCGCGTACGATTGGCACGGGCACGGCGATAGGAACCAAGTTCCAGCACTTCGCGCACATTCAAATTCGGGAAGATCTTACGTCCTTCCGGCACATGAATCAGGCCAAGCGAAACGATCTCCGGCGGGGATAGCGCGGCCAGTCTTTGCCCCGCGAAACGGATTTCCCCGCCACGCGGGCGCACCACACCGCTGATGGTCATGTTCAGCGTCGTCTTGCCCGCACCATTGGCGCCGAGCACCGCAACCAAAGCGCCTTCCGGTACCTTCAGATCAATGCCGCGCAGGATCAGGGTTTCACCGTAGCCTGCCTCAAGCGCTTTGATTTCAAGCATGGGGGGCCAACCTTTGCGCGGCCCCTGGGCCCAGATAGGCCTCAATCACTGCGGGGTTGCCGACCACTTCGGCCGCCTCACCCGACGCGATGATCCGCCCACCGGCGATCACATGCACATGTTCACAAAGGCTCATCACTGCCTGCATCACATGTTCGATCATCAGAATGGTGACACCACCCGCGCGAATATCCTGCAATACCGGCAGGAAATCGCGAAGCTCCGATGGGTTCAGCCCCGCCAATACTTCGTCCAATAAAAGAATACGCGGGCGCGTGGCCAATGCGCGCGCCACTTCCAGGCGCTTCCGCCCCGCCACCGTCAGCGCTGCCGCGGGTTTGTCGAGTTGCGGGCCAAGGCCAAGGCGCTGGCCGACCTGTTCTGCCAACGCCAAGGCATCGCGGCGCTTGGGCAGGCGCAGAAAGGCACCGACAGCGATGTTGTCGCGCACAGAAAGCCCGGCGAAAGGCTGCACAATCTGGAAAGTCCGCGCCAGGCCAAGCTTCGCCAAATCATGCGGCTTGCGGCCAGTGATTTCCTCACCATCCAACAACACCAGCCCAGCGCTTGGCTGTTCGAAGCCGGCGATCATGGCGAATAGCGTGGTCTTGCCGGCACCATTCGGGCCGATCAGCCCGGTGATGGAACCTTCCCGCACATCGAAAGTTGCATCCGCCACGGCAGTCAGCCCGCCGAAGCGCTTGGTCAGATCGCGCACCGCGAGGAAGGCTGGATCCCTGCCCTGCCCCGTCATGGCGCCCCCTTACCGCGCCAACGCGCGGCGAGCAGCCCCGGGATACGATGCAACGGAAAGCGCACCACCAGGATAAGCAGCACACCGAAAATGATCAGATCAAGGCCGGGGATTTTGCCGATCAGCATTTTGGTGCCCTCGCTGAGACCTTGCAGGATCAGCGCACCAATCAGCGGCCCGAACACTGTGCCCGCACCGCCAATGATGGGCGCCAGCAGCGCTTCCACGGAAATCCAGGTGCCGAAGGCGATGTTGCTGTCAATATAAAGGAAGTACTGCGCATAAAGCGCGCCCGCCGCGCCGGTGAGTGCAGCCGATAAGCTAATGGCACGCAGCTTCACCGCCAGAATATCCACGCCAAGTGCTGCCGCCGCGGCTTCATTTTCGCGCACCGCCACCAACTGCGCGCCCAGCCGGCTTTTCTCCAGCGCCAGCGTAATCAGCATGCCAAACGCGAGCAGCACCGCGCCCACAATCAAAAAGCTCGACCGATTGGCGAATTGCAGGTTGCCCGCACCGAGATTGAGGCTGATCAGCAAGCCTGCGGCACCACCCGTGATCTCGGTCGCATTGGCCAAAATGCGCAGCACTTCCGCGAAAGCGAGCGTGACCAGCGCGAAGTACGAACCGCGCAGCCCAGCGCGAAACACCATCGCACCAATCGCATAGCCAAGCAGCGCGGCGGCGACGATGCCGAAGGCCACGGCCGGATAGGCATTCACGCCAAAGCGCTGTTGCAGAATGGCGCTGACATAAGCGCCCATGCCGAAAAACGCCGCGTGCCCGAAGGAATATTGCCCGCCATAACCGCCGAGCAGATTCCACCCCTGCGCCGCAATCGCCAGGATCAGCGTAAAGACCAGGAAATTCAGCACCACATTGCTGGTGACGAAAAGTGAAACCAGTACAGCGCCAATCAAAAAGCCCAGAATGGGCAGGGTTTCGCGGAGCGTCATGCGCGCGCCCCAAACAGCCCGGTCGGGCGCAGCAGCAGCACCAGGATGAAGATCAGAAAAATCCCGATCTGCCCAAGGCTATCGCCGAAATAAAGGCCGCTCACGCTTTCCACCACGCCAATGAAAAGCCCACCCAGCAGCGCGCCGGTCACACTGCCCATGCCACCCAGCACCACAATGGTGAAAGCCACCAGCACAAAGGCATTGCCGACACGGGGTGAGACATAGAAGGAAGGCAGCAAAAGACAGGCCGCAATGGCAAGACAGGCAGTGCCGATGCCGAAAGTCACGGCATAAATATGCGCGACATCAATACCAACCAAGGCAGCGCCAGTGCGTTCCTTGGCCACCGCCCGAATGGCGCGGCCAGTATCAGTCCGCGTCATCAGCACAAACAAAAGCAAAGCCACCAGCAGCGTCACGCCAAAGCCGATCAGCCGCGGCAAGGAAAGCAGCACATCGCCAAGCTCCACCATGGACATGGCATAGGGCACGCGGATGGTCATGGTATCGGAACGGAAAATCGCCAGCATGGCGTTTTCGATGATGATCGAAAGGCCAAGTGTCACCAGCAGCATATTGGAATCATCGCCACGGCTGGCGGGGCCAATCACCAGGCGCTGCACAAAATAGCCCAGCACGAAAAACAGGCCCGCAAGGGGGATCATCGCCGCGTAAGGGTCAAGCCCAAAGGCACCATGCGCGACATAGGCCGCGTACATGGCAAGCGTCAGCAAGGCGCCATGGGCGAAGTTGATGATGTGCAGCACGCCGTAAACCAGCGTGAGGCCCAAAGCCACCAGCCCATAAACAGCCCCCATCAGAAGGCCGTTTGCCACGGCCTCCAGCAGAATTTCGGGCGGGTAGCCCATCTTAACCGGTGACGGGATAGATCGGCTGAGCGTCCGCAAAGGCGCGCGGGAAGATCACCTTGATATCGCCATTCTGCACCTGCGTATTCACCGGAACGCCGCCCTGATTCTGGCCATTGACGAATTGCGTCGGGCCATAGGGCATGATGTGGCTATCAAAGCCAGCGCCGGTTGCCGCAAGCGCCTGGATAAGCGCCGCGCGATCCGCCCGGCCCGCACGTTCCAGCGCATCAGCAAAAAGCATCACGGCGGAATAATTCAGCGGCACATTATACAGCCAGAAGCGGTTCTGCGCTTCCACGCGCCGGCGCAGATCAGCGGTCTTTGCCTTGCGCGGATCGGCCCAATGGTTGCAATCCATCACCAGATTGGCCGCTTCCGGGAATTCCCGCACAAAGCGGAAATTGGAAGCCGCGCCATTCAGGATGCAGTAAATCCCCTTCGGGCGAATGCGCCGCTGCTGCAAGGTTTGCGACAGCAGCACGAATTCCGCGTAATAGGATGACGGAATGATCAAATCCGGGTTCAGCGCCCGAATACGCAGCGCAACATTGGACATATCACGCGATGGCGTTGGGTGCGCAATCGTCTCCAGCACCTGAAAGCCGCGCTTGGGCAATTCGGCATTCAGCAAACGCGCCATGCCGGACCCGAACAACCCATCCTCATGCACAATCACCGCCGTGCGGGAAGGCTTGCCGGCGGCGTCATTGATGGCGACCAGATTATCCAAGGCCGTTGCCGTCACGGTGCCAAAGCCAGGCCCGAAGCGGAAAGTATTGGTCAAACCCCGCGTGACGATCTGATCAGACACGCCGACATCCACAATATAGGGCAGGTCATAGCGCGAAGCGGCCTGGGAAGCGGCCAGGCAGATCGGGCTCGCGAAGCCGCCCACAATCGCCAGCACGCCTTCAGCCTGCATTTTCTCAACCTCGGCCACGCCGCCATCGGGGGTGGAGCGCGCATCGCCGAACACCATCTCAATCGGGGCACCGCCAAGCGCCTTAATGCCGCCGCCGGCATTGATATCGGCGATGGCAAGCTCCGCACCCAGGCGGCCATATTCGCCATCCTGCGCAAGCGCCCCCGTAACAGGCTGAAGGATGCCAAGCTTGATAGCGCGCGGCTGCGCCTGGGCAATGGCCGGGGCAGAGAGCAGCACGGGGGCGGCAAGCAAAGCCTGCCGCCGGGAAAGGCTGAAAGAAGACATCGGAGACTCCCCTGTTATGACCCAGAAATGGTCATGCCCCAGGCTTTGCCAATGGGCCAGGGGGAATCTGCCTCAGGTCGCCTTTTCAGCGCCGCGGCGCAGCCGCACTCCGCTGCGGGGCAGCCCCAGCACCGCAATCCGGCGCTTCAATCGGCTGGATGATATTCTGATTGACGGAGTACCTGGCCAATTGCCCAGGGGGCAGCGCCCTTACTTGCTGCAAGATCACTTCGGCATCGCTGCAGAAGAAAGACCCGGCGCGGGTAGCATCCATGGCATGATCTTGTGAGATATTGGTGTAGTATTGATCAAACCGGGTCTGCCCAGCCCCGCCATAGGCGCGGCGGAAATAGCCTTGGATCACGCTAGCCGCCGACGAGAGTTCGGCACTATGGGGCTGAAAAGCATTGATCATGCGCGTGCGATCGATTTTGCACTGCATCCCTATGACCCTCAAGTAACTGTTTATGGCCCAGGTATCTGCAGCCTTTCTTTCCTCTGGCCGCATGCAGGTGGCCGCAAAAACAGGGCCGGCGACCAGAACCGGCAGAATCGCCGCCAAAAGCACTCGCTTCATAGACATGAAATTCATCCTCTCATCGTCAAAGGGTGGCGAATCGCCATCACATATGACCCCTGTCGGGCTTATAGGGCCTTGCCCGCCTGATTGAAACCGAAGCGCGCGATCAGGCCGCCCGGGGCTTTAGGCGCGCCAGACCCTTTTGGAAGCAGGCGTGATCGGCAAGCCGCCGATCAAGGAATTCCAGTGCCGCTTCCAGCCCATCGCCGCGCCCGCTGAGCCAAAAGGCCAAAGTGGCGCTATAAATGCCGGCCAGAGTCGCGCGGCGTGTGTACCAGGAAAAATCAGCGGATTTATCGCCCGCCGCATACCAGATGGCGCTGACGCTGCGCGCCAGGCTGCGCGCGGCAATCGGCGCGTTCCAGGGCATGGCCAGCAAGGAAAGTGCGGCGCGGAGCGCGTCGCGGTGCGGTTCTGCCGCTTCCAGCCGCGCCTTGATCAGATAGCGCACGCGTTCATGGGTGCGCATGCCCGCCAAATCAGCGGCAAGCCCAGCCGCTTCCATGCGCCGATCCGCAAGGTCTATCCAAGCCTCGATCGCCGAGATGGCGCCGCGCGGGAACATCCATTCGGCGTCCTCTGGCGCCATGCCGGCATCCCTGAGCCCCTCGGCAATGGCGCTGCCCTGCCAGCCATAAAGCGGCACCAGGGGCAAAATGGCGTCCAGCGCGGCATCCCGCGCGTCACGATCCGGTCCGGCTTCCATCATGGCTTTTGTCTTTCACTATCAACGGGCTTTGGCGGGTTGAACTTGGCCAATTCTTCAACAAACCCAAGGCGGGACAAATCCGTCATGCGCATAGGGTATAGGATACCTTCAAGATGGTCATATTCATGCTGCATGACCCGCGCGGCCATCCCGGCAGCTTCGCCTTCTACCACCGTGCCGGCGATATCCTGGCCGCGAAAGGCGATTCTCACCGGGCGCTGTACCGCGCCGCGCAGGCCCGGGATGGAAAGGCAGCCTTCCCAGGCTTCGTCGGTTTCCTCCCCCAGCGGTTGGATTTCTGGATTGAACAGGGCGGAATGCCCGCCAGCGGCCGTACGCCAAATAAAAAGCCTAAGGGAAACATGGATCTGCGGGGCGGCGAGCCCAAGCCCGCCGATATCTTCCAGGGTTTCCACCATATCGGCGACCAGGCGGCGCATCTCGGGCGCTGTGGGGTCTGCCACGGCGTCCGCCCGTTGCAGCAGAACGGGGTGGCCCAGCCGGGCGATTTTCAGGATGGCCATGACATTCCCGCGACAAGATTGAGCTTTTCATATAATTACCCTGAAAAACCTTGAAAGGGGCTTCCGGCGCGGCGAATCATCGTGCTAGAAGCTTTCTTTCTGGACGGGCGCCGGGTACCTGGCTGCGCGTCCTTTGTTTTGAACCAGCGATCCATGAAGGGGGTTGTGCCGCGTGCAAGTCGTCGTTCGTGATAACAATGTTGATCAGGCGCTGAAGGCGCTTAAGAAGAAATTGCAGCGTGAGGGTGTCTTCCGTGAAATGAAGATCCGCCGCCATTATGAAAAGCCGTCTGAGCGCCGCGCCCGCGAAGCCGCGGAAGCTGTGCGCCGCGCCCGCAAGGTGGAGCGCAAGCGGATCGAACGCGAAGGCTTCTGATTACCGCCCCTGCAGGGTGGTTGACTGCAATCCGCGGCACGGGGGAACCCGTGATCCGCGGTTTTGCATTTTTAGCTATAAGCGTGATGCCAGCTTGCGGGCCAAAAGATAGCCAAGCCCCCCGCCCAAGGGCGCGGCCGGCAAGGCCAGCAGCCAGCCGGCGTGGGAGCCAGCCACCACCAGGGCCAGGCCCGCATAAAGGGTCAGGCCGCCCACCAGGCTGCCCACCACACCGGCCGTCAGGCCAAGAACCAGGATTTCTTCTCGGGATACGCTCATGCCTTCGGGGATGGGGCCGGGCGCGGGGTTTGACAAGCCCTGATGCGCGGAATATCACGCGCCCTCCTTCCGGGAATGTGGACGGGCCTTCGGGGTCTGCGCCCGCCCTGGCCAGCCGGCCAGGGACTACCGGGACAACAAGGCCCTAATGGGCATAGAAAGAAAGGCCATCGCGTTAGCGATGGAATGTGCGCATGACGAAGCGCGCCGAAAGCAAATACAAAATCAATCGCCGCCTTGGCGTGAACCTTTGGGGCCGCGCGAAATCGCCGATCTCCAAGCGCGAATATGGCCCCGGCCAGCATGGCCAGCGCCGCAAGCAGAAGCCGACCGATTTCGGCGTGCAGCTGATGGCGAAGCAGAAGCTGAAGGGCTATTACGGCAATATCGGCGAAAAGCAGTTCCGCAAATATTATGAAGAAGCCGTGCGCCGTAAGGGCGACACTTCCGAAAACCTGGTGGAATTGCTGGAACGCCGCCTGGATGCGGTTATCTATCGCATGAAGCTGGCCGTCACGCCCTTCGCGGCACGCCAATTCGTCAATCACGGCCATGTGCTGATCAATGGCAAGCGCCTCAATATCCCGTCCTACTCGGTGAAGAATACCGATGTGATTGAGGTGAAGGAAAAGTCGAAGCAGTTGACTGCTGTGCTTGATGCTACGCAGAGCACGGAACGCGACGTGCCGGAATACATCGAAATCGATCACCGCGCGATGAAGGGCAAGTTCCTGCGCGCGCCAAAGCTTTCCGATGTGCCTTATCCGGTGCAGATGGAACCCAATCTGGTGGTCGAATTCTATAGCCGCTGATCAGGGTTTATTTCCGCAAGGTTCAAAGCCGGTGCCTTCGGGCGCCGGCTTTTTTGTTTGGAAACGCGGCGCGCAATCTGCGGGCTTGCTTGTCTGCCCATGCCAAGTGCGGGAAGCTGTCGCTGGTGCCGGAAAAAAAAGAGGCGGAGAGAGCAGATGAAAGAACGCATTGCCATATTCGGCATGGGACAGATGGGGGCGAATATGGCTTCTCGTTTGACCGAACAGGGTTTCGATGTGCTTGGCTATGACATCAACCCAGCCCGCCGGCAGGAATTGGCCGAGCGCCAAGTCGCAGTTGCAGATACGGTTGAAGCAGCGCTTGCCGGCCGCCCCGTGGTGTTGACCAGCCTACCCGACCCGGCTGCGGCAAAAGCCGCCTGGCTGGCGCCGGGAGGCCTGGTGGATAAGGCGGCACCGGGGACACTCATCATCGAACTCTCAACCCTTGATCCGGATACGATGCGCGAAATTGCCGCGGCTGCTTCGGCCAAGGGCATCGCCGTGCTTGATTGCCCCGTGAGCGGCGGCCCGATGGAATCGCTCCACGGCGATTTGGTGCTGATTGTGGGCGGCGATATGGTCGATATCCGGCGCGCCGAGCCGGTGCTGAAAAGTCTTGGGCAATCCTGGTCACACACCGGGCCCGTTGGTACCGCCAAGGCGGTGAAGCTGGTCAATAACATGATGTCCATGGGCAATGTGCTGATCGCCTGCGAAGCCTTCGCGCTTGGTGAGGCCGCCGGTGTCGCGCCCGAGACGCTTTATGAGGTGCTGTCACAAAGCGGCGGGCGTTCCTTTCATTTCACCAAGCGCTTCCCCAAGGCGCTCAAGAATGATTTCGACCCAGGCTTTAAGATGGAGCTTGGCGAAAAGGACCTTGCCTTGGCGATTGATTTCGGCAGGGCTTTGCGTCAGCCAACGCCGGCAACGTCGACCGTTCGCGAATTGATGGCACAGGCCTTGGCGACAGGGCATCGCGGGCGGGATGTGGTGGCACTGCTTGAAATGTTTCGAGGTTTTACCGCGAAGAAATGAGGCGCGGCCGCGACCGCGCCAACAAGGCCCATCAGGTGAAGGTCAAGGCAACCTTACCAAGCGTGTCGAATTCGACCAGCACATCGCAGGGGCCATCCAGCCAGATCGGCGGTGTGACGGACCCCAGGAACACCACCTGACCGGCGCGCAGCCCGCCAAATTCATGCGCGCAGTCAGATCCCGCTAGCCAGGCCAGGGCTTCCATCGGGTGGCCGAGCAGATCAGCGCCCACCCCTTCGCCGCGCACGGTGCCCGCCACCGTCATGCGGCCGCGCGTGGCGCCAAGGTCAAGTGCGCGCCAATTGGGCGTGGGCGCGCCCAGCACGCCTGCGGCATGAAACACCTGGTCCGCAATCAGGCTTGGCGTGCCAAGCGCCGCCAAATCGCCATAGCGTTTTTCGACAATTTCGATCGCCGGAAAAACCTCGGCCACCGCGGCGGCAACGCTTTCGCGCGTATGGGCGCCATGGGGCAAATCCTGGCCCAGCCTGAGCCCCACTTCGCATTCCACGCCGGGGTTCAGGAAATCGGCGAAGCGAACCACTGCGGGCGTATTGCGCAGCCCCTCCTTCGGCACGAAACCACCAGCCGGGCCGGTCAAGCCGAGGATGTTCTGCATCTGCTTGGTGGTGGCGCCGATCTTGAAGCCGGCCGGCGGCACGGCGCCAAGCTTGGTCGCCACCTGAAATTGTAGCTTATAGGCTTCTGCCGGTGTCGCAGGTGCGGCGGCACCTAGCGGCGCCAGAATCTGTTTGGCACGGCGTGTGGCGAGGATGTGTTCGGCGGTGTCCTGGCTCATGTGAAGCCTCCCGTTTTTTGATCAGCGCGGCCCCTGGGCGCGGCCTGGTGTCCATACCGCGTCAGGCTTGGCCCAAAGCGACGGATCGCGCAATTCCCGCGCGAGCCCGGCTGCCATGGCTTCAAAAATCGCCTTACCCTTTTCGGCTGTGGCTGCGCGGGGATCACCACGCACGCCGGTTACTGGCGCACGTTCGGAAAAGGACCAGAAGCGCGTCACTGCCTGGCCAGAGGCATCGAAATTGCCGGGCGAGACCGAATGGGCAATCTGATCCATCCGCACCTGGCTGGGATCAAGATGCAGCCAAAGGCTGGTTTCGCCTTCGCAGGCATGATGAATGCCAGGCTGCGCTGTGAGTGCCTCGGCGATTTCCTTGGGCGCCACTTTGGTGATGGAGGTGGTCAGCACCGGCACGCCGAATTCATGCGCCATTTCGCGCGATGCCACGGCCAAAGGTTCAGCATTGCCACCATGAGAATTGAACAGCATCAGCCGCGAAAACCCATCGGCCAAAAGCGAACGCATCACGCAACGCAGCACACCCGCAAAAGTCGCGTAATCCAGGCTGATCGTGCCGCCAAAGGGGAAGTGATGTTCAGACAAGCCCATCCACATGGGCGGGAGCACCACGGCGGGCAGATCGGCGCATAATTCAGCAGCGCGAATGGCAACTGAATGGCCGATGAAACTATCGGTCCAAACCGGTAAATGCGGCCCATGCTGTTCCAGCGCAGCCACGGGCAAAATCACCACGGCATTGCGTTCAGCCAGCGCGCGCAATTCTGGCGCCGTCATGCGTTCCCAACGGGTCTCAGTCATCAGTTCAGCCCCTGCCCATAGCGTAGAATTCGTCATTCGGGCGCAGATTGGTCACATTCGCCAAGCGGTTTGACATGCCAAAGAAGGCCGCGATGGCGGCAATGTCCCAGATGGCTTCATCGTCAAAGCCCGCTTCGCGGAGCGCCTCATGATCCGCATCATTCACCTCATTGGCGCGGTCGGTCACTTTCAGCGCGAATTCCAGCATGGCCTTCTGCTTGGCCGAGAGATCGGCCTTCCGCCAATTAGCGGCGATCTGGTCTGCGATCAGCGCATTTTTGGCGCGGATGCGCAGAATGGCGCCATGCGCCACCACGCAATATTGGCATTGGTTGCGCGAGGATACCGCGACCACAATCATTTCCCGTTCCGCCTTGGAAATCCCTTCGGATTTATCCATCAGCGTATCGTGATAGGCCATGAAGGCGCGGAATTCTGTGGGGCGATGCGCCAGCATCAGGAAGACATTCGGCACAAAACCAGATTTTTCCTGAACGGTCAGGATGCGGGCGCGGATATCTTCCGGCAGGGTCGCAATATCGGGGATGGGGGTGCGGGCGATGGCGGGCTTGGTCATGTCGGGCCTGTCCTAGCATGGCGTGATCCACATCAGCAGATCACGCCCTTCGCGGTTTTGGAAGCCTGACCAGCACCCCGCCCAGCAGCTTCGCGGACTAATCGCCGGTCAATTATCCATCTTAAGCGCGGCGATGAAGGCGCTTTGCGGGATTTCTACCTTGCCGAATTGGCGCATGCGCTTCTTGCCTTCCTTCTGCTTTTCCAGAAGCTTGCGCTTGCGGGATATGTCGCCGCCATAACATTTCGCCGTCACATCCTTGGACAGGGCGGAGATGGTTTCGCGTGCAATCACGCGCCCGCCAATCGCCGCTTGGATGGGGATTTTGAACAATTGGCGGGGGATCAATTCCTTCAGCTTTTCGCAAATCTGCCGCCCGCGGCGTTCCGCCTGGGCGCGATGCGCCATGAAGGAAAGCGCATCCACCGGTTCGTTATTCACCAGGATGGAAATCTTCACCAAATCGCCTTCCTCATAGCCATCCATCTGGTAATCGAAGGACGCATAACCGCGCGAGACTGATTTCAGGCGATCATAGAAATCGAACACCACTTCATTAAGCGGTATCCGATAGACCAGCATGGCGCGGGCGCCGACATAGGTCAGTTCCACCTGCTGCCCGCGGCGTTCATTGCACAGCGCCAAAACCGAACCCAGGTAATCATCGGGCAACATGATCGTCGCCTTGATCCAGGGTTCTTCGATGTGATCCAGCACGCTGCCATCTGGCATATCGGCGGGATTATGCAATTCGAACATTTCGCCATTCGTCTGATGGATTTTGTACACAACCGAAGGGGCCGTCGCGATCAAATCCAGATCGAATTCGCGCGAAAGCCTTTCCTGCACGATCTCCAGATGCAAAAGCCCGAGAAAGCCGCAGCGAAATCCAAAGCCAAGCGCGGCGCTGGTTTCCGTCTCATAATGGAAAGACGAGTCATTTAGTCGCAACCTGCCAAGCGATTCACGCAGCTTTTCGAAATCATCCGCATCCACCGGGTAAAGCCCGCACCACACCACGGGGATGGAGGGTTTGAAGCCGGCCAAAGCCTCAGTCGCCGGGTTGCGATCATCCGTGATGGTATCACCAACATTGGTATCGGCCACGGTTTTGATCGCGGCCGTCAGATAGCCCATTTCACCCGGGCCGAGGCTTTCCATCGGCTCCAGCTTTGGGTTGAAGATACCCACTTGTTCAATGGTATGGACGGAGCCGGATGACATCATGCGAATGCGCTGGCCCTTGCGCAAATGGCCATCCTTCACGCGCACCAGAATGATCACGCCCAGATAGGCATCATACCAGCTATCAACCAGCAAAGCCTTGGTGGTGGCAGATGCATCGCCTGTGGGCGGTGGCAGGCGCGTAACAATGGCTTCCAGCACGCCTTCAATATTCAGCCCCGTCTTGGCGCTTATCATCACGGCGTCTGATGCATCAAGGCCAATCACATCTTCAATCTGCTGCTTCACACGATCGGCTTCCGCCGCCGGTAGATCAATCTTGTTCAGCACCGGCACAATCTCATGCCCCGCATCAATCGCCTGATAGACATTGGCGAGTGTTTGCGCCTCAACGCCCTGGGACGCATCCACGACAAGCAGAGAACCCTCACAGGCGGCGAGCGACCGGCTGACTTCATAGGCGAAGTCCACATGGCCAGGCGTGTCCATCAGGTTCAGCACATAGGTTTTGCCATCCTTGGCGGGATAGGTCAGGCGAACCGTTTGCGCTTTGATGGTGATGCCGCGTTCGCGCTCCAGCTCCATATTATCCAGGACCTGTTCCTTCATTTCGCGCGCGGTCAGCGCGCCGGTCTGCTGGATCAGCCGGTCAGCAAGCGTGGATTTCCCGTGATCAATATGAGCAATGATCGAGAAATTGCGGATCAGCGAAAGCGGCGTGTCAGTCATGATGGTCCCGGGGGTGCGGGCGCGGAGTAGCGCCTTGCATTTCTAGGGCGGAGATAAGGCAGCAGGGCCGGAAGTCAAACGCCAACTTTACTGGGACCGAGGCAATAATGGTGCGAGACGCCACATGGCGATGGCGCCGAGCAGCGGCCCGATGCCCAGCAGCGCAAAACCCGCGGACATCCCCAGCATTTCCATGGCCCGCGGCAAGGCCCAGATCGTCCCCGCCGTCAGCAAAAAGCCGAGCGCGGTCTGCACCGTCAGCATGGTGCCGACGTAATCGGGCGGCGAAAGGCTGACGATGCAGGCGGAAAACTGCGCGGAATCGGCCACCACGGTCAGCCCCCAGATGAAGGCAATCACCAGCGCCAATAGCGGCCAGGCGCTCGCGGGGCCAATCAGCAGGGCGCAGGCGCCCGAAGCCAGCATGCAGGCCCCGGCCACCTTGGCGCGATTCCATCGGTCCGCGGCCAGCCCCGCCAGGATGCAGCCCAAGGCGCCAGCAGCCACCACGGCGAAAACCCAGGGGCCAATCGCAGGGCTTTCCAGCACGGTGGCCAGGAACACACCGATCCAGGCCCACATGGCGTAGAGCTCCCACATATGGCCAAGATAGCCGAGATTGGCCAAGCGCAGCCCCTTATTGCGCCAGGCTTCCAGCATCTGCGCCGGGCGAAAGGGTGGCCGGGTGCCGAGCAAAGGCCCCGGCTGAAACCCAAGGATCAGCAAGCCGCCAAGCGCCGCCAGCACCCCTGCGCCCCCATAGGCCGCGCGCCAATCCAAGGCGCCAACCAAAGACGGCAGCACATGGGGTAGTGCTGAACCGAGCGTCACCGCGCCGACCACCAACCCGATCAGCAAGCCGAGATCGCCCTTGGCCCAGGAAGCGGCGAGCTTCATCCCCACCGGATAAACGCCAGCCATGGCCGCGCCCGCAATGAAACGCAGCAGCAGCGCCATATCGCCCGTCGGCGCCACCAGGGTTTGCGCCAGCGTCGCCGCCGCCGCCAACATGGCGCAACCCAAGAACAGCCAACGCGCCGGCCAACGATCAGCAAGGGAGAACACCGCACTCACCAGCGTGCCGAAAACAAAACCCAGTTGCACGCAGGCAGTCAGCCAGGCGGCGCGGCTTGGCGCGATCAGCCCCTCAGCCAGCAGCGCCGGCACGGCAGCGGTGCCGGCGAACCAGACGGACAGCGTCAGCACAAGTGCCCCCACCAACAGCGCCATATTGCGGCGCTTGCTGGTGGGTGAGGTGTTCATGCGCGCAGCACGGCCCCGGTCGCTTTACTGACCGCCGCGACAATCTTCTCCGCCACGGCTTCGATTTGCGCGTCGGTCAGCGTGGCCTCGCGCGGCTGGATGGTCACTTGCAGGGCAAGGCTCACCTTGCCTTCCGGCAGCTTATCCCCGGCATAGCGGTCAAACAGCGCGACATCGGTGATGAGCGTGCGTTCCGCCCCGCGCGCGGCGCGCAGCAGCGCTTCAGCAGCGACACCCTCATCCACCAGGAAGGCGAAGTCTCGCCGCAATGGCTGGAAGGAAGGCAAATCGGGCGCGCCCTTCTTGCGGCGCTTGGGTTCCGGGATGGCATCCAGAAATACCTCGAACGCCACGGCCGGGCCGGGCAGGTCGAGTGCGGCCAGCACGCGCGGATGCACTTCGCCAAAGCTCGCCAGAACCGTTTTGGGGCCTTGCCGCACCAGCCCAGACCGGCCCGGGTGATAAAAGCCTGGCGCATCGGCAGTGACGGAAAGCGCCGCCGCCGGCACGCCAAGCGCCGCCAGCACGGCCATGGCATCGCCCTTGGCATCCAATGCATCAACACCACGCGCGGCTTCTGCCCAATGGCGCGGCGTGGCGCCATGGCGCACCCCAGCAGCGACCACCATTTGGCCTGCTGGGGTCACATCACGATAGGCGCCGCCGATTTCACACAGCGCCACATCGGCAAAACCGCGCGCCGCATTGCGCCCCGCCGCCAGCAGCAACGATGCCACCGGCGTTGGGCGCATCTGGTCCAGATCTTCCGCGATGGGATTTTCCAAGCGTAGCGCTGCCGGCGTTTCGCCGAACAGCGCTGCGGTTTTGGATTCCATGAAGGCGAAGGTCACCGCTTCCTGCATGCCGCGCGCCGCCAGCACGCGCCGTGCCAGCGATGCCCGCGCCTGCTTCGCCGTGAAGGCGGGCGGCGGGATGATGCCACTGACCGGCAGTGATACGGGCGTGATGGTATTCAGCCCGCGAATGCGCAGCACTTCTTCAAGCAAATCGCATTCGGGTTCTATTTCGGCGCAGCCTTCCGCCGCGGCCTTGGCCCGTTCCGGTGACAGTTCAGGCGCCTGAGCCAAGGCGCCCTTGCCCGCCACATCATTGCGCCAGCTTGGCACATTCACCGTCACGCGCGCCGCATCGCGCGCGGCCACGGTGAAGCCCAGGCTTTGCAGGATTTCCACGGCGCGATCCGGCGCGACATCATCGCCGCCATAGCTCGCCAGGCGTTCAAAGCGAAGGCTGGCTTGGCGCTGCCAGGCGGGTTCCGGCCCGGCGCCAACCACTTCGCTGGCCTCGCCACCGCAAATCTCCATCATCGCTTGCGTCGCGAGATCAAGCGCCAAGCGCGGCAAAGCCTGATCCACGCCGCGCTCAAAACGCGCCCGCGCATCGGTGCGCACCTCATGCCGTCGGCCGGAAAGCGCGATGCGCACGGGATCAAAAATTGCGCATTCGATGAAGCATTCGGTGGTGGCTTCATCGCAGCCCGTCGCCTCACCACCGATGATGCCGCCAAGCGCTTCCGGCCCGGCTTCATCGGCGATGATGCCATCTTCCGGCGTCAATTCATAAGTCTTGCCATTCAGCGCCAGCAGGCTTTCGCCTTCGCGCGCCATGCGCATGGTGAGCGTTTTGCCCTTCACCTTTGCTGCGTCAAAAACATGCAAGGGGCGGCCAAGGCCATAGGTGAAAAGATTGGTCACATCCACCAGCGCATTGATTGGGCGCTGGCCAATCGCCACCAGCCAATCCTGCAACCATTTCGGCGAAGGCCCGTTCTTCACACCGCGTATGGCGCGGCCCAGCACGTAATCGCAGGCACGCGGATCAGCGATTTCCCAAACCAGCGGCGAAGGATAGGCGGGCTTGATCGCGGGTTCAGGCAGCGGTTTCAACCGCCCAAGCCCAGCAGCGGCCAAATCCCGCGCCACGCCGTGGACGGAAAGCGCATCGCCGCGATTGGGTGTGACGCTGATTTCAATAATCGGGTCATCCAGCCCGGCCCAGCGCACATAGGCTTCACCCAGCGGTGCCTCCGCGGGCAGATCCACAATGCCGGAATGATCATCGCCCAGGCCCATTTCGCGGGCAGACAGCATCATGGCTTCCGATTTCACGCCACGAATTTCGCCGGCCTTCAGCGTAATGCCGGTGCCGGGAATAAGGGCGCCAGGCAAAGCCGCCACACCCTTCATGCCCGCGCGCGCATTGGGCGCGCCGCAGACCACGGAAAGCAGTTTGCCATCGCCCGTATCAACCTTCAGCGCGCGCAGCCGATCCGCATTTGGGTGTTGTTCGGCTTCCACCACATGGGCAATGCGGAAATTCGCGAGCGCCGCTCCGCGGTCTTCCACACCTTCAACCTCAAGCCCGATGGTGTTGAGCGCGGTCAGAATTTCTTCCAGCGAGGCTTGGGTATCAAGATGGGCCTTCAGCCAAGAAAAGGTGAATTTCATCGCCTTACACTCCTTCCACCAAAGAAGGTGGGGAAAGCGGATCGGCGCCGTAATGCCTCAACCAGCGTATATCGGCCTCATAGAAGGGGCGCAGATCAGGAATGCCGTGTTTCAGCATGGTAATGCGTTCAATCCCCATGCCGAAGGCAAAGCCCTGCCATTCGCGCGGATCAATGCCGCAATTCGCCAGCACTTTCGGATGCACCATGCCAGAGCCCAAAATCTCCAGCCAATCACCACCCTTACCCAATTCGCCTGTTTTGCGGCTCCAGCCGATATCCACTTCCATGGAAGGTTCCGTGAAGGGGAAATAGGAAGCGCGAAAACGTACCGGCAAATCCGCGATGCCGAAAAAGGCGCGCAAAAAGTCAATCAGGCAGCCCTTCAAATGCCCAAGATGGATGTTCCGATCAATCACCAGGCCTTCTACCTGATGAAACATCGGCGAATGCGTCGCATCATGATCCGCGCGATAGGTGCGCCCCGGTACAATCACGCGAATGGGCGGCGCTTCGGTCAGCATGGTGCGGATTTGCACTGGTGATGTATGCGTGCGCAGCACCGGCCGGCGCCCATCAACTGCGGGCACGTAAAACGTATCATGATCCTGCCGCGCTGGATGGTGATCTGGGATATTGAGCGCGCCGAAATTATGCCAATCGCTTTCGATATCCGGCCCTTCCGCCACCTTGAAGCCCATGGCGCCGAAAAGCGTGGTCAGTTCTTCCATGGTGCGCGCAATGGGGTGAATCCCGCCTTCCGCTGCCGTACCGGGTGCGAAAGGGCGGGGCGGCAGGGATATATCCATGCGTTCCGCCGCCAAGCGCGCATCCAAGGCACGGGCTTCCACCACGGCGCGTTGCGCGTCCAATGCGGCTTCGATTGCGGCTTTCACCTGGTTCAGCGCGGCACCACGTTCTTTGCGCGCTTCGGGGGCGACGGCGCCAAGGCCCTTCAGCAATGCGGTCAGCGTGCCGGATTTGCCCAGCACGGCGACGCGCACGGCATCCAAGGCGCGGGGATCTGCGGCGGCGCCAATGGCGGCCTGGGTTTCGGCCTGCAGGGAAGCCAGGTCGTTGGTCATGTCATCCTGTCCGAATATGCGAAGGGCCGCATCCCCAGGAATTCCCGGGAAGCGGCCCTTGCTAAACGCTGGAATGGCGCCGGGAAAGCCCCGAGCGCCGGTTAATCAGGCGGCGCCGGCCGCCTTCGCCTTTTCCACCAGCGCCGCGAAGGCCGCCGGTTCGTCAAAGGCAAGTGCCGCCATCACCTTGCGGTCCATCTCAATCCCCGCCGCCTTGATGCCGGCGATGAAGCGGGAATAGGTCAGGCCATGCTCACGGACGGCAGCATTGATGCGCTGGATCCAAAGGCCGCGGAAGTCGCGCTTCTTATTGCGACGGTCGCGATAGGCATATTGCAGCGCCTTTTCCACCCGCTCGAGCGCGGGGCGGTAGGCGGTGCCGGACCGGCCGACATAGCCTTCCGAAAGCTTCAGAATCTTCTTGTGGCGGGCGTGCTTCGTAACGCCGCGTTTTACACGAGCCATTTTGCGTCCCTCCCTTTACCGGTCCAGCCCATAGGGCATCCACTGCTTCACGGTATCACCATCCTGCTTATCCAGCACGAAGGTACCGCGGTTCTGGCGCTTCATCTTGGACCGCTTGGCGGACAGCATGTGCCGCTTGAAGCCACCGCCTGCCTTGACCTTACCGGTCGCGGTCAGACGGAAGCGCTTTTTCACGCTTGATTTCGTCTTCATCTTGGACATTTGGCCCTCCTATGGGGTCAGCCCTTCCGCCTTGCACCCGTTGCCGGGGCCGCACCATGCGGTGGGAAGGGGGTTCCGGCCGGGCATGTCCATGGGGCCACGGCGCGGGAGGCGGGGCTATAGCGCCGCAAAGTTTTCCACACAAGACCCGCCCCAGAGAAACGGAGATTTCACCTTTATGGGTGTTTAATGCCCCCGTGATCACCCGGCGGTTTGGCCGCCCTTTGGATTCAGGACGAAGTCTCATGTCGCATTCGCAAGCGGATACAGTGCCGGACCCGGAAGTGCTCAGGGCCGCTATGGAGCCCCTTTTTGGCGATTTGCGCGCCTTTATGGACCGCCGCATCTCCGAAGTCAGCGCCGAGGTATCCGCCAGCGTGCAGCTTCTGGGCATGAGCGAGGAAAACCTGGCCAGCCAGATATCTTCCGTTCATGAAAGAATCGCTGGCATGATTTCCGCGCCTCAGCCGGGCAACCGCACCTCCGGCCAGGAGCTTGAGGCGGTGGTCCAGGCGACGGAAGCAGCCGCCAATACCATTCTGGAAGCTGCCGAGGCCATTCAGGAATGGCTTGAGAAGGGCTCTGGCAGCCCGGATGCCCTGCCGGCCATCACTGAAAGGGTAAATGCCATTTTTGAGGCGTGTTCCTTCCAGGATTTGACCGGCCAGCGCATCCGCCGCGCCATTCGGGACTTGCAGCAGGTGGAATCGATCCTTGAGGACATCCTGCCTGAGAATGCCCAACCCGGCCCCAACGCGTCCCGCCCCAAGGTGGAGTTGAAGGGCGTGGTGCAGACGGTGGCAGACCCGAAGATGGCAGGTCCCGATCTGGAACAGGACGAGATTGACCGGCTGCTGAACGGGTAATTCTTCCCGGCACCCCATAAGCGGGTTCCGGTTCGGCGCGGGGCGGCCTATATCCAAGCCCATGCTTTCCTTCCGCAAGATGCATGGGCTCGGCAATGATTTCGTGGTGCTGGATGGCCGCGCCGCACCGCTTGGCCTGACGCGCGCTGAGATTGTGGCGCTTGCGGATCGCCGGCGCGGCATTGGCTGCGACCAATTGATCATCATGGAGCCCCCGGCGGCGGGCGCCGATGTCTTCATGCGCATCCATAATCCGGATGGATCGGAAGCTGGCGCATGTGGCAATGCCACGCGCTGCATCGCCTCCCTGATCGCCGCTGAAACCGGCAAGGCGCGGGTGGTGGTGCGCACCATTGCCGGTGATTTGCCGAGTGAGGCCCGCCCCGATGGGCTGTGGCAGGTGGATATGGGGCCAGCGCGACTCGGCTGGCGGGATGTGCCGCTGGCGCGGGAGGTGGATACACTGCATCTGCCGCTTGCTTGCGGACCCGTGGCGGACCCAGCCGCCTGCTCCATGGTCAATCCCCATGCGACGTGTTTCGTGCCCGATCT
>JBBAUC010000020.1:0-23929 GCA_040398485.1 Roseomonas sp. | reverse complement strand
GCTGGCGCCGATTGCGCGTTACAGCGTGCCGACCACGCGCGAATTGGAAGATCGTGAGGTGCGCGAAGTGACGATCCATCGCTTGCTTGCGTGATACGCGCTTGCGGTTCGCGCCGCTATCAGTGCAGGCTTGGTGTCACGACATCAGGAGGAACCCATGGCCGCTTATGCGCACCCGGAGGCGATTGTCAGCACCGCATGGCTCGCGGCCAATCTGAGCGACCCAACGCTGCGTTTGTTCGATTGCACCACCTATCTTTTGTATGAAACCGGCACAGGCCGGCCTTATCGTATCGAAAGCGGGCGGGCTGATTATGATCAGGGCCATATCCCTGGCGCGGGGTTCCTTGATCTGCAAGGGGAACTTTCCGATCGTTCCAGTCGCTTCAACTTTACCATGCCAGTGCCCGATGATCTGGCGGGGCGGCTGGCAGCAAGCGGCATTGGGGATGGCACGCGCGTGGTGCTTTATTCCCGCAAAACGCCGCAATGGGCGACGCGCGTTTGGTGGATGATGCGCGCGATTGGCTTTGATAATGCCGCGATATTGGATGGCGGGATTGATGCCTGGATGGCGGAAGGCCGCGCGATTTCCACGACCGAAACGCGCTATGCCCCTGCGACGCTGCACGCGAAACCGCGGCCTGGGTTGTTCGTTGGGCGGGATGAAATGCTGGCCGCGATTGGTGATGCTAGTACTTGTTCCATCAATGCGCTGGCGCCTGATCTGCATAGCGGGGCAAATCCGCGCTATGGCAGGCCGGGGCGGATTCCGGGCAGCGTCAATCTGCCGGCGGCATCATTGTTTGAAGCGGGCAGCTTCAAGCTGAAAGCGCCCGATCAGGTGGCAGCCGCCTTCGCTTCCATTGGCGCCGATAAGGCCAAGCGCAAGTTGATCTATTGCGGCGGTGGCATTGCAGCAACGCTTGACGCGTTTCTCCTGCATCAATTGGGGCATGAGGATATCGCGGTCTATGACGCTTCCATGAATGAATGGGCGAAGGATGAAAGCCTGCCGATGGAGGTTGGCTGAACCGCGCCTCACCCCAAAACGCGCTTCGCCACGACATCCAGCTTCGCGAGCAATTCCGGGTCGCGCTTTTCGGGGGCCGTGATCAACGCATATTCCAAGGCGCGGTCGCAGCCGGCGGGGCAGGGGCCGCGCTGCGCACCGAGCGAAGGCACCACATGCTGTACCAGGGCGCGCGCCTTATCCGCGTTGGAGAATAACACCTTCACCACCTGATCCACCGTCACGGCATCATGATCCGGGTGCCAGCAATCAAAATCCGTCACCATGGCAACCGTCGCGTAGCAAAGCTCAGCCTCACGCGCGAGTTTCGCTTCGGGCATATTTGTCATGCCAATCACGCTACAGCCCCAGGCGCGATAAAGCTCACTTTCGGCCTTGGTGCTGAATTGCGGGCCTTCCATGACCAGGTAAGTGCCGCCGCGTGTCACTGGCAGCGCCAGCTTGCGTGCGGCTGTTTCCAACGCATCGCCAAGCCTGGGGCAGACCGGATGCGCGACCGAAACATGCGCGACGCAGCCCGTGCCAAAGAAGGATTTTTCGCGCGCAAAACTTCGGTCAATGAACTGATCCACAATCACGAAATGGCCGGGCGGCAAATCTTCCCGCAGGGACCCCACGGCGGAAAGGGAGATGATTTCCGTGCAGCCAATCCGCTTCAGCGCATCAATATTGGCGCGGTAATTCAGTGCCGATGGCGGGATGGGGTGACCGCGGCCATGGCGGGGCAGGAAGGCGCAGGGCACGCCATAAAGCCGGCCAGTCAGGATTTCATCCGAAGGATCACCCCAGGGCGTGCGCACCTTGACCCAGCGGCGATCTTCCAACCCTTCCATATCGTAAAGCCCTGAACCGCCGATCAGGCCGATCATGGGTTGGATGCTGGGTTCGGTCGTGGTCATGGCGGGCATTCCGTTCAGGGCTTGGATGGCCGCGCCTTTAGCCCAGACGGCGCTTTCATGCTAACCCTGCCGGCATATTAAGGAGAACGCGGCATGGCCCTGCGGTTTGTGATCTTTCTGGCCCTGGCGCTGGTGGCTTGCGAGAAAAGCGAAAACCAAAGCGCCTTCGGGCCGCGCGGGACAGCCTTGCCGCCGCCGGGCCTTACGCCACCATAATCACGTCTCCGCGCCGCCATTCACCTGGATCATCTGGCCATTCACGAAGGCACCGCCATCTGACACCAGCATGGAGACAACCGCCGCGATTTCATGCGGCTGACCAAGCCTGCCCACCGGCACGCGCGATATCATGCTGGCAATGTGGTGATGCGCGGCTTCATCATCGCGCTCTCCGGCGATGGGGCCGGGTGAGACAGCATTGGTGGTAACACCCTTGGCGCCGAATTCCTTCGCCAAAGCCTTGGTCAGCCCCCAAAGCCCGTGCTTGGAAACCGAAACCGCCGCGCGGCCATTATAGCCATGAATGGCATTCATGCCGAGCAGGTTCACAATCCGCCCCCAGCCGCGGTCGAGCATCCCCGGAAGGCAGGCGCGGGAAAGCCACACGCTGGAATCGAGGTCAACCGAAATCACCCGGCGCCAATCCGCATCACTCATTTCCAGGAAACGACCATCGGGGCGGAGCGCCGCGTTATTCACCAGCACATCCACTGCGCCGAAGCTTGCAATCGCGTCACGCGCAATGCGCGCGCATTCTTCGGCCACGCCAACATCGGCCATGGCAACCAAAGCCTCTACGCCCATCGTGCGGGCTTCAGCGGCAACCTTTTCGCAGGCGTCGCGATTGCGCGATCCATTGATGACGACATTGAAGCCCATGCGCGCGAGGTCAAGCGCAATGGCGCGGCCGATATTGCGGCCAGCGCCGGTGATCAAGGCGGTTTTGCGTTGCGTGGTCATTTCCGTTTCTTTCGTTTCAGTCTTTCGTGTCTTTGTATAATCGCCGTGTCGGTTTTGGCATAGCGCCTACCAGGCCAACGCCACCCCGCCACCACCGCGTGGATCGGCGCCACCTGTGGGCTTGCCATCGCGCAGCAGAATGGCATGCGCGCGGCTCATGGTCGGGTCATAGGAAATGGGGGAATGGCGCACTTCATGCCCCAGGGCCTTTAGCGCCGCCACCACATCACCCTGCACGCGTGCTTCGCAGAAAATCGGGCCGCCTTCACAATGGATGCGCGGGAAGGAAACTGCCTCCACCGCTGACATGCCAAAATCAATTGCATTGATGATGGTGGTCAGCACCGCCGAGATGATCACGCTGCCGCCAGGTGCGCCGACAATCAGCCAGGGCTCATTATCCTTATAGACAATGGTTGGCACCATGCCGGTGGTGCGCGCCTTGCCGGGGGCGATGCTATTGGCGCGGCCCGGGCGCATATCAAACAGCTTCATGGCGTTGTTCCAATTGAAGCCAAGGCCAGGTGTCACCACGCCGGCACCGGTGCCGAGCGTATGCGTGACGGAAACGCAATTCCCCGCCGCATCCCAGACGGAAAGATGCGTGGTGCAGGATGGGGGTTCTCCAATCCGCCCGCCGGGCAGCCAGCCATCCCTGATGCGTTTGGCCCATGTGGCGGCGCGGTCTTTCGACATGAGGGATTCGGTTGGCACGGACACGAAATCCGGATCGCCCAGTGCTTCATCACGGTCGTGATGCGCGGCGGCCATGGCGCGTGCGACCAGATCATAATGCCCGGCACTGCCGGCGGGCAGCGAACCAAGATCGAATTGTTCCAGGATATTCAGCATGGCGATCAGCACCGCGCCCGAGCCCGGTGGTGGGTTGGAAGATATCTTGTAGCCCCGATAGGTGCCGATCACGGGCGTGCTTTCACGCACGCGGTAATCGCGCAGATCGTCGGCGGTGATGAAGGCGCCGTGTTGCGCAAAGTCATTGATGATCTGCCCGGCAATCTCGCCCGTATAAAAATCCTGCGCGCCCTTGGCGGCAATGCGTTCCAGCGTGCGGGCCATTTCGGCATGCACCAGCTTTTCGCCGACTTCATGCAGCTGCCCGGAATGGTTCAGATAAAGCGCGGCGCAGGCTTTGGTTTTCGTCACGCGCTGCAAGCCGCTGGGCAGGCCGGGCTGGGGTTTGCGCACCAGGAAATCGCGGAAGAAGGGCGTCACCAGCACGCCATCCCGCGCCATGGCAATGGCCGGCGCCAGCAAATCTGCCCAATCCATGGTGCAGAATTGCGCGTGGAAATGCGCGAATCCCGCGACGGTGCCGGGGGTCATGATGGCGGTATAGCCAAGCTCCGCCCGATGATCCTCAAACAGCGCATAGCCGGAGATTTCGGATTTGCCCTTGCTATCGGCGGCCCACATATCGGCGCGCACCTTGGCCCCCGCTCGCGCATGGAAATCGATCATGCCCTGGCGGCCGGTTTTCGCGTCGCGGAATTGCAACGTGCCCATGCCACCAATGCCGCACATGAAGGGGTCTTGCACCATTTGGCAGAAAGCCGTCGCAACGGCGGCGTCAAAGGCATTACCACCGCGGCGCAGAACTTCCGCCCCCACATCCGCAGCGCGTGGTTGTGGGCAGACGACAATGCCTTTGATCTTGGTCATGCTAACTCTTCCATCTGGCATTATCGCAGCACGAAGCGGCGCAACGCGCCATGGTGCTTGACGCGAAAAGGCACATGGGCAGCATGGGGAGTATGACAGACAACGCTGAAACCATCCTGCTTCGCCACCTTTTGGAAACGCCTGATGCCGCCATTCCCGAAGCGGCGCATGCGGCCGCGCGGGTGTTTCTGCTGGATGGCCTCGCGGTTGGCGTGGCCGGCATGGCCCATGCGGCGCGCGCTGGTTTGCTCGCCGCAGCGCGCGGCTGGGGCGCGGGGGAAGAGGCCAGGCTTTGGGGTGATGGCGCGAAGCTGCCGGCGTCTCAGGCCGCTTTCATGAATGCCTTTCAGGCTCATGCGCTGGAATTTGACGCCATCCATGAAGCCGCCGTGGTGCATGCCATGACGCCGACCGTCTCCGCCGCCCTGGCCGAGGCGGAAAGGCAAAGCCTCCAGGGCAAGCCGGTCTCTGGCGCGCGTTTCATGGCGGCGGTGATTCTGGGGCTTGATCTGGCCTGCACCATAGGTGCTGCGGCACGCGGGCCGATGCGCTTTTTCCGCCCGGCCACGGCGGGGATGTTCGGCGCTTATGGCGCGGTGGCGCGGTTGCGAGGGTTTGACCTGGCGACAGCTTCGGCGGGCGCGGGGCTGTTGCTTGGGCAGATACCGGGAACTATGCAGGCGCATACGGAAGGGTCCATGGCGCTGCCGGTGCAAATGGGCTTTGCCGCCATGGCGGGGCTGCGCGCGGCAGATTTGGCGGCGGCGGGCGCTGCGGGGCCGGCGCAATGGCTGACGGGGCCATTTGGTTTCTTGAAACTCACAGAGCCGGAACATGATCTGGCGCCCGGCCTAGCCGCGCTTGGCAGCATTTGGCAGGTAACGAAGCTTGCCCACAAACCCTTTCCCTCCGGGCGGCTGACCCATCCCGCCATTGATGGCGTGCAGCGCCTGATGGCGGCGCATGGAATCCGCACCGAAAATGTCAGCGCCGTGCGGCTTTACCTGCCGCCGTTGGCGATGCGGCTAGTGGGCCGCCCCATCAAGCCGGACCTGACCGGCAATTACGCGCGGCTTTGCCTGCCCTATGTGGTGGCGCGCACGCTGCTTTCAGGCAGTGTTGGGCTTGGTGACTTTTCCGAGGCGTTGTTACGTGATCCCGCAACGCATGCTTTGGCGGCGCGCGTTGCATTGCTCGTTGATGGCAACAGCGATGAAAACGCCGTGGTGCCGCAGCGCGTGGAAATCGAAATGCACGACGGGACAAAGCTCGATCAGCGCGTGGACGCTGCCTTGGGCAGCCCGGAAAATCCGCTGCCGCGCGCGGCGCAAATCGCGAAGCTACGCGCCTGTTTCGCGGGTATTCTGCCGGAAGGCAGGGCCGAGGCGCTGATGCAAGCTATTGATGCGCTGCACCAAGCGCCGGATACAGCCGCCGCGCTCAAGCTATACTGATCATTCCCGCCGCATCATCCGCGTGAGTGCGGCGACAGGCAGCAGCCCCACCAGCACAATGAGCACGGCGGCGGTTGAAGCCTCGGCCAATCTTTCGTCGGACGCCAGATTATAGACGCGCACGGCAAGCGTATCGAGATCAAAGGGCCGCACGATCAGCGTCGCTGGCAATTCCTTCATGGTGTCCACAAACACCAAAAGCCCCGCGGTCAGCAACGCGCCGCGCGCCAGCGGTACTTCCACTTCGCGCACGGCCTGGCCTGGCCGCCGGCCCAGCACGCGCGCCGCATCCGTATAGGATGGCTTGAGCCGCGCGAGCCCCGATTCCACCGTGGACAAGGCCACCGCCAGAAAGCGCACCAGATAGGCGAAAACCAACGCCACCATGGTGCCAGACAATAATAGCCCGGATGAAACCCCAAAGCGCGCGCGCAGCCAAGAATCGAGCGTATTGTCGAACAACCCAAAAGGCACCAGCACACCAACCGCAATCACCGAACCCGGCAGCGCATAGCCGAGCGACGCCACCCGATTGGCGATGCTGCGCGCGGGAGAAGGGTAAAGCCGCGCCGCCCAGGCCATGCCTGCCGCCAAAACTACCGCGAGCAAGGCCGTCACGCCCGAAAGCACGAGTGAATTGCGCGCATAGGGCAGATAGCGCGCAGGGCTGAAGGGGTCGCCCGCCTGCACCATCAGCCACAGCAGCGCACATGCCGGAATAATAAAGCCGATCAGCAGCGGTATCGCACAAGCGAATAGCACTAACCCTTCCCGCCAGCCGGAAAGCCGCACGGGGCGCAAGGCCGAGCAGCACATCAAGGAGGGCGAGAACGTGGTCACCTGGACCCGGCTCCTCTGTATGCGGTTCGCGGCCAACGCGGTGCGGCTGCAACTGCCCGCGCTGGCCTTCAACCTCGCCAACTTCCTCCGAACCCTCGCGCGGCCCGAGCCGGTCAAGCATTGGTCGCTGACCACGTTGCGCGATCGGCTGGCCAAGGTCGGCGCCAAGATCGTCCGGCATGGCCGCTCGATCGCGTTCCAAATGGCCGAGGTCATGGTGCCGCGTGCGCTGTTCCAGCAGATCCTCGACGCCATCGCGGCGTTGCGGACGGCGGTGCCACGCCGATCTTGAGCCGAGCCGGGTCGGAGGCTACCCGGGGGCAGCGGGCGGGAGAGGTGCGCTCGCGTGGCCGCTAGAAGGGGCGCCCAGGGCTCGAAAGCGGCGTTTTGCAGAGAAAGATGGCGGTTGGCGGCGCTGTCGTGCATGGTTGTTTCGATTCCGGGTTGTGCACGGCGCTGTTGTGTGGAATATAACGCTTAGGAAGGCTGATCGGTCCAGTCATCTGGGATATGTCCTCTCACACAACTCGGCAGTCCGAGCCAGGGAGATCGATCGTGCGGCGACCGAGCAAATCCGACAGCTTGCGTTTCCTTATTGCAAGCAGCCTGCCGGTAGGAACGGTACTCGACGTCGGGGTGCAGGATCGCACCATCGAGCTGATGGAGTGCTTCCCCGATACGCCACATATCCTGTTCGAGCCGGATACCACCCAGCGCGAGACCATCCACCGCAATTACGAGCGAATCGATCACGTTCTCGTCGAGGCGGCAGTGCATCACACCTCGGGCTTCATCGAGGTCGCCGCGAACGGCAAGCTAAGCTCGGGCCTCGCTGCATTCCGGCCGACCCGCGGAGACTCGACCGAGCAGATCCCAGCTATCGCGCTCGACACCTGGCTTGACGAGAACCCCGTCAAAACACCCTATCTCCTGAAGATCGACGTCGATGGCGGTGAGCTCGACGTGCTCCGCGGCGCGGCGAGGACGCTGACGAATACCAGTTGCGTCATCATCGAGGCGCCGATGATCCACCTTCACGATCGACTGGGCGCTTTGCTGGCTGCCGGTTTCATGCTCTGGGACATCGTCGATCTCGGATACTACCACGACAATCTGAGCCAGGTGGACCTCGTTTTCATCAACTACGCCACCCGCGCCGCGCTGCCCGACCTGCGACCATGGGAAACCAAGGATTTCCACTGGCAGGCCTGGCAGAACTTCGACGCAGGTTGATTTCCGGCGACATTACGGCTTTGCGTGAGCCAGCCGACCGATCAGTTTCGCGGGGGGCTTCGAGATTGCCTTGGCTGATCGGCTCTTGATACTCTGGCTGTGGATCACCGCGCCCGACCCGTTCGCGGTCGAGCCTGATGAGGTGATGGTTCACGCTCTCCCAGGTGCCGCGATCCCGGGTTACTCGGTGATGGCAACAGCGATGAAAACGCCGTGGTGCCGCAGCGCGTGGAAATCGAAATGCACGACGGGACAAAGCTCGATCAGCGCGTGGACGCTGCCTTGGGCAGCCCGGAAAATCCGCTGCCGCGCGCGGCGCAAATCGCGAAGCTACGCGCCTGTTTCGCGGGTATTCTGCCGGAAGGCAGGGCCGAGGCGCTGATGCAAGCTATTGATGCGCTGCACCAAGCGCCGGATACAGCCGCCGCGCTCAAGCTATACTGATCATTCCCGCCGCATCATCCGCGTGAGTGCGGCGACAGGCAGCAGCCCCACCAGCACAATGAGCACGGCGGCGGTTGAAGCCTCGGCCAATCTTTCGTCGGACGCCAGATTATAGACGCGCACGGCAAGCGTATCGAGATCAAAGGGCCGCACGATCAGCGTCGCTGGCAATTCCTTCATGGTGTCCACAAACACCAAAAGCCCCGCGGTCAGCAACGCGCCGCGCGCCAGCGGTACTTCCACTTCGCGCACGGCCTGGCCTGGCCGCCGGCCCAGCACGCGCGCCGCATCCGTATAGGATGGCTTGAGCCGCGCGAGCCCCGATTCCACCGTGGACAAGGCCACCGCCAGAAAGCGCACCAGATAGGCGAAAACCAACGCCACCATGGTGCCAGACAATAATAGCCCGGATGAAACCCCAAAGCGCGCGCGCAGCCAAGAATCGAGCGTATTGTCGAACAACCCAAAAGGCACCAGCACACCAACCGCAATCACCGAACCCGGCAGCGCATAGCCGAGCGACGCCACCCGATTGGCGATGCTGCGCGCGGGAGAAGGGTAAAGCCGCGCCGCCCAGGCCATGCCTGCCGCCAAAACTACCGCGAGCAAGGCCGTCACGCCCGAAAGCACGAGTGAATTGCGCGCATAGGGCAGATAGCGCGCAGGGCTGAAGGGGTCGCCCGCCTGCACCATCAGCCACAGCAGCGCACATGCCGGAATAATAAAGCCGATCAGCAGCGGTATCGCACAAGCGAATAGCACTAACCCTTCCCGCCAGCCGGAAAGCCGCACGGGGCGCAAGGCCGGGTGCCGTGTTGTGGTTGGGTGAAAGCGCCGCCCGCCGCGCGAGAAATGCTCCAAAGCCAGCAGCAGCCCGACACAGCCAAGCAGGGCAACCGCAAGCTGCGCCGCAGCCGGGCGGTTATCCATGCCGAACCAGGCCTCATAAATGCCGGTGGTGAAGCTGCGCACCGCGAAATGCTGCACCGTGCCGAAATCCGCGAGCGTTTCCATCAAAGCGAGCGCAACGCCGGCGGCGAGTGCAGGTCGCGCCAAGGGCAGCGCAACATGCAGGAAACTGCGCGCCAACCCATGGCCCAGCGTGCGGGATGCCTCAATCAGACAAACGCTTTGCTGCAGGAAGGCCGCGCGGCAGAGCATGTAAACGTAAGGGTAAAGCACCATGGAAAGTATCAGCGCCGCGCCGGGCAGGCTGCGGATTTCCGGGAACCAATATTGCCCGAAGGAAAGCCCGGTTGCGCTGCGAAGCGTGGTCTGCACCGGCCCGGATACATCCAGCAGCCAAGTATAGACATAGCCGCAGAGGTAAGCCGGCATGGCGATGGGCAGCAGCAGCGCCACTTCCAGAAAGCGCCGCCCACGGAATTCGCAGGCCACCACCAGCCAGGCGGTGACGGCGCCCGCACTACCCGCCATCAGCGTGACCAGCAGGGCCAGCAGCGCGGAATTGGCTAGCATTTCGGGCAAGGTAGTGGCCGCAATATGCCGCCAGACCTCGCCCCCTGGCGCGGCGGCGGTCACCAGCACGGCCAGGATCGGCGTTGCCATGGCGAAAGCCACCAGCAATGCCGCCCAGGCCCAGGCAGGGCTCCGGCGCCGGGTGAGCATGGCGGCAGGGGTTTCAGTGGTGGCGCTGGACATCCTGAAGCCCCCTATCACGGGCGCTGCCCGGGGGCGAGGCGCCGCGACTTATCTTCGGGCCGGCGCCGGGTTCGGGGAGAAGCTATCCAGCGTCCAATAATAGACGGTCGCGCTGGAACGCAGGCTGCCGATGCGCGGCGCGCTCAAATCCAGGATGACGACCATCACCGATGTCCACATGCCGATCAGCAGCAAGGAAAGGATCGGCAGCGAAAGCCCGCGCAGCCCCAATTGATAGCCCAGCGCGCCAATGCTCAGCACCGCAATGCCCATGAGCAGCCAGACCATTTGCGGCGGCATGCCTTGGCCAAAGGCCAAGCGCTCAGCCGTTGAACGGTCAAACACTTCATTGGTCGCGGCCATCAGCGAAGTTGAAACGGGATCCGGCTTTTCGCGCACAATGACGGTGACATGTTCCCAAATGCGGGTTTGCAGTGCCGATGTCCGGTCATTGATGGCGCGCACAACTTCCCGATCCGCCGGCGCCGTGATGAAATCGGCGCGGAGCTTCGTGTATTCCTCAAACAATTTGGCCAATTCCTCACCACGCGGATGGCCGATGGCCTTGGCGCGGAGCCAGGCGGTGCCCAGCGCATTGGCTTCCATCAGCGTGCCTTGGCGGCGTTCTTCAAAGCGCGTGGTGGCGAAGGAAAGGGTCAGTGCCAGCACAAAGGCGAGCAGGCCAAGCATGCCGCTCACCACCAGGCCAACACCCTCCGCCGGGGCTACGCCACGCGTGACATGGTGGCGGCCAAGCCAAGCGCCGATGGCCTGGGCCACCCATTGCACCGCAAACAAAAGCAGCCAGAAGGCAATCAGGCTGAAAGCCAGGATTTCGGCTAAAATGATCATGGCGCGCCGTTCTCCCCATTCAGAAAATCAAAGCCGGCCAGGGCGTGGATTTGGGCGATGGCCTCCAATTCCGTGACCGAAACCCATTCATCCGCGCCGCCCATATTATGCGGCGTTGGACCATAAACCACAGTGGGCAGCCCCGCCATGCGGAACCAGCGCGCATCGGAACCACCGACGCGCATATTCACGGCCACGGCTTCGCGGGCGGCGGCGGCGGCGAAAGCGGCGCGGGCGATGGCATTCATGAAGCTACCCTGCGGGCCAGCGCGGGCGCTTGCAAGCGGGAAGCGGCTTGCAATCCTGGCGCATACGGGCATATCCGCCCCGGAAGGGCATTCGGGCTGCCGCAGTGGCCGCCCCCGCCCCTGGAGAGACCCCATGCGCATAGATGCCATTCCCATCGGCAAGGACCCGCCGAATGATGTGAATGTGATCATTGAAGTCCAGATCGGTGGCGAGCCCATCAAATATGAGATGGACAAGGCCGCCGGCACGCTATTCGTGGACCGGTTCCTGCATACGCCCATGCGCTATCCGGGGAATTATGGCTTCGTGCCGCATACGCTTTCTGAAGATGGCGACCCGATTGACGTGCTGGTGGCCAATACGCGCCCCATCGTGCCCGGCGCCGTTTTGAATGTGCGCCCCGTTGGCGTGATGAAGATGGAAGATGATGGCGGGGGGGATGAAAAGATCATCGCTGTCCCATCGGACAAACTGACCCAACGCTACCTTCACGTGCGCAACTATACGGACCTGCCCAAGATCACCATTGAACAGATCCAGCATTTTTTTGAACATTACAAAGACCTGGAGCCCGGCAAATGGGTGAAATTCATCGGCTGGGGCGACGCCGATGAGGCCCGCCGCCTGATCCGGGAAGCGATTGAGCGGGCCAAAACGGCCTGATTTAGCCTGAAAAGGGCGGGTTTTCGGCTGGAAACCCGCCTCCCCCGTTGCGCCCCTGCCCCGCCCCTTTTAAGGAAGTGCATCACTGAGACCGTCGTGGGGTGAGACTCCGCGCTGGTCCCCGTGCCGGCGCGCGGCGGCCTTAACCGCGCCAAAAAGGGGGAGTCTAAGCTTTGCTGACCTTATCGCTGATCCTGGTGATCGCGCTTGGAGCGTTGTCCATCGCCTACGGTGTGATCACTGCCAAGGATGTGCTTTCGCGCGATCCCGGTTCGCCGCGGATGCAGGAAATTGCTCTCGCCATTCAGGAAGGTGCATCTGCCTATCTGAAGCGGCAATACGGCACCATTGCCATTGTGGGCGTAGTGCTTTTCGCCCTGGTGGCCTGGCGCCTTGGCCTTGTGGTGGCCATTGGCTTCGCGCTTGGCGCGGTGCTTTCGGGTGCTGCGGGCTTTATCGGCATGAATGTGTCGGTGCGCGCCAATCTCCGCACCGCGCAGGCCGCGATGCAATCTCTCGCCGCCGGGCTGGATGTCGCCTTCAAATCGGGCGCCATCACCGGGATGCTGGTGGCGGGCCTGGCGTTGCTGGGTGTGGCCGTTTATTTCCTGATCCTGACGTTATTTGGCGGTCATGCGCCCAATAGCCGCACGGTGATTGATGCGCTGGTGGCGCTTGGCTTCGGCGCTTCGCTGATTTCGATTTTTGCGCGCTTGGGCGGCGGCATCTTCACCAAGGGTGCGGATGTGGGCGGCGACATGGTGGGCAAGGTGGAAGCCGGCATCCCTGAGGATGACCCCCGCAACCCCGCCACTATCGCTGACAATGTGGGCGATAATGTCGGCGATTGCGCCGGCATGGCCGCTGACTTGTTCGAAACCTATGCGGTGACCATGGTTGCCACCATGGTGCTGGCGGCGATTGCCTTTGCCGATCCGGCCATGATGGTGCGCGGCATGATCTATCCGCTCGCGATCGGTGCGGTGTGCGTGGTGACCTCCATCGTCGGCACGTATTTCGTGAAGCTGCCGGCGAATAATTCCATCATGGGCGCCATGTATCGCGGCTTTATCGTGACCGGTGTGCTTTCGCTGGTTGTGTTGCTGCCGTTGACCTATCTGGTCTTTGGCTTCGGTACGATGACGGCGGCGGGCACCAGCTTCAATTCTTTCGACCTGTTCCTGTGTGGCGTGGTTGGGTTGGCGGTGACCGGGCTGATTGTCTGGATCACGGAATACTATACCGGCACGGGCTACCGCCCTGTGCAGGCGATTGCCGAAAGCTCGGTCACGGGCCATGGCACCAACGTGATCCGCGGGCTTGCGGTTTCAATGGAAAGCACGGCCATTCCGGCGCTCATCATCATTGCGGGCGTGTTGATCACCTATGGGCTGGCGGGGCTTTACGGCATTGCCATTGCGGTCACGACCATGCTGGCCCTGGCCGGTTTTGTGGTGGCGCTCGATGCATTCGGTCCTGTTACGGATAACGCGGGTGGCATTGCCGAAATGGCTGGCCTGCCCAAGGAAATCCGCCAGACCACCGATGCGCTGGATGCGGTTGGCAATACGACCAAGGCGGTCACCAAGGGCTATGCCATTGGTTCAGCCGGTCTTGGTGCGCTGGTGCTGTTTGCCGCTTATACGCAGGATCTGAACTACTTCGTTCAGAACCCGACGCTCTACCCGTATTTCCAGGGTGTGGGGAACCTGACCTTCTCGCTGTCTAGCCCCTACGTTGTGGTTGGCCTGCTGTTTGGCGGCTTGCTGCCTTATTTGTTCGGCGGCATGGCAATGACGGCGGTTGGTCGCGCGGCAATGAGCGTGGTGGAAGAAGTGCGCCGCCAGTTCAAGGAAAAGCCGGGCATCATGCAGGGCACCGAAAAGCCGGATTACGGCCGCGCGGTGGATATGCTGACAAAGTCGGCGATCAAGGAAATGATCATCCCGTCCTTGCTGCCTGTGTTGTCTCCGCTGGTGGTGTATTTCGGCATCAATGCCATCGCGGGTAAGGCGGCTGGCTTTGAAGCGCTCGGCGCGATGCTGCTTGGCGTGATCGTGACCGGCTTCTTTGTGGCGGTTTCCATGACCACCGGTGGTGGCGCCTGGGATAATGCGAAGAAGTACATTGAAGATGGTCATCATGGCGGCAAGGGCTCTGAGGCCCATAAGGCAGCCGTGACCGGTGATACTGTTGGCGACCCGTATAAGGATACGGCGGGCCCGGCGGTGAACCCGATGATCAAGATCACCAATATCGTGGCACTGCTGCTGCTCGCGATGCTGGCGCAAAGCTGAGCATTTTCAAGCCAAGCGGAATCGCTTGGCGGCTCGGAAAATGCGATCAAACAAGGGCTTAGAGAGTGTCACATGAATGAACGTGAAGGTGACACGCTCTAAGAAGTATTTGGGCGGCGCTACCGCCCAAATAGAAAGCCCAGGAGGCAGCGCCTCCTGGGCTTTTTTTATGTCAGAGCGCGCCGCCCTTGCGGCCAGCCATGGCGCCAAGACGCAGACGCAGCGCATTCAATTTGATGAAGCCCTGTGCATCGAACTGGTCATAGGCGCCCTGGTCATCTTCAAACGTCACATGCTTCATGGAATAGAGGCTATTGGGCGATTGCCGCCCGGTGACGATGGTATTGCCCTTGTAAAGCTTCAGCCGCACCGTGCCTGAGACACTGTGCTGGCTTTCATCAATAAGCGCTTGCAGCATGCGCCGTTCGGGCGCGAACCAGAAGCCATTATAGATCAGCTCCGCATAGCGCGGCATCAGGCTATCTTTCAGATGCGCCGCTTCGCGATCCAGCGTGATGCTTTCCATGGCGCGATGCGCGACATAAAGGATGGTGCCGCCCGGCGTTTCATAGCAGCCGCGGGACTTCATGCCGACAAAGCGGTTTTCCACCAAATCCAGCCGACCAATGCCGTTTTCCTTGCCGAGCGCATTCAACCGCGTGAGCAAGGTAGCGGGCGACAGGCGTTCGCCGTTGATCCCAACCGCATCGCCGCGTTCAAATTCAATGGTGATATCGGTCGCGCGGTCTGGCGCATCCATCGGGCTGATGGTGCGCTGCCAAACCATTTCATCCGGCGCGTCCCAGGGTTCTTCCAGAATTTTGCCTTCGCTGCTGCTGTGCAGCAGATTGGCATCCACGCTGAAGGGCGCTTCGCCGCGCTTGTCCTTCGCGATGGGGATCTGGTGTTCCTCGGCGAATTCGATCAGGCGCGTGCGGCTGGTCAGGTCCCATTCGCGCCAGGGCGCGATGACCTTCACATCCGGCTTCAGCGCGTAATAGCTGAGTTCAAAGCGCACCTGGTCATTGCCCTTGCCGGTCGCGCCATGCGCCACCGCATCAGCGCCCATGGCTTCGGCGATTTCAATCTGGCGCTTGGCGATCAGCGGGCGCGCGATGGAGGTGCCGAGCAGATACATGCCCTCATACAGCGCATTGGCGCGGAACATCGGGAAGACGAAATCGCGGATGAATTCTTCCCGCAGATCATCCACGAAAATGTTTTCCGGCTTGATGCCAAGCAGCAGCGCCTTGTCGCGCGCCGGACCCAATTCCTCACCCTGGCCAAGATCGGCGGTAAAGGTGACGATTTCGCATTGATAGGTGGTTTGCAGCCATTTCAGGATGACGCTGGTATCCAGCCCGCCAGAATAGGCGAGCACGACCTTCTTCACATCTTTGACGCGCATGATCTTTCCCTTGGCAAAAGCCGAATAAGCGGCCGATATGCCCCCCGCCCGCAGCCAGGGCAAGCGGGGCTTGCGGCCACCGCCTGGCTTGGGGAAAATGGCTTCGCGTTCCCGGGGAGTATTGCATGGCCGGCTGGAAGGGCTTTGTCGCAGCGCTTGCGGCGCTGATTGGGCTAGTTGCTGCCCCGATCAGCCATGCCCAGGCGCCGGCAGCGCCCATTCTGGAAGCGCCGGCGATACTTGGCCTGCCGGAGGCCAGCCAGGCCAGCGTTCGGCGCTTTCTGAACCTCAATACGCCGCGAGTGCTGGCCTTTGGCCCCAATGGTACTTTCGGCTTGCAGGCGGGCGGGGGGGATTCGGCCTTTGTCGAGCAAACTGCGCTGGCTGACTGCGAAAGGCGCGCTGGCGCCGGCGCTTGTACCATCGCGCTGCGCGATCTTGCGATTGTGAAGCCGGGGCAGGAATGGGCGCCGAGCCCTCCGCCAGAGGGTATTGCCATTACCTCCGCTCATCACGCGACGCTGCCGGATGAGCGCTTCATCTGGTGGGGGCCGGAACAGGCGCGCGGCGTGCTGGTGTTTGCGCATGGCACAGCAGAGGCGCTGCAGGATTCGCGAGGCCGTCAACCGCAAAGCTGGACGCGGCATTTCAATAATGCCGGCTTTGATGTCTGGCGCTTTGACCGGGAACCCAATGCCGATGGCGCGCGCCGCGCGGCCGCCTGGCTGCGCGATGATTTGGCGGAATTGCGCGGGCGCGGTTATCGGCAGGTGATTGTGGCGGGGCAATCACGCGGCGGCTGGAATGCGCTGATGGTGCTGAACCGCCCCGGGCTTGCTGATGTGACGATTGCGATTGCCGCTGCCGCCCATGGCCGGCCGAGTGACGAAAACAACCGCCTGCATGCGCAGATCGCAGAAATGGAAGCGCTATTGACTGAGGCCGCTGGCGCGCGCCGCACGCGGCTTGCGATTGCGGATTTTCGGGATGACCCCTTCATGGCGGAACCTGATAAACGTGCCGAAGCACTGCGGCGGCAACGTGAACGCTTTGGTGCGTTTTTATTGATTGACCGGCCAGCGGGTGTGGCAGGCCATGGTGCGGGCGGCACCACGGCCTTCAATGATCGTTACGGGGCGTGTTTGCTGCGTTTCGCCACCGCGCCGCGCCCGCCTACGGCTTGTTGAGCGTGGCGCCGAGGCTTTTCCTTATATCCGCAAGGTGCCATTGCGCGCCGCGTCATAGCGCGCGGCGATCTTTTCCCAGTTCAGCACCTTCCACCAATTCGTCAGGTATTCCGCCCGGCGATTCTGGTAGCGCAGGTAATAGGCGTGTTCCCAGACATCATTGCCCATCAGCACGCGCTGGCCATCCATCAGCGGATTATCCTGATTGGGCCTGGTGACAATGGAAAGCCCGCCCGCCGGCGTCACGACCACAAACGCCCAGCCTGATCCAAACACCCGCATGCCAGCCGCGTTGAAATCCGTTTGCATCTTGGCGAAGCCGCCCAGGTCTCGGTCAATCGCGGCTTTCAGATCGCCGCTGGGCTCACCGCCCTGACCACCCATGATTTCCCAGAACATGCTGTGATTCGCATGGCTGCCGGCATTATTGCGGAGCGCCGTGCGGACGGCATCTGGCGCCTGGGAAAGGCGCATCAGCACATCATCAATCGGTGTGGTCGCGAGTGCTGGGTATTCGCGCGCGATATTGTTGAGTGCGGCGACAGCGGCGGCATGGTGCCGGCCATGGTGCAGTTCCATGGTCATGGCATCAATCGCAGCCTCATTGGCGTTGGCCGCATAGGGCAAAGGCGCAAGGGTGAAGGGACCCTCTGCTGTCTGCGCAAGGATGGGGCGTCGGGCTGAGGCAAAAACGCCGACAGTGGCAAGCCCGGCGGCCAGAAAGCCACGGCGCGCGAGATGAATGGTCATGATATTTCTCCCCAAGGATGCGCGATGTGTTGTCACTGAGCGCGAGGCGCAGGCTTACGCCCGAAGATGCTGGCTTGTCCAAGAAAATCCCGGCTAGTGCCGAAAGCGATTATGGATTGGGCGCGGCATCAGCGCAAAATAAGTTGCGCCGCACCCTCCCCACTCAGCCAGGCACCCGCAACGGTGGCGGCGAAGCGTGGATGGCAGGCTTCGCCGGCGAAGATCAGCCGGCCATCGGCAAGCGGTTCCGCCAATGCCCGCCTTGCTGCCTGCGCGCCCGGAATCGCGTGGCTATAGCTGCCGAAAAAGGCAGAGTCTTCGCCCCAATCAGTGATGATCGGTGTGCCCAGCGCCTTTGCTGCTTCAGCGCCAAAAACACGCGCAAATTCGGCGCGGGCATGCGCTTCCGTTGCTTGTTTGCCGGCGCGTGAGAGTTCCCAGGCCAAGGACCCGCCGATGAAGGCCAGCATGACCGGCGCGCCAAAGGGCCGCGCGATCCAGGAAATGGGCCGATCACCTGGCCCTGCAATATCGCGCCGCAAGCTGGCGAAGGCCCCGAATTCAGGCAACGTGTCGGGCGCGATGGGGAAAGACAGCTTGGTCAGCAAGCCAAGCGGCAGCGCCTTGATGGCGTCCAGTGTTTGGGCAGGCAAGCCGGGCGTGAAGGCAATACTGGCTTGCGCCAGCACGCCGGTTGAAACCGTGATGATCGCGGCCTGCGCGCGGATGCGGCCGAAATCACCCGAAGCCTCCACCCCGCTGCCGCCCCAATCAAGCCGCGCCACGGGTGCATTCAATCGGATGGGCAGCCCTTCAGCCAAGGTGCTGACCAAAGTGCCTAGGCCGCGACGCAGTAGCAGATTCGGGCCATCGAGCGCGGTGGCGGCGAAATCATGCAGGCTCATGCGTGAAAGTTCCGCCGCGCAAATCTGCGCCCCTTCCCAATGCGCCACCAACGCATCAAAGCGCTCGCCCTGAGGCGCAGCGTCTGACGCCGGGCGATCCGGCGCCCCATCGGCGGCGGCGGCTTCAATCACGCGCCAGAAGCGATCTTCGGCTGCGGCGAAGGCGCCACGTTCAGCGGTAGTGGCAAAACGGCCTTCGGTGAATAGCGGGCGCTGGCGGAGCTTATCGTGGTCCACTGTTTCGAAGCCAAGCGCTTCGGCGAAAGCGGTCAGCGGATTGTCATTGGCCTGGTGCAACCAGGAAGCGCCGTGGTCAAAGCCTGTCGCATCCGTATAGGCGCGCCCGCCGATGCGGTCCTTCGCTTCCAGCACCAGGCAGGAAAGCCCTCGCGCATGCAGGGTGCGCGCAGCGGCAATGCCGGCGACGCCGGCGCCGACCACCAGCACATCGGGTTTATCGGTGCTCATGCAGCGCCTTCAAGACAGAACGTGATCCGCCGAAACGAATCGCGCCTGCAACGCGTCACGCATTCCCGCTCAAATAATTCATCGCCGCCTGCACGCCGCCGGATTGATGCGGCACGCCCGCAGCGCGCAGCCCCATCTCCACGCCGCTCAGCGTGCCGGTCAATTGCAGATCGCCGAAATCGCCCAAATGGCCAATGCGGAAGACGCGGTCATTCAATTGGCCAAGCCCATTACCCAGGCTCATGTTGAAGCGTTCCAGAATGGTGCCGCGCAGCGCATTGGCGCTATGGCCTTCCGGCAGGCGCACCGCCGTCAGCACGGATGAGTAATGGCGCGGATCGGCGCATTGGATCTCAAAGCCCCAATGGCGCACGGCGCGGCGCGCGGCTTCTGCGTGGCGATCATGCCGGGCAAAGACATTTTCCAGCCCTTCTTCCAGCAGCATATCCACCGCAGCATCCAGCCCGTACAAAAGATTGGTCGCGGGCGTATAGGGGAAATAGCCCGTCGCGTTGGAAGCGAGCATCGGCTTCCAATCCCAGAAGCTACGCGGCAGCTTGGCGGTATCGCTGGCCTTGAGCGCCTTGGCGCTGACGGCGTTGAAGGAAAGCCCCGGTGGCAACATCAGCCCCTTTTGCGAGCCCGAAACGGTGACATCCACGCCCCATTCATCATGCCGGTAATCCATGGACCCGAGTGAGGAGATGGTATCCACCAGCAACAGCGCCGGGTGGCCGGCCGCATCCATCGCACGACGCACTTCGCCAATGCGCGATGTGGCGCCAGTGCTGGTTTCATTATGCACCACGGCGACGGCCTTGATTGTATGGGCCTTGTCTTCGCGGAGCCGGGCTTCGATCGCTTCCACATCGGCGCCGCGGCGCCAATCGGTCTTCACGAAATCCGTCACGATCCCAAGGCGGGCCGCCATTTCATCCCAAAGATGGGCGAACCAGCCGGTTTCGCACATCAACACGCGGTCGCCGGGCGAAAGCGTATTGGCAAGCGCGGCTTCCCAGGCGCCGGTGCCGCTGGCGGGGTAGATCACCACCGGGCCTTGGGTCTTGAAGACATGGCGCGTCTTTTCCAGCAAAGCCTTGCCGAAAATGCCAAAATCCGGGCCGCGATGGTCCATGGTGGGGTTGTCTATCGCGCGCAGCACCCGGTCTGGCACATTGCTCGGCCCCGGAATTTGCAGGAAATGACGCCCGGCGGTGGGCTTGGATTGGAAATAGGCCATGATGGAATCCTTGTTTGTGACCCCTACATGGGCGAAACCCCCCATTCATGCCAAGACCACCCGTGCAGAAGATGTTTTTGGACCCTGAAGAATGAATGCCCTGCCCCCTGGCCGGATCGCCCCCGGAGACCCCCGCCTGGCTGCCCGCTTGAGGCGTGAGACCAGCGCCGAGGTGCTGTTCCGCCCTGCCGATCGCGGCCGCTATGCCACTGATGCCTCCATCTATCAGCAGGAACCGATTGGGGTGGTGGTGCCGCGTTCCATCGCCGATGTGGAAGCGGCCCTGGCCATTTGCCGGGAAGAAGGCGTGCCCATTTTGCCGAGGGGTGGCGGCACCAGCCAATGCGGGCAGACCGTCAACCGCGCTTTGGTGCTGGATTGCACGAAATACCTGAGGCGCGTGCTGGAAGTGGATGCCAAGGGGGGCGTGGCGCGGGTGGAGCCGGGCATTACGCTCGGCGCCTTGAATGACGCGCTGAAGGCGCAGGGCGTTTTCTACCCGGTGGACCCTTCCACCTGGCAGCGCTGCACCATTGGCGGCATGGCAGCCAATAATTCCTGCGGGTCCAAATCCATCCGCTACGGGCTGATGGCCGATAATGTGCTGGCGATTGATGCGCTGCTGGCGGATGGGTCTCGGTTCCGCTTTGGCGATCTGCCGGATAATCTGGGCGCTGAGGTGCCGGGCGGCATTGCCGATCTGATCCAGCGGCTGCGCGCCCTGGGTGCGCGGGAGGCTGAGGAAATCGCCGCCCGCTTCCCCGAACAACTCCGCCGCGTGGGCGGCTATAACATCGAAGCGCTAACGCCGGCGGCGCGGGCGGCAGGGCGCGGTAATCTGGCCCGGTTGCTGGTGGGGTCCGAAGGGACTTTGGCTTTTTCGGCAGCGCTTGATCTGAAGCTCTGGCCGATCAAGCCGCGCAAGGTTTTGGGCATTTGCCAATTCCCAAGCTTCCGCAAGGCGATGGAAGCATCGAAGCATCTGGTTTCGCTGATGCCGGAGGCGGTGGAATTGGTGGATCGCACCATGATTGATCTGGGCCGTTCCATCCCGATCTATCGCGCGACGATTGACAAGATGCTGATCGGCGAACCGGATAGCCTGCTGATTGTGGAATTCCATGGGCAGGAAGATGGCCCGCTGCTGCGCGATTTGGCGCGGCTTGATGAAATGATGGCGGATCTGGGCCATCCCGGCCAGGTGGTGCGCGCAACCGATGCAGGCTTTCAGGCCGCGATTGCCGAGGTGCGGGAAGCTGGCCTCAATATCATGATGTCCATGAAGGGCGATGGGAAACCGGTTTCCTTCATTGAAGATTGCGCGGTGGGGCTGGATGATCTGGCCGATTACACCGAAAGGCTGAATGATGTTTTCGCCAAGCATGGCACCAAGGGCACCTGGTACGCGCATGCGTCTGTCGGCTGCCTGCATGTGCGGCCTGTCTTGAACATGAAGGATGGCGCGGATGTTCAGAAAATGCGCGCCATTGCGGAGGAATGTTTCGCGCTGGTGCGGGAGTATAAGGGCAGCCATTCTGGCGAACATGGTGATGGCATTGTGCGGTCTGAATTCCATCGGCCGATGTTTGGGGATCGCATCGTCTCTGCCTTTGAAGAAGTGAAGGACGCGTTTGATCCGCGCGGTTTGCTGAACCCCAATCGCATCACACGCCCGCCGCGCATGGATGATCGTTCGCTGTTTCGCTACGGGCCTGATTACGCTGCTGATCCAGCGATAACACCGGCGCTGGACTGGTCTGATTATCCCGGCCCGCTTGGCGGTCTGCTGAGCGCGGTTGAGATGTGCAACAACAACGGCACCTGCCGGAAGTTTGATGCCAATGTGATGTGCCCATCCTATCGCGCGACGCGGGATGAGGCGCATCTGACGCGCGGGCGGGCGAATACTTTGCGCTTGGCGCTTACCGGCCAATTGGGGCCGGATGCTTTGGCGGGGGATGAGGTTGCCGCCGCCATGGCGCTTTGCGTTTCCTGCAAGGGCTGCAAGCGGGAATGCCCAACCGGCGTTGACATGGCGCGCATGAAGATTGAGGCTTTGGCCGCGCGCGCCAAGCGCCATGGCGTGCCCTTGCGCGAACGCTTGATTGCGCGCCTGCCGCGCATCGCGCGTTTCGCTTCCATGGCGCCGATCCTGTTCAATCTGCGCGATATGATCCCGGGCCTGCCGGCGCTGACGCAAAGCATGCTGGGCTTGGCGGCGGAGCGGCCTTTGCCGCGCTTTCGCGGTGATGTCTTTCATGATTGGGAAGTGCGCGCCCCGGATGGCAGGGCTGGTGAGGTGATCCTGCTACCCGATGCCTTCAACCGTTATTTTGAACCAGAGAATTTGCGCGCCGCGATCCGTGTTTTGCGCGCGGCGGGCTGTGATCCCGCCGTGGCGCGGCCGCCGCGCGGCATGCGTCCCTTGGATGAAGGCCGCACGCTGCTCGCCGCTGGCATGGTGGATGAAGCCCGCGTTGAGGCTCGGCGTGTGATTGATGCGCTGAAACCCTTTGCATCACCAGTGGTCGGCATTGAACCTTCATCGCTGACGACTTTGCGCGATGAATTTCTGGTGCTGCTGCCGGGCGAAGAAAGCCGAGCCTTGGGCGCGCGTGCCCTGCTGCTGAGTGAATTGCTGGAACGCGACAAGCCGACACTGGCTTTCAAGCAAATGGAGGTCACCGTGCATATCCATGGCCATTGCCACCAAAAGGCTTTTGGTGCCTTCCCGGCCGCGGTGGCGCTGCTGAAGCGCATCCCGGGCGTTACGGTGAAGCCCATCACATCTTCCTGCTGCGGCATGGCGGGGGCTTTTGGTTATCAGGCGGAAAGCTTGGACGCATCGAAGGCCATGGCGGAACTCTCACTTCTGCCGGCGGTGCGTGCTGCGGGGGCAGAGGATTTCATCATCGCCGATGGCACATCCTGCCGGCATCAAATCTGTGATCTTGGTGGGCGAGAGGCAATTCATTCCGTGCGGCTGTTGGACCGCGCCTTGTCATGAACGACGCAGAAGCCATTCTCGCCTTCTGGTATGCCGAAGGGCGCGACACCTATCGCCCGATCTGGTTCCAAAAGAATGATGCGTTTGACGCGGAAATCCGCGACCGTTTCGGCGCGCTGATTCGCCCAGCGCGGGAAGGAGCTTTCGATTCCTGGGCTGAAAAGCCCGAAGGCGCTTTGGCGCTGCTGATCCTGCTGGATCAATTCCCGCGCAATGTCTTACGCGGCAATGCCGAAGCCTTCGCGAGTGATGCGCATGCCCGCGCCATTGCGCGCAAGGTGGTGCTGGAAAAGCGCTTCGACCTGAAGCTGGGCCCTTACGAAAAGCCTTTTGTCTATCTGCCCTTTGAGCATAGTGAATCGCTCGCGGATCAGGATTTGTCTGTCGCGCTATTCGAAGGTTTGCGCGATATCCCGCATCATGCACGGGAAAAAGGCGCGATTGACTATGCTTGGCGGCATCGTGTGGTGATCCAGGATTTCGGGCGCTTTCCGCATCGCAATGCAGCACTTGGTCGGGTTTCAACGCAGGCGGAACAGGCCTGGCTTGATGCGGGGGGTGGATTTTGAAGCCAGCGCGGCCCGCTTTTGCCGATGACATTAAGGCAAGCCTGCATGAGGCCTTTCGCCTGCTGGCAGATGCTGTGCCGAATCGGCGCAGCCCCTTCCATACGCCAACCATCGCCAGCCTGGATGATA